>CAADGY010000001.1 GCA_900696665.1 uncultured Acidobacteriota bacterium
ATTTCCTGCTGCGCCGTCGCATCCAGGAGCCGGTCGAGATCAATGACCTCCCCGGCGCGTATTGCCTCGTCCAGATGTCCCCAGATGGTGCTGTCCTTGAGTCCCCGCAGCCGCGCAATCTCGGACACGGTCTTGCCCGCGCGGAAAAAGTGAAGCGTCTCATGCACGGTGTCCGTGAGCCGGGAACGCACTGGTGCGGCCGGTTGTTCGTCTGGCAGTGCCGCGAACACCTGCCGCGGATTGGTTTGCAGATGCAAGGCGATTTCCCGCATGAACAGAGCGCCAAACTCGCGCAGCTTTTTCTCGCCCACACCGCTGATGCGCGAGAAATCGCCATCGCTCTGTGGATAGAATCTCGCCATCTGCCGCAGGGCCACGTCGGAAAAAATGATGTAGGGCGGAACGGCGCGTTCATCGGCCAGTTGCTTGCGAAGCTGGCGCAGCTTTTCAAACAGCGCCTCGTCGCACCCAATCTCGCCGATGCGATGTTTGTCCGGTTCCACAGCCGCGACGGGTTTGGTGAGCATGATCCTCTGGCGCGACTTGAGCGCGGCGCGCCCGGCGTCCGTCAGTTCCAGGATGCTGAATTTATCGGCGTTCTGGTGGAGCAAAGCCAGACGCACCAGTTCGCGCCCGATGGCAGCCCATTCGGCGCGGTCGTGCTCGCCGCCGATGTTGTAGGTGGAAAGGGTCTGGTGGCCGAACTTGCGGATGCGTTCCGTCTCCGCTCCGCACAACACTTCCACGACGTGCTGAATGCCGACGCCGAAGCCGCTCTTCTCCCGGATGCGATAAACACAGGAGAGGAACTTCTGGGCGGCGAGTGTTCCATCCCAGGTCTGGCGCGGCGCGAGGCAATTGTCACAGCCGCCGCAGTTGCCGTTGGTCCTCGGAGCCGTTTTGAGGAAACTGCGGCCAGCATCCTCGTCTTGTTCTCCCACACCCTCACCCTCTCCCCAAGGAGGGGGAACAGCCATGGTTGCTTTGTTTTCTTCGGCTGCGTCACCCGGCAATCTGCGTCGTCGGTTATCGCCGGAGTCGGAGGAGGATTCTCCCTCTCCCGGAGGGAGAGGGCCGGGGTGAGGGTGAGCCGATGAAATAAGTTGATGACCTAAATCTGCATTCGAGCCAGGGAAATCTTCACCGAAGTAATTTAGTAGAAACTCCCGGCGGCACGTTGCCACCTCGGCGTAGTGAATCATCTGCTCCAGTTGCGCGCGGGCGATTTCGCGTTCCTGCGGACTTGGTTTCTCGTCAATGAACCGCAACTGCTTCACGCGGTCGCCAGGGCTGAACAGCAGCAGACATTCACTGGGCAACCCGTCCCGGCCCGCGCGACCGGTTTCCTGATAGTAGCCTTCGATGTTTCTCGGCAGGTCGTAGTGGATGACGAAGCGCACGTTTGGCTTGTTGATGCCCATGCCGAACGCGATGGTCGCGCACACCACGGGCACTTCGTCGCGCAGGAAGGCTTCCTGGTTTTTCGTGCGGTCGGCAGTGTCCATGCCCGCGTGGTACGAGGCGGCGGGCACTCCATCCTGGTTGAGTTTTCGCGCAAGCTCCTCGGCGGTCTTGCGGGCCTGACAATAAACTATGCCACTCTCCCGCGGCCGGGCGCGGATGAAGTCCAACACCTGGCCATACGCGCCGGTCTTGCCGGAGACGCGGTAAGTCAGATTGGGGCGGTTGAAACTGGCCACGTAGCAGGAGGGCGAACGCAGATGAAGCTGTTGAACGATGTCACCGCGCACGCGCTCTGTGGCCGTGGCGGTAAGCGCCATCATCGGGACATCCGGGAACAACCCGCGCAGCGTCGAGAGTTGGCGATACTCAGGGCGGAAGTCGTGCCCCCACTCGCTGATGCAATGCGCCTCATCAATGGCGAACAGGTTTACACGCCAGCGTTTCAAGTCCTCGATGAAGCCGGGCATCATCAGCCGCTCGGGCGCGACATAGAGCAGCCGGAATTCCCCGTTGTGCAGGCCCTGCACCCGCGGACGCGATTCGCCGGCCGCCAGCGAGGAATTGAGAAACGTCGCCGCGACGCCCGCCGCCTGCAGCGCGTCCACCTGGTCCTTCATCAGCGCAATCAACGGCGACACCACGACGGTGAGGCCGGCGCGGGCGAGCGCGGGGAGCTGGAAGCAAAGGGACTTTCCGCCGCCCGTCGGCAGCACCGCGAACACGTCCTTGTTCGCGAGCGTGTCGCGGATGATTTCCTCCTGCAACGGGCGATAGGAGCTGAAGCCGAAGTACTTCTTCAACAACTCAGGCAGTTGGTCCGGGCTGTGGCTCACCGGCTGAGTATGCGAAGCCCGCACGGGTCTTGAAAAGGCAAAGAGTCAGAGCGGTTGGAAGCAGCAATCAGGCATCCTCGCCTTGCGGAAAGAGCCTCGCGCAGACTTGAGAGCACCGGACCTTCCGGGGACTACGAAGCCATTCGCGATTGATCCGGGCGGGGGGGGGATGCGGCCTTCCACGCCAACCAAGGATGGTTGGCGCCACGGGGCAGGGGCCAGTCCGGCGGGTGGTTTCGGAAACGCTTGTCATTTCCGCGGCAAAGTTGTTCTCTAGGGCATGGATATGGACGCGACTCTTTCCCCGGTCAGGCGCGCGGCTCCGCGCACACTTTCTTACCTTCTCGCCACTTTAGTTTGGCTGGGCGGCACAAGGCTTTTCGCCGAAGACCTCAAGCCGATTTTCGACGGCAAGACGCTGGAGGGCTGGGTGCAACGCGGCGGCCAGGCGGACTTCAAAGTCGAGGAGGGTTGCATTGTGGGCACGACCGTCGTCGGCACACCCAACAGTTTCCTCTGCACCACCCGGGAGTATGGCGATTTCATCCTGGAA
>CAADGY010000002.1 GCA_900696665.1 uncultured Acidobacteriota bacterium
ATCTTCGTACGACCGTCCTCGAGGCTCGAGTGTCCTCCAAACCGGACCGAGGTGTTCTGAAGCGACGCATGGAGCTGGTAAAGCAGGATGGGACCATTGTGCAGAGCGGCATCTTTTCGACAATGGTGAAGGCTCGCGGCGGCGCGAAAGCGTAATTGAGCGCATATGGAAACAGTCAACTTGTTCGGTCTGACGGACGAACAACGAATGATCCGCGAGAGCGTTCTGGATCTTCTAGGACGGGTGCTGCCACGCGAGAAGATCAAGGTAATGGACAAGACAGGCGAGTATCCGGCCGAGGCCTACCAGGCGCTGGCGGATGCGGGTTGGATGGGCCTCATTTATCCCGAACAATATGGTGGAATGGGTGGCACCTACAAGGATTTTGCAGTCCTAGCCGAAGCGATCGCGTATCACTACGCCGGCATTGCGCAAGCCTATTTGGTCAGCGCCATCTATGGAGCGAGCCACATTTTCAAGAATGGCAACGAAGCGCAGCGTGCCGAGTTTCTGCCGAGGATCATGAGGGGTGAAATAAAGTTCGCGCTGGGAATATCCGAGCCAGCTGCCGGATCTGATGTCGCTTCAATCCGCACTCGCGCAGTGCGTCAGGGCAATGAGTACGTCATCAACGGCCAAAAGCTCTATACGACGTGCGCCCACGTTGCCGACTATCTGATAGTAGTCGCTAAGACGAACCCCGATGGCGGGCAGGCGGGGATTTCTATCTTCATCGTCGATGCGCGACAGCCGGGTGTTACGGTTCGACCGATGGATATGCTGGGGCGCCACACTTCTCATACCAACGAGGTGTTTCTCGACGACGTCCGCACCCCTGCGACGTGGATGATCGGCGAAGAGAACAATGGGTGGCACTGTCTCATGGCGTGTCTGAACGTTGAGAGGCTTGGCATGGCAGCCGTTGGGACAGGCAACTCGTTCAAGGTGTTGGATTACGCCCTAGACTATGCGAAGCAGCGAGTGCAGTTCGGTAAGCCGATCTCTCGCTTCCAATCGATTCAGCATAAATTGGCCGATATGCGCATCATGGCGGAAAACGCCCGCCTGTTGACATATCGTGTCGCCGAACTCATCGACCATGATCAGCCTTGCATCATGGAAACCTCTATGGCAAAGATCGTTGCCACCGAGGCCAATTTCAATTGCGCTAATCACGGAATGCAGATACTCGGCGGCGCCGGTTATACGTGTGATTACGACATGGAGATGTTCTTCCGTGATGCGCGAGTAGGTCCCATCGGCGGTGGATCGAATGAGATCCAACGAAACATCATGGCCAAGTTGATGGACTGCTGAGAATCCGCATCCCGGGTGTCCGTGGGCTGTTGCACCCGGGTTGACTAACTTGCCACCTTGCGAAGCATCCGCGGCTGCCTGGCAGCCACACCCCGTAACCCTATCGAAAGGTTGACATCATGAAACAGACAATTCGGTCCGGCGTCGCCGCCATGATCATCGCTTTCGTGGCTGTCGGCGCGCACGCGCAGACCGACTATCCGACCAAGGTCATCAAGATCGTCGTCAGTGCTAGCGCTGGTGGCGCCACCGATCAAGTGGGGCGCGCAATCGCCCAATCGATGGCAACGACGCTGGGTCAGAACGTGATCGTGGAGAACAAGCCCGGGGCCAACGGCGTGATGGGCGCGGGCGTCGTTGCCGCGTCGCCCGCCGACGGCTACACGATGTGTTTTTGCAGCACCTTCACGAGCCCGTCGACGACGAAGCAGTTGTATACCGTGGAAAACTTTATCCCCATCACGCGCGCGTATGTGCTTGCTCCAATGATCATCGTGCCGGCGAATTCGCCGTACAAGACGCTCGCAGATTTGATTGCGGGAGCAAAGCAAAAGGGCGGCGCATTCGGGCACACCGGAACGAACGGCGTGCTCCACTTGGCGTTTGAAGAGCTCAAACAACGCGCAGGCTTCGACATGGTGGCAATTGCATACCAAGGGGAAGCTCCAATTGTTCCGGATCTGATCGGTGGCAGGCTAGATGCAGCTGTAGTGTCTGTTCTGCTCGCTAAGCAGCTAGCAGCTTCGGGACGAGTGCGAATTCTGGCCGGCTTTGCGGCGTCTTCCCCTGTTCCAGGGGTGCCGACGGTCGCCGCGTCTGGCTATCCGGATATTGAATTTGAAACTTGGGGCGGTTTCTTCCTGCCGCTCGACGTGCGGGCGCCCGTCGTTCAGCGGATCTGGGATGCGGTGCAGACGGCCTTACGGGATCCGGCTGTGCATGACCGCATTGTTAGCGCAGGGCTGCTTCCAATCCGCGATGAATCGCCTGAGCAGTTTCGAGCGTACATCAATACCAGCAACGAGAGGCTCCGAAAAACAATGCGCAGCCTCGGGCTCAAGCCGGCATGACATTGCAGTTTTTTCGAATTAGGAAGAAGCATTGCAACCGCTCGAAGCGGAACGTTCGCTCGGTGGTGCGCCAGGGTCCTCGGACAGAAGCCGGCGGTGTGGGGTTGGATTTGTCTGATTCGGCTGCCGTGCGTGATGCGTTCGAGCGCGTGATGGCAAATGTGAAACGGCATAAGCCCAAAGCGCTTATCGAGGGCGTCGTGATACAGCAGATAGTCCCGGGTGGACTTGAGATGGTTCTCGGCGCCAGAGTCGATCCGCAATTCGGCCCACTCGTGGCAGTGGGGTTCGGCGGCACCCTGGTTGAGATTCTTCGGGATACGGTGATTCGATTGGCTCCGATTGATCTGTCTCAGG
>CAADGY010000003.1 GCA_900696665.1 uncultured Acidobacteriota bacterium
CGATGAAGTACACCACCGCATGACCGTTCTTCTCGCCCCAGTTCGTTGCGGACGGGACGTCACGAATGCCCTGCTGGATGTACGGGTTCTTCAGATCGGGCGCTTCCTTGACCTCGATGACCTTAACTTTCTGCGTTTTCATCCTTCACCTTCCTTGCCTTCTTTTTACGATCGCTGATGTTCACTGGCGGCGGTTCGACCTTGCCATCCATGCCAACCAGCACCACGTGCCCGCGTATCACGTTCCATTTGGGCTTGGGGAACTTCCACCCCTTTTTGGCAAGGTCTCCCCTGCAATCGGGTCCCATTCCAACCGCGATGGAAAACGGATCGCTGAGCGCCCTGCCGCAGCGGGAGCATTGCGGCTTCTTCATAGCGCCATCTCCATCTGCCGCACGCCCGGTTCTGCTTTCTTCACACGCAGCCGGCGTGGCGCTGTATAGTTGGTTGGCTTCATTGGAAGTTTGAAGAACTTCGAGACCGCATCGGCTTGCTCTTCCAAGTGCTTCTTGCGGCTCAGCAACTCAGCCAGCATCTTCTCCGCCGCCTCGCGGCTCACGTCGAGCCGGTAGCCTGGTCTGCCGCTGGTGGAGATGATCGGATACAGTCGGGTCCGCAGCTTTTCGATGGCTTTGCGAATCTTCCGGTCGTGTTTGTTGCCGTCCACGGTGACGGGTCGATAGCCGTAGATCTGCGCGACCAGGTCGTAGCGGGTCAGCCCGTCAGGGTTATCTCTTAACAACTCGAAGACTTGCCTTTGCAGCACGGTGA
Source organism: uncultured Acidobacteriota bacterium (assembly GCA_900696665.1). Lineage (GTDB taxonomy): Bacteria > Acidobacteriota > Terriglobia > Bryobacterales > Bryobacteraceae > CAADGY01. Next base: position 772 of record CAADGY010000003.1, read on the forward strand.
GCTCCCCGGCCGCGAGTTCTTCGAGCAGGTTCTCGTACACATTGTTTGGGTTCATGGGATTCTCCTTCTGGCGCCATGAGCAACAGGGCGCCGTTCAAGACCGATGACTTGCATGAGGAGTGACTCAAGGGAATGCGGTAGGTCGTGCCAAGCGGCGACGTGACCTTTTCGGCTTGCAGGTCGGCTCCCTTACCACCGCAAAAATCGCAATGACCACGGCGCACTGGCTTCACCTGGGTAATGGTCGGCAGGGTCATTTCTTCTTCCCCTTCTTGGGCGCGCCGCGCTGAGCCTGTCGAAGCGTTTCTGTGGAAACGGGAAATGCCGTCTCGATCTCGGCATCCATCTGCACCGCCCGCTTTTTCAGGGTGGCGGGCATCTTCAGCCCCCATTCCTTTGCCAGGTCATTCAGCGCGTCTGCCGTCTCTCCCAGGCTTTCATACTCGCCCCAATCCAGATTGTCGTCGGTCAACCGCCAGACCAGCACTCGGCGCTGATAGTCATCCTGCTCGGTATCCGACGCGTTTCTATCAAGCTCCTCGGGCGGACGGAAATCCACACCCATATATTTCCAATCGTTCAGCCTCAAGCAGATCTCGCCAGGTACGTTTTCGAACATCGCCTTGGCGCTCAGCGTGAATTCCCACGCCAGTTCCTTGCGCTTTGCGGTGAACAGTTTTGCTCTGCGCTGCGCCGTCCGGTCCACTGCCGTGCCTTTCCCTCCGCGCTTTGCCGTTGCCAGTTTGGTCGCCGTTTCGCCGATCGCCACCACCATGAACACGCTGTCCTCAACCCCCTTGAAACTGTATTGCGAGAAATAACCACGTGCAGTGATCAACTCTTTAGCGATCAAGCGCAGGTCGTTATGCCGCTTTTCGAACAGCGTTTTGTGAGCAGTCTGATAACTTTCCAGAACCAGATACGGACCATCTGTCTCATCGTAGATCGAGATACCCAAGTTCTTGCTCGCTGCGCGGATCATTTCCCGATGCCAGGCGATGGTCTTGCGCTCGAAACACACCCGCATTCCACAATAGTGCGTACCGCGTATCTTCGTGTAGAACGGGCATGCCGTGCAGCTGGACGGGTTGAGTAGGTGCTTGAGCTTGTCAGCATATTCGGGGGAGATCTTCCGCAGCGCTTCGATGTTGGCATTCTCATCAAAATCTTCGATGGTCATCAAATTGCCAAGAAATCCTGCGATCAACGACTCTGCTTTTTTGTCACCATCGAAGATGGCTGCGACGTCCTCCATTGTTAGCTCAGGCAGCATCTTGTTCGGGAAATTCTTCATACCCAACAGCCAGCCGTTATGCCAATGCGATCTTGGCTTCCCGTCGCGGCGGTCTTCCCACATATCGACCACATGATCGAGACTGCCGAATTCTTCCTCCACCACTTCTTCGGCATTCAACGTCTCCCCATCATTCCGCTTGATCCGATCCAGGGTCGAAACGATATCCTTTTTGTCGGCGACCTTGCTCATCGAAAGCAACGCTCGTGCCGCGCCCTGGGTGATCTCGCCTTTATGCAAGGCATCCTTCGCTTCGGGGATCAGCTGATCGAAGTACAGCAGCCCGCGCACAGTCGCGTCACTCATGCCGGGGTATAACTCCGCGATCTGCTTGCTGGTATAGCCAAACGCCACCCAGCCTTTCATCTCCTCCATCCGTTCGATAGGTGATAGTTCCGAACGTTGGCTGTTTTCGATGGTCGCGCCGCGATACATCTGCTCGTCACTCAGATCTTCGATTTCCAGCGGCATGACGGTATATCCGTTGTAGCGATCGGGGAGTTTGGCGGCTCTCCAGTTCTCTTTCAACCAGCGGAATGCCGCCGTGCGTCGATGCCCAAACTTCAACTGCACGCCGTCCGCATGAAACCGCGCCTTGGGGATCTGCTGCAATCCATCGATGGCGATCGTGTGCGCCAGGTCTTCGATGTCGTTATAGGTCTGGCGCTTCTGAAATGGGTTGTTATAAATGACATCAAGTTCAATTTCTTTTAACATGGGTTTCTCCTTCCGGTTTTGCGTCCCTCCCCATACCTGCCCCCGCGGGGCAGGCTGGCTAGGAGAGAGAATGCGTATCAGGGCGTTACGGACCCTGGTACTTACAAATTCAGTTCCTTGATCACCCAGTTGATCGCGCCTTGCCCGTCCTGGATGATCCTGCGCAGCTCGGCGA
>CAADGY010000004.1 GCA_900696665.1 uncultured Acidobacteriota bacterium
ATCGATCTTGCCGATATCTTGCAATGGTTGGGGGACTTGCGGCGCGCCAAGGAAGAAATCGAGCACGCCGAGGCAATCATCAAGCCTGCCGTGGGTGATCGACAGCCGAGCCAAACGGATGTGCTCGCCGGTATTTTTTCTTCAATTTCGGGCATCATGGCGGGACGTGGTGATCCCGGTGACGCGATGCGGAGCATGCAGCTCTATCGTGCCGCCCTTGAAGTTGTCTACTACCACGGGCTGATTTCGAAATCACTGCAAGAGTGGGACGCAGCCGAGCGTTGCTTTAACCAGGTTCTGCCGGAATACCAAAAACTCGCAAGCGGCGAAGCGATCGAGTATCAACTGGCTCAGATTAAAGCCGGCCGTGGACAATTTCGCGAGGCATTGGAGCAGGCGCGGCAAATTGAACCCGTGTTCGACCGCGGTGCGTTTCGCCCCAAGCGCGGTGTGCTGCAATGCCTTCAGGCGAAGTGTCTTCACGCGCTGAGGGACTCAAGCGCGGCGCTGCGGCTCGTCGACGAGAGCATCGCCGATTTGACGGAAGAGCATTTCGATCCCGACGCCCTGTGGCGGTCACAATGGCTTCGCGCCCGGATTTGCACCGGCACCGGAGAGAAGAAACCAGCGATGGAGTCATTCCGTGACGCCGTGGAAACCATTACGAACCTCCGTCGTGCTCCCCTCGGCTATCGCCTTGATAGCACATTCTTGGCCGACAAGAAAGAGCTGTACTCCCAGGCCATTAAAGAAGCGCTGAGGGCCGAGACGCTTTGGGATTGCTGCCAATTCATGGAGAGCATCAAGTCCCGTACGCTCACGGCAGTGCTCAGCATTCCCGCTTCTCGCGATCGGGCGAGTTCCGGACTTGATGGCCAATTCGCAGACTTAACGCAGCAACTCGACGCGCGGGAATATCAAGCTTACCGCGAGGGCTGGAACCAGCAGCGCCGGTTGGAGCATCGCGAGTTGCTGCAGAAACGGGCCGATCTCCTGGAGCGGATCCGTATCAGCGATCCCCGCTGGCGCCACCTTACCCAGCCCGCTCAACTTGACGTGAAGAAACTGCTGGAGGTTCTGTCACACCGATCACAGGCAGCCCTCACGCTCTACTATGATCCACCGGATTTGAGCGCCGTTCTTCTTTTCAATGGACAGGTTCAAGGCAACCGATTGCCGATTGCCGATGATACGGCCAAAAAACTGACAGATTACGCCAAGAACCTTCAGCAGGCCCATTACGATCCCTACAAGCACGACCTCTCGGTGGAGTACGGCGTGCATGCGGAGGATTTGATTCCACCATCTCTTTTGTCGCAAACTTTACAGGCCGATTCACTGGTCATCATTCCACACGGCCTGCTTCATTTGGTTCCGTGGTCGGGATTGGTACATGATAATGCCCGGCTATTCGAGCGCCTGCCGGTGGGCATACTTCCTAATCTTAGTCTCCTGAGCGCGGCCACTGTCCTTTCAAGGCCGGCGTGCGCCGCCCTGGTTGGGGTTCCGGCATACCCAGGCCTGGAGAAGCTTCAAGATCTGCCTAGTGCCCGCGAAGAGATCGAGGCCGTGCGCGCAATTTACGAAGGTGCAGGAACTCCAGTATTGAACCCACTGTTAGATGAGTCGGCTACCGAAAAGGCTTTCTGGAAACTGGTACGCAGCCTGGAAGGAGACGGCAATGTGCTCCATATTTCCTGCCATGCTACGATTGTACCCAATGAGCCGATGAATTCCGGGCTTCTGCTCTTTGATTCCAAAGTAGACGCCGCGGAATTGGCGCGGGCACGGTTGCCGTTTGATGAAGTCGTTCTCAGCGCGTGCAGCACTGGCTGGCGTCCCACCCAAGTCGGCGATGTCGTGCTCACTGCGGATGAGATACTGGGCATACCGGCTGGTTTCTTGGAGTCTGGGGTCAGCTCAGTGCTGGTGAGCATCCCCAAAGCTGAAGGCCAAGCCGCGCGCAAGCTTACGACCCACTACCACCAGCAGCGTGTAGCGGGCGATTCACCTTTGCGCGCCGTGCAAAGTGCGCAGAAGCATTTGTTAGAACAAGGTGTCTTGCCCGGAACATGGGTGGGCTTCACATTGTATGGCTGTATTTAATAAGGAAGAGCGACCCGATGAGAACACCCATGAATGACGTCATCATCTTGCTGCCTGGTATCATGGGTAGCACGCTGGTCAAGCACGGCAGTCCGGTTTGGGATCTGGGTATTGCGGCCTTGGGCCGCGCCCTTTTCACTTTTGGAAATAGTATTCAAGATTTGGCCCTGAGTAGTGATGCCTCAACCGGAGAGGGCGTGACGGCGACTCATCTCGTGACCGATGTTCATCTGATCCCAGGCCTGTGGAAGATTGACGGCTATTCTGGACTTTCCGAATTCATTCAATCCAAGTTCGAAACGGTGCCCGGCGAGAATTTTTTTGAATTCCCTTACGACTGGCGGCTCGACAATCGTATCGCGGCCAACCGACTGGCGTCGGCCGCCATGGAGTGGTTGGAGAATTGGAAGACGCGCCGCTCTGGTGATGCCCGGCTGATTTTGGTCGCGCACTCGATGGGTGGGTTGGTGGCGCGTTAC
>CAADGY010000005.1 GCA_900696665.1 uncultured Acidobacteriota bacterium
CTGGCCTCGAACAGCATGGTCATGGCCCCCATGTAACCGGGGATTTCCTCGTGCTTGATCTTCACGTTCTTGCCGTCCGGGTCCAGTTCGACCACCACGCCTTTGACCTGAAAGATTTGCGCGGCCGTCGCTGAAGCGTCGAGACTGGAAGTCGGTGAAAGCGAATCGGTTTGGTTATCCTGTTTGCAGGAAACCGCCAATGCGATTGCGCACGCCGGGAGAAGATTAAGCCAACGAAACTTCATGCGCACACATTGCCTGATCATTCGCCGCTCAGCAAGTTGGGTGCGGACCGGCTTGCGCCCACGCCAAAACCGTGTTTAATCCCTGCACCATGCCGACGCACGGATCGCCGAGCCAGAGCGCCGAAGATTATTTGGAACGCATTCACGAGTTGATCGAGCGCAAAGGTTACGCGCGCGTCGTGGACATTGCCTCTTCACTCAAGGTGCGGCAGGCCTCGGTCACCAACATGGTCAAGAAGCTCGGCGAAGCGGGCTTCCTGAAATACGAAAAATACCGCGGCCTCATCATGACGGACAAGGGCCGCGAAGTCGCGCGCCGCATCCAGAGCCGCCACGCCACACTGTCGCGCTTTTTCTCCCTGTTCGGCCTCGACGCCGAAACGCAGCGACTCGATATCGAGGGCATTGAACATCACCTCAGCCCGGCCACGCTGGAGATGCTGGCTGACCTGGCGCAGTTCTTCGAGGAGCATCCTGCCGCGCTGCGGGCGTTCGAGCAGTCCCGCCGGCGAAACCGACGGTCACCCGGGCCGCAAGGTTAGCGGGTTGGCGCGTAGCAGCCGGCGATGCCCTCAACCACAACCAAGTCGCCACGTTGCCTTGGCACCATCGCCTGAGGAGAAAGTCATGTCCGTCGGCTGGAACAAACTTCGCAACCTCGCCCTGGCCGAAGTCGAGGCCACACTGGCCGCCTTGCCCAAACCGCTGCGGGAACAAGCGCGGAAACTGCCGGTCACGTTCGAGCGCCAGCCGAACCCCGACCTCATCGCCGACGGCATCGAGCCCGACACGCTGGGGTTGTTTGTCGGACCGGAGTTTGCGCACGAAGAGGCTGTGCCCATGCCGCCGCAGATCATTCTCTTCTTGGAAAACCTCTGGGCCTTTGCCGAAGGCGACGAGGAGATTTTTTGTGTGGAAGTCCACACGACATTGCTGCACGAATTGGGACATTACCTGGGGCTGGACGAAGATGAATTGACCGACCGGGGATTGGAGTGAATCCTGCCCCACTAAAACGGTTGCAGGTTGCCTCCAAGCTGTCTCTTCGCCCATGGTTTCTGCAAACTACCGCCATTGATGAAAGAAGCATACATTGCCGCCAAGCAACGCTGGGCCGAGAAGATGGCCGGAAAAGCCAAGCCCGCTGTCCGCTCGAGAGACCGACTGCCACCGGGCCAGCGGCAGGTCCACAATTTCCCCGTCCTTGACCTCGGCATTCAGCCGGAAGTGCCGCTCGAAGAGTGGGAACTCAAGATTCACGGCAAGGTGGAGAACCCCGTCACCTTAAATTGGGAGACATTTATGCGCCTGCCGCAGTTCAAGGACGTGAGCGACTTTCATTGCGTCACCACCTGGAGCCAGTTTGACATGGAATTCGAGGGTGTGGCGTTCTTCACCATCGCCGAATTGGTGAAGCCCAAGGCCGAGGCGACGCATGTTTTCTTCAAGAGTTATGACGGTTACTCCACAAGCAATCCGCTGGAGGTCTGCTTGGATGACGACGTGCTCATCGCTCATTCGTGGAATGGCAAACCGCTGACCAAGGCGCACGGCGGGCCGGCGCGGGTGATCATTCCCAAGCGTTACGCTTGGAAAGGCGCGAAGTTCATCCGGGAAATCGTTTTTCTGGACCGCGACATCCTGGGATTCTGGGAAGTGCGCGGTTACTCGAATACGGCGGATCCGTGGACGGAAGATCGCTTCTCACGCCCGGACTCGCCGCCGCCGGGGTTTCTGAGCGAAAAGGCTGTTTTCTAAAGAGAATGGAGACAGGAGCGAGGCCTGTCCTACGAAGATGCGGACGATTTACTTTGATTACAACGCCACCACGCCGCTCGATCCGGCGGTACGCGAGGCGATGCAGCCGTTCTTGGGCGAGATTTGGGGCAATCCCTCCAGTGTTCACCACGTGGGCCAAAAAGCCCGGGCCTTTCTGGATGAAGCCCGGGAACGATCAGCCAGATTACTGGGCTGCAAGCCCAGCGAGGTGATTTTCACCAGTGGCGCGACCGAGAGTTGCAACCTGGCCATTTTGGGGACGGCGCGCTGGCTCAAGGAGAAAGGTCGTCATCTCATCACGTCTGCCGTTGAGCATCACGCTGTCTTGTCTCCCTGCGAGTATCTCGCCCGGAAGGAGGGATTCAAGTTGACTGTGTTGCCCGTGGACCGACATGGGCTGGTTTCGGTTGACGACCTGGAGCGGGCCATCCGTCAGGACACGATCCTGGTTTCCATCATGGCTGCCAATAATGAAATCGGTACGGTTCAACCCGTGGCTGAATTGGGCGAGGTCTGCTGCAAGCATGGGGTATTGTTTCATACCGACGCGGTCCAGTGGTTTGGAAAAATGCCGTTCGCGAGTGTCCAACAGTTCAATGCCGATCTCATTTCCGTTTGTGCGCACAAGTTCCACGGGCCAAAGGGCGCGGGACTGCTTTTTATACGCTCTCCACTTCATCCCGATCCTTTGCTTTTGGGCGGCGGGCATGAGAATGAGCGGCGGGCCGGTACGGAGAATCTGCCGGCCATTGTGGGGATGGTGGAGGCCTTGGAACGGTTCGTCCCACGCCCTGTCTTCAATTTATCCCACCTTCAGCCCCTCTCTTCGCAGTTGCGGAATGGCCTTGAACGGATTCAAGGGCTGCGGTTACTGGTACCGCCGGAGCATAGCCTTCCCAACACCATTGCGTTCGTCGTGCAAGGAGCGGACAGCATTTCACTCCTGGCTGGCTTGGATTTGGAAGGGATTTGCGCCTCCAGTGGCAGCGCCTGTTCAGCCGGTTCGCTTAGACCTTCGCACGTGGTCGCGGCACTTGGTTTCGAAGCGGGGTTGGCCAGTTCCCTCGTACGGTTGTCCTTGGGAAGGGATTCAAACCAGGAAGAGGTGACGAAGGTCACGTCAGTGCTTTCACGGGTGATCCATCGCGCACAAACCGACCAACAACCGTCCAATTCCTGGTGAAGCGTGTGCGAGCAATGTGAGCAAGCTGGACAACCCCGCACTTTTTCTCTGGCATCCCGATTTGCTTTCCAGTTTCCTTGCTTCGGAAACACTTGGGCAACCTTGACACCTTGAGTTGTTTGCCTTATTCACAGCCCTTAATACGGATAATTTTTCTGTAAAGAAACAGATATTAAGCACGCATGAAGCTCACGATCACGAAGGAGCAACTCCTGACCGGTTTGCAAGCCGTACAGAACATTGTCAGCACCCGGACGACCCTTCCCATCCTCTCCAACGTCTTGCTGCGTGGGGAGGGGCAGCAGTTGAGTCTGACGGCCACGGATTTGGATGTGATCGTCTCCTGCGGGGTGGAAGCGAGCGTCGCCAAAGGCGGTGCCACTACGCTGCCAGTGAAGAAGTTGTTCGGCATCGCGCGCGAGTTGAATGGGTCTGAGATTGACCTCGAAGTGGACGATAAGAACGTATGCAACCTGCGCTGCGGCCCTTCTTTCTACAAGATTCACGGGTTGGGCGCGGATGAGTTTCCCCCACTGCCTGCTTTCAAGGACGACCGGAAGGTCACTCTTCCCCAAGAAACCTTCAAGGGGATGCTGCGGAAGACTTCTTTTGCCATCTCTACGGATGAAGCTCGTTATGTCCTGAACGGAATCTTTCTGAGTTTGAAGGATCATAAAGTGACCATGGTGGCCACGGATGGACGACGGTTGGCCTTGGTTGATGAAGAGGTGGACATTTCCGAGAAAAGCCAGGGCGAATTCATTATTCCAGCCAAGGCTGTCAACGAACTCAATCGCCTGCTTCAGGACAAAGGGGAGGTGGAACTGAAATACAGTGAAAATCAGGCCGCTTTCACACTAAAGGACGAAAAGGGCTTTTCGATTTTGATTGTAACCAAGTTGATTGAAGGCAATTACCCGAACTACCGGCAGGTGATTCCAGCGGAGGCCAAGGAACGAGTGCCGCTGGTTCGTGAGGAATTCCTGCACGCCCTCCGCCGCGCTGAAATCATGACCAGCGAGAAAGCCAATTCCGTGAAGCTTACGTTCGGCAAGAACAACCTGGCCATCACTGCCAATTCGCCAGAAGTCGGCGAAGCTCGGGAAAGTCTAGCGGTCAACTACAAAGGGCCGGAAATGGCGATTGCCTTTAACCCCAAGTATCTCATAGATCCGCTCAATGCCCTGCCGAATGACGAGGTTTATGTGGAGTTGATTGACGAACTCAGTCCGGGCGTGCTCAAAATCAA
>CAADGY010000006.1 GCA_900696665.1 uncultured Acidobacteriota bacterium
AAAGGCCAGTTTCCAGTTGGTGTTCGGCCCGTCCGCGCACATTGAGATGCAACAGGTACAGGAAATTCCGCCCAGCGCCACCGGCAAAGTCCGCTGGATCATCAATCGCTATCGGAAAACGTAGCTAGAGGTTTATGTTCATCGGCCAATTCGCCATGACACCAAAGGAACAAGCCGTCCCTGATGATTCGGCTTAGCGCCTGATTTCATCACTGCCCACCACGGACAGGCCACACATAATTCAACGCCGTTGTACCGCTGACATCTATGTACCCATCGGTCAGGCGCATGTACCACGCGTCGCCCGAGGGATCGGCCAACATGGTGCTCGACCAGTAGTTACCCCCCCTGACCACTGGTGAATGGATGACCTGAGGGCAGGGCAAGATTGTACCGGCCAAAGTCAATCAGGCTGTGCAATTCCCGCACATTCGGCAGTCGCCAATCGGTGTAGCCTCCGTGATTCAGGGCCTCGCAATAGTCAATTGCGCTCGGCCAGTCCTTTGTGCCGTCGAGATTCGCGTTCCGGGCCCACATCAATCCCGTCAGGTTGTCCTGCACGACGTTGGTGTCGGATTGAATAGTGAACCGAAGGTTCGGCGAAACGACACCCATTTCCAGGTCGCCATCGTCCCCGGTGTGGAATGTATTCAACTGTCCTGTCTTTGGCACTGGTGCAGGCGTGCGCGTGCCGGTAACCTCACTGCCATCCACCCAGGCCTTCTTGCCCGCCAGTACATCACCCGCGGCCGCGTCGCCGCTGGTCGTATCCACCACCTCCGGCTTGCCGGTCACCCCGAACAGGGTCACGCCGGAATGGATGTTGCCACTCGCCAGATCCGCATCCACTTGCGTCAGGTTCGTCGCTGCGTAGTAGCCCGCGGCCAGCGTGTCGTTCGCTGGGGACATGGTGTGCGTAGCAATCACTCCGGTGACCTCATTGCCATCCACCCAGGCCTTCTTGCCCGCCAGTACATCACCCGCGGCTGCGTCGCCGCTGGCCGTATCCACCACCTCCGGCTTGCCGGTCACGCCAAACAGGGTGATGCCGGAATGGATATTACCGCTCATCAGATCCGCCTCCACCTGCGTCAGGTTCGTTGCCGCGTAGTAACCCGCGGCCAGCGTGTCGTTCGCTGGGGACATGGTGTGCGTAGCAATCGCACCGGTGACTTCCGCACCATCCACCCACGCTTTCCTGCCTGCCAACACGTCGCCCGCGGCTGCGTCGCCGCTGGTTGTATCCACCACCTCCGGTTTGCCGGTTACGCCAAACAGGGTCACGCCGGAATGGATGTTGCCACTCGCCAGATCCGCATCCACTTGCGTCAGGTTTGTCGCGGCGTAGTAGCCCGCTGCGATTGCCGCCGTCGTGGGCGACAGTGTGGCTGAATGCAGCGCGTTGCTGCTTCCAACGATCCGGAGAAACATCGGCACCTCCGCAGTGATAGTCGGCGAGGATGATCGCAGGTCTTGCAGACTGCGATAGTCGCCTGTCCAATTGCTCTGGGTCAACGATGGCAGCCACTCCACAGTGTAGAATAGAGCCGGGTCAACATTCGTCCATGTGATCTGCCCGTTGCTGAATCCAATAATGTCCGAAGTGGCTTGCGCCATGACGGCATTCCCAGCAATCCGCAGACACGCCACGCCTACCATCAACCACTTCATCGTTTTCATTTTATTTTCCCTTTTGTTGTTGCCGAATGAGCTCAGCGACGGCAGCCAATCAGATTGCAACCGCAGGAATCTTAAACTTGGCATTAATCGTTTTGCCTCACTTGATTTCGCCTGAAGTACACCACCAGGACACCGTCGGATGAAGATCCTGCCAATCAGTCGGCTAAACGCTCCAGACCATTCACCCTTCATGCGCCTGCATGGAAGCCGTCCATTCATGCCCGTTTTCAGCGAGCGGCCCTCCACGTGCAACGTGGGCTTAACAAACCAGGTCACTGTCACGTGCGGGCCCTACCCTTCGCCTTATCGCGCCAAGGCCGAATATAAGCAAGGCAAATTCAAAAAGAATGACACGCCGCCACTTGCAGTCTTTGCAGAGTCGCACTGAATGTCAGGTTCTTATACTCTGGCAGGAGCAGTCGCCGCAGAGCTTCTTGATCACGGCTTTCTTAAACCGCCACTTGAGGTTCCGAGCAGGAGAATGTGGGATTAAACAAGTATTCTTTCTTCCCCTCATTTCGAGGCAGGCCGCCGGCTTCACCGACCCTGACAATCGCTGCCAGCGATGGCTCGCTACAACCCTCCGCGTGCGGCTGTCATCCACCCGGTCGCCCTATTCGTCAGTGATGCCGGGACTCGAGCGGGGAGTCCCTATTTCGCGGCGATGCAAAACAGGTGGCGGTCTCCGCGGATGAGCAGCCGGTTGGCGACCGGCACGGGCGTGGCGATGATGCGCTCGCCCATCGGGTTTTCGCCAAGCAACTCGAACTTTTCTCCAACCCTGGCGGCGAGCGTGACCGTGAGTGTGCGCCGGGTGTGGGTGCGGTTGAGTTCGGCCTTTCCGCTCCAAGCGTTGTATGAACGCTGCGCGCGGCGGCTGGGGTGCATGGCGCTGGGCGCGACGTAGGGCCCGGGCACAGGCTCCAGTACGGGAGAAGAGCAGCGCCTCTGAGCGCGCGGGAGCAGTGTCGGCCAAACCGGCGGAAAAACGGGCAAAAAGTGCGGGCCAACGGCCTTTCGCGGGAGCGCCCCCAATCCTTTTGTAAAAACCGAGGTGGGTGGAGCGTTTCGATCCCCAAAATCATCAACCGCGCACCGGTTCAAGGAAACTTGTGAAACATGCGGGCTAAGGGATCGCGGTTGAGCCAGCGGCCGGTGGAGGGGTTGTAGAACGCCCAAACCGACGCCGGCATCACCAGCCAGCCCAACGCCAGCAACAACAGCACTCGAGTCGTTTTCATCGGCAATCTC
>CAADGY010000007.1 GCA_900696665.1 uncultured Acidobacteriota bacterium
GCCTACGGAAAACCAAGTCGGAGAGCCGATTCTGAGGGAAGAGAACGGAAGTAAAAAAACTTCCGATAGGGACCGCTTTTTCTATTGACCCAAACGGGCTTAATAGGGGTTAGGCCACAACATCGTCATTTCCAATCAACCTTCCTCTCTCGGCCGCCACCTAACATGACTGTCGCTGTGTGGCTCTGCTCGTCCACAGTCAGCGGCAAACGCCAACTCTTGCTGTCGTCACCATCCAGCGTGTGAACCTCAGTGCGACCGTCAGGCGAAGTGACGCGCAACTCGGTCGAGTAAAAGTCCACGCGATTCCAATACTGCACGACACGGAATGAATATCCGCTGGCAAGCCGCTGCTCTGCGAGTGTGTGCTCCCGCGCGGTAATCACGTCGGGCAACCAGACTCCTATCAGCATCGGGAGCGAGAACAACGCCCCTAAAACTACCGCCACGGTCAGCAAGATGATGAGTGGCTTTTTCACACGATGCGCGAAGTGGCCTAACGACCCAAGCTCAGCGACCCGGCCCTCGGGACGCTACGATTGCAACCACAGCGCGATGGCCGGGTTCGCTGCAGCGCTCTTGAAACTCATCAAAGCCCTGTTGGTTTTTGGTATCATCGGGGACATCGGGCGGGGAAGTGCTCGCGGCACCTCCCCGCGTAACTTGTTAGTTTAACCGGTGCCTCACGGCACCTTTCGTCTAACGCTATGAAGTATTACACCTCCACCACGCAATTCAACTGCGGAATTGATCTGCACGCCCGGCAGATGTACGTCTGCCTCATGGATCGGGACGGCAAAAAGCTCGTCCACACCAACGTCCAGAACAACGACTTCGACTTCTTCCTCAAACGCATCGCGCCCTACAAGCACGACCTGACCGTCGTCTGCGAATGCATGTTCGGCTGGTATTGGCTGGCCGACGCCTGCCAGGCCGCCGGCCTGACCTTCGTGCTGGCCCACGCGCTCTATCTCAAGGCCATTCACGGCGGCAAGAACAAGAACGACCGCATTGACTCCGAAAAACTCGCCCACCTCCTGCGCACCAACCTCATCCCGCCCGCCTACGTCTATCCCGCCGAACAGCGACCCCTCCGCGCCCTCCTGCGTCAACGCCTGTTCTTCGTCTGGCAACGCGCCGATCTGTTGGCCCGCATCCACTCCCAGCAACTGGCCCACAACCGTCCGCCCATCAAACAAACCCGCCGCACCCGCGACCCGTGGGAGGCCCAACTCCTGGCTGCCGAAGCTCATCCCCTGCGCCAGTTGGCGCTCCAAAACGAACTGGCCCTGGTCCGCCATTACGATTCCCAGATCACCGCCCTGGAAGCACAACTCCATCGGCTTACCAAAAAAACGCTCCCGCGCCAGTATGCCCTGCTCCAAACCGTGCCCGGCATCGGCGAACATCTGGGTCTGACGATCCTCTACGAAATCGGCGACATCGAACGTTTCCCCACGGTTAAGGATTTCGTCTCCTACTGCCGGCTGGTCAAAGGCACCGTGGCCAGTGCCGGCAAGATCAAGGGCCTGCGCGGGGCCAAACTCGGCAATCCCTATCTGCGCTGGGCCTTCGGCGAAGCCGCCGTCATCGCCAAACGCGATCATCACGTCATCGGCCCGCTGGCCCAGGGATTGGAAGCGCGCTTCCGGGGCAACAAATTCAAAGCCAACACCGTGCTGGCCCTCAAGCTGGCCCGCGCCGTCTATTTCATGCTCAAAAACCAAACCGTGTTCGACCCCGAACGCCTGGTGATGGCCTTGAGCCGAAACTGACTTGGACCCTGGCCGCAGTCACCCGGAAGCCTAACTGGAGGCGCATGAACCGCGAGACCCACACGAGACGCAGCTCCGTTGACTGGCGCACTGACGCCGCCCGCTGCGTTGGGTCCGCCAGCACTCCGGTCGCATTGAATGGGACTGCGGCCAGTGGTCATATAGCCGCCGGACGAGGGCTGGAGTTCGACCGCCGGGGACGACGAGCTAAAGCGAAGGCTCGTCCCCGGCTCGTTTATCCGGCCCCCGGACGCCGGTCCGACAGACCTTGGATTCTGGATCATCCGCCCCTGCGACAAGTCCGCAAAAAACTGGGTGCACAGCCCACCTTCAACTTGAATGGAAAGTCCCAGGGTGAACGACCTGCGTTTCTGGACCGCGCCGCAGCGTTTGATTGCGGCGCTGGCAGGCCGGCGGGGTTGGCGACGACTCCACCGCGCCCGATTGAGTCACGAATAGGTGTTTAGCTGGATGGTTCGGGTGCGACATTGCGCTCCACCCAGCCACTCAAGACTGCCTACGGAAAACCAAGTCGGAGAGCCGATTCTGAGGGAAGAGAACGGAAGTAAAAAAACTTCCGATAGGGACCGCTTTTTCTATTGACCCAAACGGGCTTAATAGGTGTTAGGTGTCACTGTCTTGGCCTTTCTCTCTGACTTCCACCTGCCCTAACTCAAATCCTAAACCCGTCCAAAAAACTGTCGGCTCGTTTGCCTGAAAGGCGAAGCCGCTTAAGTCAGGAATCGTAAGAACAAAATCGCCTGCGTCGTCTGCGAGAATGCCGCCTCCCGTGGCGAGCAAAGCGCAATCGTGATGCCACTCTGTCGGCATTGGCTCGGCCAGAAAAAGATAACCTTCCCAAAAATCCTCTAGGTGTCGGTTCTCGAATGTGTTCCACCACTCTCTCCAACCCGGGGCAGTCGTGGCGTTTTCCAAGGCATCCACAACGAATCCAGCTAATTGTTTCTTCGCATCGGTGATATGGCTCAAGTGCATGAAGTGGCCGACGGGACGGAAACACCTGCCGGATATTTTGAGAGGTGTGTCCGCTTTCGGCAAATCAAGATGGGCAGCGCGTAAGCGCCGCCCATCCCGGAATAATACAAACGCCTTCATTATCGGAGCAGATAATTGAGGACGATATTTCCAGAA
>CAADGY010000008.1 GCA_900696665.1 uncultured Acidobacteriota bacterium
ACCTGTTCTTTGAGCCGAGTACGCGGACGCGAACCTCCTTTAGCCTTTCCGCCAAGCGGCTTAGCGCCGACACCATCGACTTCACCTCCAGCGGTTCGAGCGTGAGCAAGGGGGAATCCTTCATCGACACCGCCAAGAATCTCGAGGCCATGGGCGTGGACGTGATGGTGGTGCGTCACAACGTTCCCGGGGCGCCGCATCTGCTTGCCAAGCATTTGAACTGCTCCATCATCAACGCCGGCGACGGCGCCCATGAACATCCCACGCAGGGCCTGTTAGACGCCTTCACCATCCGGCAAGCCCGGGGGCGATTGGATGGCCTCACCGTCGGCCTTATCGGCGACATCGCGCACTCCCGTGTCGCGCGCAGCAATATCCACGCCTTGACCAAGCTCGGCGCCAAGGTCATTGTGTGCGGACCTCCCACGCTGATCCCGCTTTCCATTCACCACTGGAACGTGGAAGTCGCTTATCGCCTGGACGACATCCTGCCGCGTTTGGACGTGATCAACCTATTGCGGATTCAGTTCGAGCGGCAACGCAGTCGACTCTTTCCCTCGATTCACGAATATGCCGCGCTATATGGCATGAACGGCGAGCGGCTCAGGCGGAGCAAGAAAGATATCTTGATCCTGGCGCCCGGGCCGATCAATCGGGGCATCGAACTGACGCCCGACGTGGCGGATGGCCCGAATTCCGCCATCCTGGAGCAGGTCACCAACGGTCTGGCGGTCCGCATGGCGGTGCTCTATTTACTCTGTCGGCCGCAAACGCAACCTGTTGCATCATGACTTCGATCAAGTCGATCGGGCAGGAGACATGCTTGCCCCCTGCCCGCAGCGTTTCGTTGCTTCCCATTGTGAAACCAACCGGTTCAGCTTTCCGTGTTTGCCTCGAGGCCATCGTCACGATCTTCTTCGGTGGCCATGAGCATGCGCTGCAGGCGGCGCCGGCGTACATAGTAAACCGATCCACCGCACATGCCCATGATTAAAAGCACGGTCATGGGTTCGGGGACCACCGTGGCCGACCATGCCAAGCCGAAGGATTCGTCGGTATTGCCCGCGAAATTCCAGCGCCAATCGGTGTGCACGACGCGGATCAGATATTCCTGGTCACCCGCCGGCAAGGTAAAGAAGAGGTGCTCGGACGAATTCCACAAGGTCGAGGAGCGGGCGACCAATGTGTCGGCCGCGCCGCTGGCTACCGTCCACACCTGCAAATCCAGGTTGGCGAAAGCGTTTTCGAGGATGTTTTCATTCACGCCAGGATTGACGAAGGACCGATCCGCCCACCAAGTCAGGGTAGCGGTGAAGGTCGTCCCCCCGCGCAGCGGAGCGGCAAAGAAGTAATCCCGTGTCCCCGACGTGCTCACGTTGCCCAAGGCCCAGCCAGTTCGATTGATCGGATTGGCCAAGCCGCCGTTGCCCGCGTCCCGAGTCGCTTCGGGACTGATGAAATTGTCATAGGCTTTAGTCAGATTCATGCGCCCCGCGCCATCTTCGTAATCCAAGGCTTGCGTGGTGACAATAACGCCCCCGACGTTGGATTGAGCGTTGGACCAATTGGAGGTCTTATCCGCGGAATTCATCATGACCGCTTTGATGATCCGCGAATCCAAACCCGTGGTCGGCACGGAACCTGGATTTTGGATGTTCAGGGTGCGCACCGCGCTGACCATCAAGGCGGCTCCCCCAGCCGCGGTGGGCGAAGAAAAGCTTGTCCCTTGGATGTTGGTCGAATAGGTGTTGGTGGATGAATTGTTGGTGCCGTTCAGATTGCCGCCGGTTGCACCGCCATAAAACGCAGCGGTGAGGTTTTGTCCTGGCGCCGTCAGGTCGACCCGGGCCCGAGCGCCGGTGATGGTCGTGTAAGTCCCGCTGAAGTTGGCATTTTGTGAATTGGGCACGGCCAAGCTCTGGGGACCGCGGCTGCTGAAGGAGGACGTCGTGTTATAAGGCGGATTGGCCGTGTCTGAGCCGACGGAGCCGACGACGATGGAGTTGATGGCATTCGCGGGATAACCAATGGAATTGGCGGAACCGCTGTTGCCCGCCGAGGCGAAAAAGGCTTTCCCGGATTGCCGAATCAGGGCATCCACCGACGCAGCGAAATAATTATTGCCGCCGGGCGAACCGCCTCCGCCCCAACTGCTGTTGAGCACGTCGGCGGTTTGCCCATTGATCCCAACGATCATGGCTTGCCGATAAGCGGTTCGCGTGATGGTCGTCGTGGTATTGAAGCTAGTTCGATAAGCAGCTCCATTCCAGCTTTGAGCGATGTTGACGGAAAACAGGTTGGCGTCAGGCGCCATGCCCTGCTGAAAATAGCCTCCTCCCGTCTGGATGCGACCGTTCATGATAAAGCCGCACCAAGACGCATGGCGATCGACCCCGCTATCACTGGACCAGGAACCGGTCAACGTGCCTGGCGTGTAGAAGAGATTCGCGGCGGGCAGGTGGGTCATCGTTTGATGGCCATTCCAGACGTGGCCGGCCTCGACGTTGGCGATGTGTGCGTTTTGCC
>CAADGY010000009.1 GCA_900696665.1 uncultured Acidobacteriota bacterium
CTGTTCCAGCCCGAACGTCACCTGGGTCTACCCGGCGCGCACATTCGCGGCATACGTGTTCGAGGGGATCGTCGGCGAAAGCGTCGGCGACTGGGCCGCATGCCCGATCTGCCACGGGCTCATCGAATCCGGCCGGCATGCGGAACTCACGGAGCGGTCACTGATCACTTTGTTGGAGCGCCAACCGGAGATGAAGAGCGCCGAGCAAGAACTCCGGAGCCAAATCCGCAGCTTCCATACGATGTTCTTTCAGAACCGCGTGGGATCAGCGATGACCATCGCATAGCCCGATCCAGGCTGGCCCGCGGCTGACCCGACGCCCGGGTGCCGAGTAGGGTGATCCACGATGTTCGCGGGACTACAGTCGGTTTCCGGTAATTCCATCGTGCCTGCGCGATCATTCGATTAGACCTTGAACAAAGCATCCCTCTCGACGACAAGCGGTCACCTCAGGAAAGAATTGTGTTGTCGAGGTTTACAGCCTTCACAAGTCCTGCCGGGGCGGCCCCTTCGCCTCTCCCCGGGAGT
This sequence comes from uncultured Acidobacteriota bacterium, assembly GCA_900696665.1. Classification (GTDB taxonomy): domain Bacteria; phylum Acidobacteriota; class Terriglobia; order Bryobacterales; family Bryobacteraceae; genus CAADGY01. The sequence goes on from CAADGY010000009.1 coordinate 529, forward strand.
CTGCGATGCGTCCGCACACTCTGCGTTCGATCAGCTGGAAGTTTCCGTCCTGATCCCGTGGGCTTCTGGCGACGCGACTTGACGCTCCCCGGAGCGCCATTCGTTTTACCGAACCAGTACCGCAGCGAGCCGCAAACCAAGGGTCCTCCACCTTGTCCATGTAATTATTCCTGCTCATCGGGCGCGTCCGCCTTGGGCTTGCGTGCGCGAGGTCGTGTGGACTTCGGCCGTTCTTGCGACTCCTTGCCGACTCGCCGCGCGAGCACGGTCGTGACCATCCGGGTTCCGTAGTTGGATGCAGCCTGCCGCACGAACACAAATTGCAGGGCCAACACGAACAGGTAAATCAGACCGACCTTCATGGACGGAATGACGAACAAGCCGATTGCGCCGTAGAGCACGAAGAACACCGCGCACAGACCGGTGTAATCACGCAGCAGCAGGAAATCGCGGTGCACCTGGCGGACGGCGGTATCATTCTCCATCGTTTTGTAAATCCGGTACCAAGCCCGGTTCTGTTCCACCGGGTCGACCGGAAATGCCTCGCCGTGAACTTTCTTAAGCGCAGCGACATCGATGCGAGGGTCCTTCACGGCGTGCGCGCTGAATGCGCGATGACCCGGCAGGGCATGGTGCCAGCGTAGGAAGACAAGCCGCGCCTTGGCTTCCGAACTGAGCAGCCCGGTCAGCACGGTCGCCACGATGAGCGCTACGCCGACCGGGAGCAGGTTCTGCGCGTCAGTGAAAACGGCACGCAGCCCCTCGACCTTGATCGCATTTGACTGGACCACGCCGTACAAAAGTAGCGTGTTCACCGCGACGATGATCCAGATCTGCCAGCGATATTGGTCTTTCAGCGATTTTTCCGCACCGCTCTCGCTAATCATAGTCCTCCACCTTCGTGGCGAACGGCAGCATGGTCAGAGCACCATAGCCCGCCCGCGGCGGGAAGCCGCCCCAATACGCGATCTTGTTTCCCTGAGTAGCGGCGACCCTATAGCCGCGCCGCATAAACGCATTGAGCACCATTTTTCGCGGATGCGTGTCGTCGTCCTTCGGCGCCGATACGTAAGCCTGCGAATGCGGAAGTGTGCCCTTCGGCTTGATGGGTCCAAGGATGCTGTTCAGGATGGTCGGCCCGACGTTCCGACGGCTGCCGTGATGTGGGACCTGCACCAGCATGAAATCCTGCAACGCAAGACCGTTCTGGTCGGCAAAGCATTTTGCCATGGTCAAGCCCCAGATACCGGCATCTCCGGTAAGCAGTACGCGACGGCTCTGACCGAAGTCGCCGTAAAGTACGACGCTGCTCTCGTTGCTGGCGCTCGTGCAGCCGCCATCTTTCAGCCGCTCATTTTCCCAGCTCTCGTCGATCCACTTCTGCACCTTGGCAGCCGCCTTCTCGAACTGCTGCGCGAGCAAGCCCGGTGCCTTCCCGATCCAGAAGCCCGCGGCTTCAATCGCTGCCTGATCGGGATCGGGCGTGCGGTCGAACTGCGGAATGAAGTACGGATACACATTCTGGAAGGGAGACACCACCCGAAACGGCCCGATCGACATGCCGGCGAACGGCTGCTGGATGGTAATGTTCTTCTTGATAGCAGTATCCACCAATTCGGCGACGATGTCGTACTCCTTGCGAATTTCCGTCGCTAGGCCCTGATCGGTCCAGTTCTTTTTCGCAAAGTAAGGCCGCGAGGCCGAGGCGAATTCCCATGGCTTATGCAACCATAGGTTCTTCACCGTCAGGCCGGCGAGAACTTCACGCATTCCTGAGGCGTGATCGGCATCGGAATGCGTCACCACGGAATGCGTGACGACGGCGTTGTACCCGAAATTATTCTGAATGTGGCTGACAACGGACTTCCCAGAATCGAGATTGCCACCATCGATCACCATGATCTCGTAGGTGTTGGGATCACCGTATCGGATGACAATGGCATCCCCGGCCTTGCAGCCGTCGCCGACGGGGAGAAATTCGATTTCGCAGTTCATATCGATCGCCCGCTCGGCCGTAGCCGCGCCCGCAGCCGCGCAACCTGGGTCCGGGCGCGACCCGCCGTGGTCCCGATCATTTCGTGATAGGCGACGCCGGCCGCCACGGCCATCAGCAGGCCCCACTCTGTAGGGCTCACGCTGTCGCGGATTTCCGCCAGCCGAACGCGGGCTAGCACCAATACTGTTCACTTAAGAACATTTCTATGCTATTCTGTTTGGAGCGGGAGGCCCCAGGAATGGCTCGTACCGTTGCGTCCTTACCGGCCGGGAGCCGGATCACCGATTAC
>CAADGY010000010.1 GCA_900696665.1 uncultured Acidobacteriota bacterium
CGTCAGCAAATCCGGCAGCAACGAACTGCATGGTGGCCTCTACTGGGGTAACTTCAACAACAAGTTCTCCGCCCGGCGATGGTCAGACCAGGGAAAGCCGGCATTTACGAACCACAATATGTTCATGGCCAACGGAGGCGGTCCGGTTTTCATCCCGAAATTCTATGATGGCCGCAACAAGACGTTCTGGTATGGTTCGTACAGCGGAGCGCGCTACCGTGTCGGTGGCCGGTCCTACCTGATTGTTCCCACCGCGGCGATGCGCAATGGAGACTTCTCCGCGCTCAACGGGAAAATCACACTGACTGACCCGGTGAACGGCCAGGTCCCCTTCGCGAACAACGTACTGCCGACCAGCAGGATCAGTTCGATTTCGCAGGCGGTCCAGAACATCCTCTATCCCGACCCCAACCTCCAGGGCGTAGGCGCCTATGGGCTTGACCAGAACTACACGTCGGATCCGGGACAGCATTTTGATTCCGACGTATACTCCTTCCGAGGAGATCACCGCATCAGCGAGAACAACTTCCTCTTTGGCCGCGTGGGAATCACGAAGACGAATGGCGACAACAACGCCGGGCCGCTGAAGGAAGGCTACGGGCCGGGCGGCATCGTCAGCAATATCCCCGGACGAAGCCTCGTCATTTCCGATACGCACACGTTCACGCCCACGCTGGTTCATGAACTCAAGCTCGGCTTCAACCGCACTGTCTTTGCAAACACGGACTACAACTTCGGCAAAGACGTCCAATCTCTTCTAGGCATTCAGGGCATCGCGAATCCGGGGAACGATCCCGGTATCGCGGGTATGCCGCAGTTTACATTCGGCGGTGCGATTCCAATTGCGGCGAGCACCCCTCGGAACAGGTCGGGTAGTGCGCAGAACACGTACCAGATCATTGACAACATCAGTTGGTTCCGTGGCCGGCACACCATCAAATTTGGTGTGGACCTTCGCCACATGCAGGTGAACGACAAGAACCAGCCGCTGAATGTTCGTGGATCGTACTCCTTTGACGACCGGCTGTCAGGCCTGGCTTATGCCAATTTCCTGCTTGGCTATCCCTCCTCCAGCGCACGCGGCATCGCAAGGCCGGACGCATATATGCGCAGCAATACCTACGGATTCTACTGGCAGGACGAGATTCGCCTCAATGCGAAGGCCACGCTTAACCTGGGAATTCGGTATGACTACCAAACGCCATGGAAGGAGAAGTTCCTGCGCAAGTTCACCTTCGACCCCACCACAGGAAACATGGTCGTGGCCGGTTCCAGCATGCCGACGGATTTGGTTCCCGCCGTTGCGGCCACGCTGCCGATTGTCACGGCGTCCCAGGCCGGACTGCCGCAAGAGACGCTCACGGAAAGCGACAAGAATAACTGGAGCCCGCGGATCGGCCTTGCCATACGCCCATTCGGAGACACGAATACCGTGATTCGCGCGGGCGTCGGTGCATACACGCAGATTTGGCCCGGCCTCACCGGTACCGGGGCTACTGGTGGGCCTTGGCAATCCACGGAGACGTTCAACTTGGAGAACCCGAACGTTGCTATCATCCGATTCCCCACGCCGTTTGCAACAACGTCCAATTTCTCCGGTCTGCAAAGTATCAGTGGATTGAACCCGCATTACCCGAACGAGCGCACCTATCAATGGAATCTCTCGATCGGGAGGCAGTTTCTGGGAACTGCGATCGACATCGGCTACATTGGCACGAAAGCGCTGAACATTCCCTACGCGGAGAATCTCAACCTGCTTCACCCGAGTACGACGCCGTACAGCAATTCCCGACGCCCCTATCCTCGCTTCAATAGCGCCACCTTGACGAGCACGGGAGGTTCGTCGATCTATCACGGCCTTACCATCCAGGCAGACCGAAGGATTGGCAGGTCGTTCATTTTCAATGCGAACTACACATGGGCGAAATCTCTCTCGGATGTGGACCTTCGCTCCACCAGCCCCGGCGCGCAACAGAATCAGTACCAGCGATATCTCGAGCGAGCCGACGATGGAAATATCCGCCGCCAGCAGTTGCGGTTCAACTATGTCTACCAACTGCCCATCGGCCGCGGTCAGCAGTTCTTATCCGGAATGGGTACCGTGCCCAACGCGATCCTGGGCGGCTGGGAGGTCGTCGGTATCAGCACCTTCTATACCGGCGCTCGCCTGAGCCCCTCCTATTCCAATTCGGATCCCGCCAACACGAATCAGTTCTCGGGACGGCCGGATCGGATAGGTGACGGCAACTTCGATGCCGGGGATATGGGCGACCTCATTCGAAGCCGTCAACGTATCCTCGACCTGAGCGCGTTTGTCCTCCCCGCCTCGGGCCGCGGTTACTACGGCAACTCCGCGCGGAACATCCTCACCGGACCGGGAACCTCAAACTGGAACATGGGGATTCACAAGAATTGGATGCTGGCGGGCGAGCGCGCCAAGCTCCAGTTCCGCTGGGAGATGTTCAACGCCTTCAATCGTGTAAACTTTAACAACCCGAATACGAACATCCAGAGCGGCTCTTTCGGTCTAGTGACCTCCTCCGGTGCGGCACGATCAATGCTCTTTGGATTGCGGCTGGATTTCTAATGAGACGCAGAGACTGGCTGATGAGCGCGGGTTTGGCGGGTGCGGTTCCGCTACAGGCCCAGCCCGCGCAATCGGCGGCAAACCCCAATGAACGAGTGAAAATGCTGAGCCCTCGCGAACGTCGCGAGGGCTTTCACCGGAATTTGGTCGCTCGGGGCGAGGCCGTCGCGCAAAATCAGTTCCGCGGGATTTTGACACTTAGGGAATGGGAGAAAGCCCGTCCCCAATTCCTTCGCGATTTCCTTTGGGAGTTGGGCCTGCCCGAGGGTCCGCGAACGGAGCCGCTTCAGGCAAGAATCACCGGGCGGCTTGAACGCAACGGTTACCGGGTGGAGAATGTCGTTTTCCAAAGTTCCCCTGGCTTCTACGTAACCGGCAATCTCTATCTTCCGGCGCAACGCCCCCAAGGCGGAGCGCCTGTTGTTGTCTACGTCTGCGGGCATTCTCCTTCGCCATTGGGTGCCAAGATTGCCTACCAGCACCATGCACTCTGGTTCGTGA
>CAADGY010000011.1 GCA_900696665.1 uncultured Acidobacteriota bacterium
CGGGTTGGCAATCATCGATCCGGAGTTTTGTTTCCTGGGAGCGGCTGAGTACGACATCGGGGTGTTTCTTGCTCACCTGGAGTTAACGGGGGCGCGGGCGTATTGGGCGTTCGTAAAGGAACGATACGCGGGTGATGCCGATTGGGCTCTGGCGGGCGCGTTCGCAGGCGCCGAAATCATGCGGAGACTCATCGGAGTTGCGCAACTCCCGTTGGCCGTCGATCTGGGGCAAAAGATCGCCTGGCTGGAGCGGTCGAGAGAACTGGTATGCGCATTCTGATCCTCTTCGCCGCTATCGCATCTCTTGCGAACGCGCAGAAACGCATCCCAGTGTGGATTGACACTGATCCATCCGTTGCTCCTGGCGGGCACGAAGTGGATGACGGCATCGCCCTGCTCCAGGCCTTCGCGTCTCCGGAGCTGGACATCCGAGGTATCAGCGTCGTTTTCGGGAATGCAGACCTCGCCACTGCCAGCAGGATCGGCATCGATCGCATAGTCGCGGTGGCGGGAAGGAGGCCGGGACAGCATTTCCGGTCGGGTCCCTCTCAAAAGGCCCCATTCCGCGATCTCAACTTCGAGCTGGATCCCGAAGCATTTCGCATTCTGCTCGCCTCTCGGGTTCCACTCGCTTTAGCGCCGTGGGAGATCTCCTCCGGAGTCTGGCTGAACCGGGAGGAGTTGCAGGCCGCGGCGGCACGGAATCCCGCGATGGGGTGGATGCTCCCCGCGGCGACCGACTGGCTCGATCTCTGGAAGCGAGAGTTCGGTGCCAGAGGGTTCAATCCCTTCGATGCCCTGGCTGTCGGCGTTCTGGTTCACCGGCAGTCCCTCAAGTGCGAACGGCTTTCCGCAACTATTGAGACAGCGCCGGATGACACCGCCACCTCACAGCCTGCGCCAGACAAGCCGTATCTGTTGGTCAGACCCTCGCCGGGCGTGCAGGCAACCGTAACGTACTGCTCCGCTGCCGATCCCGATTTCAAATCGGATCTCTTGCGGCGGCTCGGCCGGGCGACTCGATGACGCAGATTCACCGCTGGTGGACGCGCCCGCTGTTCTGGGTCTCCACGTTCTACCCGCTTTACATCGTCGCCCAGATCTGGGTCCGCGTTTTGCCTGCGTACGTGCATAGTTGGTTGACTGGCGCCGAGGCGGGCCCGCTCCGGATGGACCCGCTATTAATCTCTGCCCGGGCGCGGGGCGGGTTTGGAACGGATCTGCTGTTTGGCGGGCAGACCTTTACCATGGTCGCTGGAGCCATTGGGGTGATGTTGCTCGGACTCCTGCGGAAGCGCTTGCCTGACTTAGCAGGTCGAGCGGCCGCAATGATTGGGCTGACGCTTTGCGGGAATTGGATTGGGGGAGTGCTCGTCCGCAACGCACCACCCATGCGCGGGGCGGTACCCGCCATGGTTGGCCTGGCGTTCGTGACGATCGGCATGCGATGGGCGATGGCGGCGATCCCGGGCGGGTACTGGGCAAGGCTGCGAGTTGCGCTGGCCGGAATGGCACTGCCGGCAGCAGCGCTGCCCATGCTGCTCTCAACCTGGAACCGATCCTGGTTTGGAGTGGTGAGCACAATCCCTGCAATCATACTGGCGACGCTCGTTCAATTCCGATTGACCCCACTGGTTACAGAAATCAGGTTGAGGTGGGTAGGCGTGGGAGTTCTCCTCTCGTTCATGGTTTTCGGAGCACTGGACCAGGGGCGGGAATGGCAGCAACGGGTCCGGGAATCGGAGGTGGCGAAGGTTCTCGCCAGCCTTCCCAAGCCGCGGGAGAATGCAGAATTTCCCAAACACTACTTTCATCGAGGAGTCAACTTCACGGCTAACGGCTACGGGTATGAATCCGAGCAGGCGCGCTCCCTGCTTGGGCGGCTGTCGGAGTTCGGAATCCAGTCAATTGCCGTCGTCCCTTACGGGGGGATGGATCGACGGACGTTGCGGATGTCTCCCGCCCGTCCCGGTACTTGGGAAAGCGATGCCGGCGTTGAAATCATCACCGCCAAGGCGCACGGACTGGGGATGAGGGTGATGCTGAAGCCTCACGTCTGGCGACCGCAAGGGGATCAGCCGCTCTCTGAAGAAGCTCGCACGGTGTGGTTTCGGGAGTACACTGTGTTCATTGAGCATTACGCTCGACTGGCACAACGCATCCATGCCGACACACTCTGTATAGGCGTTGAATTCGGGCAACTCACTGAGTTCGAACCACAATGGCGCGCCATCATCGCCCAGGTCCGGAGCCATTACAGCGGTCCGCTGGTCTATGCCGCAAATCATGGCAGGGAGTTTGAATCGATCCGCTTCTGGGACGCGTTAGAATACATCGGTCTCGACAACTACTATCCGCTTCCGGACGACTACTCCGCGGCGGAGATTGTGAGGAAAGTCGAGGAGGTGGCGAAGCGATACGATCGCCCAGTGTTGCTGACCGAAGCAGGCTATTCCTCCGCGGTGAACTCCCACCAGACCCCTTGGGCCGATCATCCACCCAGCCCTTTGTCGTTGGAGGAACAGGTGCGATGCTATGAGGCGATCTTCGCAGCGTTTCACGAAAAGCCTTGGTTCGCCGGCGTGTACTGGTGGAAGATCGAGACCGACGGCGCTGGCGGCCCCACTGACAACAGCATGGTCCCTTGGGGAAAACCAGCCATGCAGACACTCAAGAAGTGGTACGCACGCCCCGCGCATCTCCGTGTCCCACTCACCGGGACAAGGGATTCCAGAAAATAGATAGAAGCGCTTCGCGTATCAGTTCCCGGCGCCCGGTTTTCGCTGCAGATCCACAGGCGCTCTCTGGCCGTCGTGAGATTCGTAACGCAACGTCCATTGCAGCGGAATCGACGCAGGCGGGAAGCACTCGCGGTCGTTGCAGGCCTGATAGCGGAAAGTTCCCCGCACGACGAGTTCGTTGATACCTGTACGCAGAGCAGACCGGACTTCAGATTGCTGGCCGATTGAAAGATCACGCGTAAGGCGAAGCTTGCCTTCGTACACTGGGACGGTCTCGCCGATGGCTGGCAGGTGCAAAGAACGCGCCTTCGGGAAACTGGCGGGATGGATAAGCCAGGTCGGCGATTCGTCCAGCGTCCACACGATTGGCTTGTAGCTGGCTTGAACACCCGGCGCATACACATGCATTTTGGGCTTTAGCTCAACTTCGACGGCGAGTTCAATTCGGCTCCCGGCTCGCACGATCGAATCCGTGGCGGCGTATCGGAGCCTGAGGTGGCGTGTATCGACGACATTCCAGGAAACTCCTTCCGCCGTTTGAAAGCTCTTGGCCAGGATACTTGCTGCCGTGTAGCGGTCGCGGTGATCAACTTCGAAGTACTTCGCCGTCACCACCCCGTTGGCATCGATGATGAAGGTCCCCGGAAAGGGTACGCCGAACCACGCGTGGTCCTTGGGAAAGTTCTCGTTCAGGATGCCGAAAGCGCGAATCACCGCAGAGTCGGGGTCCGACAGCAACGGGTATCGGATCGACTGCCGTCTGGCGAAATCGGCCAGTAGCGCTGGGCTGTCATAGCTCAGGGCCGCCACCTTCAGTCCGCGGCGCTCGAAGTTCTGCTTCTCCTGTTCCAACTCGACCAGTTGGGTCTTGCAGAAGGGTCACCAATCCGCTGATCGAATGAACAGCAGGACCAGGCCCTTGTCTCCGCGCAGGCTTTGGAACGTCTGCTTCCGGCCCATGTGATCGCGGACCTCGAACGGCGGAATCTTGCGGCCGATCGCCGGGCCCGTCTTCATGTTCTTGTCCAAGTCCGGTACTGGCCTCATTCGCGCCTCTTGCCCGTTGGCATATCCATAAGTAAGGAGCAGGCCAGCGGCCAAAACGATCGAGTCTCGTGAGGATGCCATCGAGTTGTCTCTTTTCTACGGTTGGGGATCCGATGAGATCGAACTTTCGCCAAC
>CAADGY010000012.1 GCA_900696665.1 uncultured Acidobacteriota bacterium
GAAGTTCACGGGCAAGGAACGGGATGCAGAGACGGGCCTCGATTACTTCATCGCCAGATACTACTCCGCCCCGCAGGGGCGGTTTACGTCACCGGACGCGCCGTTTGCGGATCAACATCAAGAGAACCCACAAAGTTGGAATCTGTACGCCTACGTCCGCAATAATCCACTCAACAACACTGACCCTAATGGGCGTTGGTGCCTATTCGGGAAGGTCGGCGACACCTGCAAAGACAAGGAGATTCCCCCGCCGCCACCCCCGCCCACGCCGAAACCGCCAGCCGCAATCACTCCGGGCACGCCAGAGAACAGACTCATGGCTGCTCAGGATGCCGCTAGAACGAACCCAGCTTTCGCCCCGCAGGGGACACCCGGGTCGCCCGACAGACGGACATTCTGCAATTTCGCGACCTGCAGTATTGTTGAGACCGTAGGGGGCCCGATGGGTGCTCTGACCTCGAATGGGCAGCCCAATCTGGCAAACACCACCACCCAGACTCTACCCAACTCACCTGATTGGAGAGAGGTGACACCAGAAGAGGCCCAAGTCTTGGCGAACCAAGGCGTTGTCGTTGTTGCTGCACAGGGGAACCCAGGGGGGCATGGGCATGTTGCTACCGTTCGGCCAGAACTCATGCCTGGGGTGGCCCAACACTTGGGCCAGGCACCGTTGATCAACAATATTGGAGCAAGGCGAGAAGTCTCTCCAGCAGCGGCGGCGTTCGCGCGAACTCGAGCGGTCCGGTACTATACACCGGCCAACCAGCGCTGAGGGTGCAATCTATGAGAGCTAAAATGCTTGTGCAAATTGCGGTTTTCATACTGTGCGCATGTAGTGCCCTTTCTCAGGACGGAAGGCACCGGCAATCTGTGCAAAAGACGAGTTCGGATAAGCCCTATAACGGCAATTGGTGGTTAGCGAGGAACCCGCAAGAACGTTCTGGTTTCTTGGAGGGAGCGGGGGATTGCCTTACATGGTTTGCGCGAGTACCCGGTTTTGCGGCCCCGTCTGGCCAAATGGCTGACAGAATCACAAAACACTACGAAACACATCCAAGCGAGAGAGGTAGCCTTTTCACGGAAGTGTGGCGGCGCTTGGCCAGTAATACAGAGGGCGCTCAGCATCATGAAGATGGCGAGGTCTGGAAGAATCCGCATTGGTATTTGAATGGCCTGTGGTGGCGTCAAAGCTCCGAGGAAGAGCGGTCGGGCTTTCTAGAAGGTTACTTGTGGTGCGTACGGACCCAGGCGGTTCCCGAGAAGGTGACCTATTCGCGCTCCGTCTCACACTACCGCAGTAAGATCGATGATTATGTTAGAACACATGCGAAAGCCGACGACGAGCCGATCGCGGCAATATTGGCAGGATTCCGTGATGCCCCCAAAGCCAAAGAGCGGTAATCATCGTCTCGTGGCCCGCCGAGAGGAACAGTGCACTTTGCTGCGAGTAAAGGCAGACTGGGCAACCGAGCCTGCGCGGTGCCGCGCAATACAGTGATCGGCATCATATGTCCACGCCCACCGCCGCTACCCAGTTCGACACCGCGACGAACCGGCTCCAGCAGGAATCCAACGGCCAGCCGCTGCCGCCCAACGCCTACGACGCCCAGGGCAACCTGACCAACCACCCCTGGATCGGCCAAATGAGCTACGACGGCGAAGGCCAGATCTGGCGGCACATCAAGGGCGGAACCACGGTCGAGTTCACCTACGACGGCGAAGGCCGCCGCGTGAAGAAACGCGTCGGCACGGCGCCGCCCACCATCTACGTCTACGACGCCACGGGCCAACTCGCCGCCGACTACGGAACCGCCGACGGAACGCTGAACTGCGGCACCTGCTACATCACCGCCGACCACCTCGGCTCGACCCGCCTCACCACCGGCGCAACCGGCGACACCGCCGAGCCACGCTGCATCGACTACTTCCCCTTCGGCGAAGAAATCCCCCGCCCCGGCGTGGATTGCTACACCCCCACAACCGAACCCAGACAGAAGTTCACCGGGAAGGAGAGGGATCAAGAGACGGACCTCGATTACTTCATCGCGCGGTACTACTCAGGAGGGCAGGGGAGGTTCACATCGCCGGACCTTCCGTTTGCCGATCAACACGTTGAGGATCCGCAGTCGTGGAATCTCTATTCATACGTCCGAAACAATCCGTTGCGGTACACGGACCCGACGGGCAGATGTCTTCGCCCAAACGAGACGCTTGAAAGCTGTGGAGACTACCTCCTCGGCGCGCTCAAGACGGTCGCAAACATTCCAAGCGATACCGTAAACCTTCCGAACCGGTTGGCGAACGTTTTCATCACGCCATTCACCGATTTCCGCTTCCAAGATCTGGTTCCCACCACCTTCCAACCGACAAACACTGATCAAGCGCAGGGAATGGAGGCCATGGGAGTTGCTCTCATTGCCACGCCACTAGCCGAAGCAGCAGTCGGTAAGGTGGCCAAACTCAGCCAAGGTGCGAGAACGGCAGAGGTTGTTATCGATAGTGCGAAGAGCCCACAAGCCGCAGCTCACATTAAGGATGCACAAGCTGGTGGCCAGCCTGCAGTAGTGACACTTGACCGCAGTCTGGCTCGTCCGAATAGGAAGGCGGCGCTTGCAGATACTCCGGCACCTCCAAGAGGTAGCGGGTTGGCTCGCGACGAATATCCGCCCGCATGTTGCCGGGAAGGCGGAGTTGGATCAAGCGTTCGGGTGATTCAGGGGCGTGACAACAGCAGCGCCGGCGCACAATTCGGAAACCAAGTTCGGCGTCTGACGGATGGGACCAAGGTGAGGATAAAAGTGAAATGAGTCTAGTAATGGCTCAGCTGATCAGAAGACTGCAACCAGATATCGAATGGGTTGCGCCGGAACATCCTCTTCAGTGGGCCGGCTCGCATGATCCGAACTGGACGAACTTCCTCCGCGTTCAACATGGCTTGTCCGCGTTCAGGGGAGGCCTCCGCATCTTCGGCGCCGGGTCATCA
>CAADGY010000013.1 GCA_900696665.1 uncultured Acidobacteriota bacterium
CTCGCCAGCATTGCCCGTCTCCGCTTCACCGGCACGAGCAGATTAACACGCGCTCCCGAGAGGCCATGGCAAAAGGCGACATTTCTACTTTGCCAGGAACACGACATTTCTACTTTGCCTTGACATGTCGCTGATGGAGATTGACGCTATCCGTGCCGTGTGATAGTCTTCCTTTTCCGGATACAAGGTGGGAATATCCGGAATTTTGAGTATATCTTTCATACTCCAATTTGCAGACAAAAATTGTCAACGGAGGCAACAGGATGGCGAATAGCTGCGGTAAATTGCCGCATTCTTTCTTAGCTGTCGCGTTGTTGATGGCATTCAGCCACGCGGGACTGGCCCAGGATTACCGGGCGAAGGTACAGGGTCAAGTAACCGATGCGACGCAAGCCGTCATCGTTGGCGCCAAAGTTACACTGGCCAATACCGGCACCGGTGTTTCCACTACACGGGAAACAAATACCAACGGCCAGTATGTTTTCGATTTCGTCGAGCCTGGCAATTACGCGCTAACCGTCGATCAGGCGGGCTTTAGCAAATTCACTCAGGAGAATATCCTGGTGCAGGTTCGCGCCGATGTAACCGTGAACCCGGTGCTCACGGTAGGTGGCGTAACCGAACAGGTCACAGTGAGCGAGACTGCGGCGGGCGTCCAATTCAACACTTCGACAATGGAGATCACCGTCGACCGGAAGATGCTGACCGAACTTCCGATTCTGGCGCGAAATCCATTCACTCTCGCATTGCTCAACCCCGCGGTGGTGAATCGTTACTGGGCGGATCGCAATCCTTTCTTCATGTGGTCGTCGAGCAGCATCGACGTTGGCGGTGATACGAACGGGAGGAACGATCTTCTGCTCGACGGTGCACCCCTCATGATGAACACCAAGGGATCGTATGCGCCATCGATGGACGCGGTGCAGGAGTTCTCGGTACAGCAGAACAGCGTGGACGCCGAGTTTGGAAACAGCGCCGGAGGAACCCTGAGCCTTTCCATGCGCGCCGGCACCAACGACTTCCACGGCACGGCTTATTACTTCGGGCGCAACCCGAAGTTCAACGCCGCCAGCAACGCCGTTACCCACACACCTAATGAGGTGCGTAACCACATCTGGGGAGGTACGCTGGGCAACCCGATTGTGAAGAACAAGCTTTTTAGCTTCACTTCCTGGGAGCAGTGGCGCAAGCGGGAGCCGAGAACCAACTTCATGACCATGCCCACCGAACTCGAGCGGAAGGGCGACTTCTCCAGATCGCTGAATGCGGATGGCGGGCTCCGCACAATCTACGATCCCTGGTCCACACGGCTCGAGAGCGGCAGATATATCCGCACGCCGTTCTCGAACAACGTCATTCCAACAGGCCGGCTCGATCCCACGTCCGTGAAGATGATGCAGGATATCTGGGGACCCAACAACGCAGGCGACGATATCACAGGCGTCAATAACTTCAAAGAGACGTGGTTGTTCTCTCTGAAATACTGGAACTTCTCCAACCGCACCGACTGGAATATCAACGACAAGTGGAGAGTGTTCGGGCGCTACAGCCAGTTTCACAACACAATAGATGAGCTGCATACCGTGAAGACGCGGGCGCTCACGGGCTGGGATGGCGGTGCTATGTACGCCTTCAATGTCGCGGGTGACAGTGTGTATGTGCTTTCCCCGAGCACGGTGTTCAACGTCGCCGGCAGCTACGGCTCCATCCACGACGACTACTACGCGCCGAACGTGGAAATCCAGGAGAGCGACCTCAACGCGTTTTGGCCCAGCGGGTGGTATCGGCCCTACATCAAGGACCTGCCGCAAATCTACTATCCGGCCTTGAATATCGGAGACGCTTCCATCGGGCACGGATTCTACTGGATCGAGCATCCGAAGAACGCCAGCATACGCGGTAAGATCACGCACATCCGCGGCAAGCACGATATGAAATTCGGTGTGCACTACCGCAAACACTTCGGGTACGTGCAATACCCCGATCTGATGGACTTCAACTTCAACTCCGCGCTTACCGCGGAAACCTTCGTGCAGCCCAACACGCGCCTGAACGGCTCCCCGTGGGCTACATTTCTGGTGGGCGCGCTGGATGGAAGCTCCCAGGCGCAATACATCGCGCCACACGAGCTAACAGTGCATTCTTTTGCGCCGTTCTTCCAGGACGACATCAAGGTAACATCACGCCTTACGTTGAACCTGGGATTGCGGTGGGAATACGACACCGCACCCGCGGATCGGAAAGACCGCGTTTCACGCTACCTGGACCTGACGAATCCCATTCCGGAGATGCAGAGCAATCCGCCGGTTATTCCGGCGGGAGTTGCAGCCTTGCGCACTTCGGCCCCTGTTTATAACGGTGCGTGGGTGTTCTCCGACAGCGAGAACCGCGCGATGTTCAAAACGAGCAAGCGTAACTTCCAGCCGCGCGCCGGCCTGGCCTTCCGGCTGAACGACAAGACAGCGCTGCGTGCTGGCTACGCGCGCTACATCACACCGGTGGCGATGACTCGTACCTTTCTGAGTGGGGATGTGCGGCTTTACGGGTTCACAGCCAGCACGGCAACTCCGCCTCTGGTCGAGGGCATTCCCACCAATCGCTTCAGTGACCCATTCAACAGCAGATATCCACTGATTCTGCCGCTCGAGAAGTCTTTGGGGCGCTATCAGAATCTGGGTGACAATGCCGCGTGGGATGCGCAGAATGTCGAGGGGGCGGTGAACGAACGCTTCAACTTCACCATTCAGCGCCAGGTTCCGGGTGCGTTAGTCCTGGAGGCCACCTACTTTTTCAATATCGGCTCGAATCTACCCTATAACAAGCCGCTCAATATGCCGGATCCGAACCTTTCCTACACCTATAAAGGGGCGCTCGACGCAAGTGTAGCCAATCCGTTCTTCAACTACCTGACACCGGACAAGTTCCCCGGCCCGCTCCGCAACCTGGAGACCGTATCGGTGGGCCGGTTGCTGAGACCCTATCCTCAATATGGCGATCTGACGCAGCAGATTACGCCAGGACGCAGAAACCGTTACCATGCACTCCAGCTCCGGGTTCAGCGGCAGTTCGCGAACGGACTCGGTGTTCTCTGGACATACAACTACAACCGCGAAAGGACCACGAGTTTTTTTAATGATGTGGACCGGTATGCCGATAACCTGACGTTTATCGACAGCAATAATCCGCGCCACCGGATGAACATCGCCGGGACCTACGACATCCCGGTAGGGAAAGGGCGGCGGTTGCTATCGCAAG
>CAADGY010000014.1 GCA_900696665.1 uncultured Acidobacteriota bacterium
CCGAATGGCAGGCGGCCAATCCTGGCCAGAATCCTACTTTGGCCGGCGCCTCGGCGATCATGGATCCATGGACCGAAACCGAGGTTGACACACGAGACATTACGGCCTTGGGGTATAGTTACGTCTGAAAATATCGTCTATACTTCGTGAAGATGAGGAGTTAAAATTCCGAATGCAGCAAAACAGGCAGTTCAAGCCTGGCTTTCTCGGCTTCCCAAGATCACGGTTTCAATGAAAACATTCGTCGCGGAATGTACCTATGCTCAATAATCAAGCCAAAGGCACCAACAACAAATCGGAAGCAGCAGAGAAAAGCAGTGCTGCTGCTCCCACCATCTCCCTCCCAAAAGGTGGTGGCGCGATTCGCGGCATCGGCGAGAAGTTCGCGGCCAATCCCGTGACCGGTACTGGCTCGATGAGTGTGCCCATTGCCACCAGCCCTGGACGCTCCGGCTTTGGCCCGCAGCTTTCGCTCTCTTATGACTCCGGCGCCGGCAACGGTCCGTTTGGCTTCGGCTGGAGTCTCTCGCTGCCCGCCATTACGCGCAAAACTGACAAAGGGCTGCCGCAATATCGGGACGCCGAGGAATCAGATGTTTTCATCCTCTCCGGTGCTGAAGATTTGGTGCCGGAGTTCGAAAGAGATCAGAACGGGAACTGGGTTTTAGAAAACGGCAAGCATAAAGTTCACGACAAGCCGCGGACGATCAATGGAGTCACCTACAATGTTCGCCGCTACCGCCCGCGCATCGAGGGACTGTTTGCTCGCATCGAGCGCTGGACAAACCAAGCTGACCCGCAGGACACGTTTTGGCGCTCGATTTCCAAAGACAATATCACCACCTGGTACGGGAAAGGCGACAACAGCCGTATCGCCGACCCGGCCGATCCAACGCGCATCTTCAACTGGCTGATCTGTGAGAGCTATGATGACAAGGGAAATGTCATCGTTTACCGCTACAAAGCAGAAGATTCCGCCAAAGTCGATCTCTCACAAGCGCACGAACGCAACCGCACGCCGAAAGGCCGTTCCGCGAACCGCTACCTCAAGTACATTCGCTATGGCAATCACCAGCCTTATTATCCCAAATTAGCGCCGGATCAAGCGTGGCCGGCGCCGCCGGGCGCTACCGATGCAGACGGCAGCAAGGATTGGTTCTTCGAAGTCGTCTTTGACTATGGCGAGCATCATGCAAAAACGCCCACTCCCGGAGATACCGGACAGTGGGACGCCCGCCAGGATCCTTTCTCTTCCTACCGCGCCGGCTTCGAGGTGCGCACCTATCGCCTCTGCCAGCGCGTGCTGATGTTCCATCACTTCGAAAACGAAAATGGCGTGGGGAAGAATTGCTTGGTGCGCTCCACCGATTTCACCTATTCGTACGAGCAAGACAAGGACAACGCTCGCAATCCAATCTACACGTTCTTGCGCGAAGTCACGCAATCTGGCTACAAGCGCGCTGCCAACGACTACCTGAAGCGCAGCCTGCCGCCGGTTGTATTCGAATACACTCTGCCCGCCGTGCAAGACGTGGTGGAAGAAGTTGATCCCCAAAGCCTCGAGAACTTGCCCATCGGACTGGATGGCGCAGCCTACCAGTGGACCGATCTGCACGGCGAAGGCATCCCCGGCATTCTCACCGAGCAAGCCGGCGCCTGGTTCTACAAGCGCAACCTCAGCCCCATCAACGAAAAGCGCAACAACGGAACAACGCATGTTAAGGCGAAGTTCGCGCCCGTCGAGTTGGTCGCTGTCAAACCCAATCTCGCGCTGGCCGGCGGCGCGCAGTTCATGGACTTGGCCGGCGACGGCCTGCCCGATCTGGTCGTGCTCGATGATCCCATGCCCGGCCTCTACGAACACGATGGCGATGAAAGCTGGCAGACCTTTCGTCCCTTCACTTCGCGCCTCAACCGCGATACCCGCGATCCCAATCTGAAATTCGTCGATCTCGACGGCGACGGCCACGCCGACGTGCTGATCACCGAGGACGATGCTTTCGTCTGGCATCCCTCGCTGGCCGAGGCAGGCTTTGGCCCGGCCCGGTGCGTGGCGCAGGCGCTGGATGAAGAGAAAGGCCCGCGTCTGGTTTTTGCCGATGGCACGCAGTCGATCTACCTCGCCGATCTCAGCGGCGACGGCCTCACTGATCTGGTGCGCATCCGCAACGGGGAGGTGTGCTACTGGCCCAATCTGGGCTACGCTCGCTTTGGCGCGAAGGTCACGATGGACCACGCGCCGCACTTCGACCATCCCGACCAATTCGATCACAAGCGCATTCGCCTCGCCGACATCGACGGCACCGGCACCACCGACATCATCTATTTGCACCGCGACGGCGTGCGTCTCTACTTCAACCAGTCCGGTAACAGTTGGAGCCAACCCCAGGTGCTGCGCGTCTTTCCGCGTGTGGACGAGCTTGTCGCCATTACGCCGGTTGATCTGCTCGGCAACGGCACCGCGTGTCTGGTGTGGTCCTCGCCGCTGCCCGGCGATGCGTGCCGGCCAATGCGCTACGTCAATCTGATGGGCAGGGAGAAGCCGCATCTGTTGGTGAGATCGGTAAACAACCTCGGCGCCGAGACGCGCGTGCAGTACGCGCCTTCCACCAAATTCTACTTGCAAGACAAACGGAACGGCAAACCCTGGATCACGCGGCTGCCGTTTCCGGTGCACGTGGTGGAGCGCGTCGAGACTTTCGATCGCATCAGCCGCAATCGCTTTGTTACGCGCTATGCCTATCATCACGGTTATTTCGACGGCGAGGAGCGCGAGTTTCGCGGCTTCGGGATGGTGGAGCAATTCGACACTGAAGAGTTCGCTGCACTCAACACCAGCGGAGAGCTTTCAGATGCAACCAATATCGACGCCGCCTCGCACATGCCGACGGTCGTCACCAAAACCTGGTTTCACACCGGCGTCTATCTTGGCCGCGACCGCATCTCCAACTTCTTTGCAGGGCTTTTGGATGAAAAAGATACCGGCGAGTATTACCGCGAACCTGCCTGGCGCGATGATGACGTTGAAGCTAGAAAACGACTGCTCGACGACACCATCTTGCTTGCCGGATTGCCACTCGAAGAAGAACGCGAAGCCTGCCGCGCCATCAAAGGCTCGATGTTGCGTCAGGAAGTCTATGCGCTCGATGGCACCGCCAAAGCCGAACACCCTTACACCGTCACCGAGCAGAACTTCACGATAAAACGTCTGCAACCGCGCGAAGGCAATCGTCATGCGGTGTTCTTCATACATCCCCGCGAAGCGATCAGCTACCACTATGAACGCAACCCTGCCGACCCGCGCATCGGCCATGCGGTCACGCTGGAGGTGGATGCGTTCGGCAATGCGCTGCGATCGGTTGCCGTCGCATATCCGCGCGCCGACGTCCCGGAGCGCACGCCGGAGCAAAACCAAACCCAAACCCATGTCACGCTGACGTTGAATCGGTTTGCCAACCGCGACGAACAGGCCGACTGGTATCGCGTCGGGTTGCCGGTCGAAACCCGCACTTATGAAGTGGTGAAGACGCCTGCCGCCGCGCAACGTTTTTCGTTTGGAGAATTGAGTGATCTTCTGCAAGCATTGGTCTCTCTCCAACAGCATGAACCGCCGCAGGCGAATGTCATTCCCTACGAGCAATGGGATTGGAGAGAGAAGTGGAATCCCCAAACCGAACCAGGTGGCTTCGTCAATGATCAGCTTCCCAACACGCGGCTGCGATTGATCGAACACCTGCGCACGCTTTATCGCAAAGACGATCTGAGCGCACTGTCGCCTCTTGGCGATGTGGAGTCATTGGCCCTGCCCGGCGAAAGCTACAAGCTGGCGCTGACACCGGACCTGGTGGCTTCCGTCTTCAAGCGCAAACGTCCCGGCCAACCTGATGAAACTCTTATCCCAATGCCCGCGCCGCTGCTGGAAGGCACTGGCGCTGATCAAGGCGGCTACGTCGCCCTGGAGGGCAACTGGTGGATTCCCACAGGCAGAGTCTTTTTTGATCCAGTTGCCAACGCCACTGCCGCACAAG
>CAADGY010000015.1 GCA_900696665.1 uncultured Acidobacteriota bacterium
CCAAACTTTCACGCGTGTCCCCACCGCCGAACGACACAGCTCACCTGCCCGGCCGAGACACCCGCGGCCTACACGACAAACGAGTGAGCACCGAAAAACAGGGCAGCCGGCCGGGTCAGGTGCAGCGACTAGCAGCCGCGTCCCTCAAAAGTCCGATTCCCACGAACGGTACGCCTCGAGGGGAAAGGACTTACGAACGGAAGCGTTCCCTGCCCCTCGCTGAAACCAACTTCGTTTTCCGCCAACTTTCCGCCAGCAGGGTGACTACAGGGCGTTTCCGCACGAAGGAGACGCACATGGCTGGTATCCGCAAGAAAGGCGACGCTTACTACTGTACGTTCCGCTTCCAGGGGAAGCGATACTACTTCACCGTCGGGAACATCTCGGAGGCCCAGGCGCTCGCCAAGGGCACCGAAGTGGACGAGACACTGAATCTCATCGAACGCGGGCGGCTCACCGTCCCGGACGGCGTGCCCCTGGAGGAGTTCGTCGCCGCTGGCGGCAAGGCTCCGGTGGTCGTCGAGCGATCCGAGACGTTCACTGCTCGGAGCCTGTTCGACCGGTATCTCACGACGCTCGGCAACGGGACCATCGAGGAGAAATCGCTCGTGACTCTCCGGAGTCATCTGAAGCAGGTGTGTGAAACCATCGGCGCGCGGTTTCGCATTCAGGGACTCACGCTCGCCGATCTTCAGGGACACGTTGACCGGCGTGCGAGGAAGGGGCTGTCGCCCGTCACGTCGAAGAAGGAGATCGCCTCGTTCCGGGCTTGCTGGAACTGGGCCGTGCATGGGGGGCTGCTCAAGGGGGCGTTCCCGAATCGCGGGTTGCGGTTTCCGAAGGAAGAGGAGAAGGAACCGTTTCGCACATTCACCGAGATCGAAGACGCCATCGCCGTCGAGAACCCGGACGATGACCGACGTGAATCGCTCTGGGAGGCCCTGTACCTCACGCGGACGGAAATCGAAGAGTTCCTGGATTACATGCGAACTCACGGCTCGCAGCCGTGGGTCTATCCGATGGTGGTGTTCGCGGCGTACACGGGGGCGAGACGGAGCGAGATGATGCGGGCGCTGACGACGGACCTGGACCTGACCGGCGGGGTGGTCACGATCCGGGAGAGGAAGCGGGTCCGGGGGAAGCGCTCCAACCGCCTGGCCCCGATCACTCCGAAGCTCGCCACGGTACTCCGGGAGTGGCTCGCGGCGAAACCGGTGAGTCCGTACCTGTTCTGCCAAGCGCAGCACGTCGCCTTCAGCGGGACGAAGCGTGAAGGCCCTACCCCAATCACGATGGGCGAAGCCTACCACCACTTCAAACAGTCGGTGGAAGGTTCGAAGTGGGAAGTGCTTCGCGGCTACCACGTCCTTCGGCACTCGTTCATCTCGGCCCTGGCGAGTCAGGGAGTGGACCAGCGGGTGATTGACGAAATCGTGGGGCACCAGTCGGAAGAGCAGCGAAAGCGATACCGGCACCTCTACCCCGGAGTCATGCGGGAAGCGATTAAAGGCGTTTTCGGTTGACCGAACAGGAATAATGACGGCGAGCTCGTCAAAGTAGCTCGCCGTCTTTTCCGTTGCCTGTGTTCTGAGTTCGCGGTGAATCACTCAGTGGGTCGAATACGATCAGCGAATGAAGCGAATGTGAGCCGAAACCGATGGTTCTTTTCCCACTCGGCTTTCATGGCATCTGCCTCGGCCACGGTCAGCACCGTTTCGCGGATGAGCAAAACCACAAGCAACTCGGTCGAGAAGATCGTGAGACCCAGACCGATATTCGTCAGTTTCTTGACGGCTCTCTTGTCGTCGATGGCCAACGCGAGTTTTCGGTGCGAAGCCACCGCGATGGCGGAACACTCGCCGATGCCGAGTCCCTCTGCCGTGAGTCGAGCGAATAGGCTGACCTCTTCCACCTCCGTGACACGAATCTCTTCCAGAATGCCCTTTGCAAACGCTTCCTCCAAACGCTGCAACTGCTCCGGATAGTGCGCCGTAACCTCCGCCCGGACGTGATCGGTGACGACGAAACGCTGATTCGGCAATCCCGTCAGTAACTCCGCACGGTCTAGGACCAGGAAGTTGATCAGGACGCTCGTATCCGTGATGATTATTGTTTCGGACATAGCTTACATCCGTGCCGAACGGTCAATTTACATCGCATCGGCCAGATTCAGCAGGGACTTTGCCGGCACTCCAAGCAGTGAACTCAGGTCGCGGAGCTTCCCTTTGGAGATTTCTTCCCGGCGGTAGGCTTCCAGCGCCAAGTGGAGAACCTGACTGACGATCTCCCGATCCGGAGTGCGTTTGTCCTGTCCGTCGAGGTCTTCGAGTAGTTGCAGCATTTGCAGGAATTCCTTGCCACTCTGCTCCTTTTCTCGCAATATCGTGAACTCCTCCTCGTTGACAATCGCGAGACTCTTGAGCCGGAAGAGAGCGGCCTGGTAGCTCACACCGAAGTGATGCGCCAGCGCTGCGACATCTTCATAGGTGAGGGCTTGTGAACGGGGTGCTGCTCGCCTGTGTGCGCGAACCTGTTCCGCGTTTTGTTCCGTAGCGGGGTCATACACGGTTTGATCGATGAGACTTGGCCCGCCCTTGAATCGTGCTTGCAGGAAGGCCCAGACGCCGGTGCGAGGCAACAAGAATGCCGCAGCGAAGGCGTTTGCCCGCACTTCCCCCAGATCCGATCGGTTGCCTTCCAGCGACACCGTGGCAGTGTGGTGCCGGTCGAGCAGTGCATGGGCATACTCGTGTGCGTACGAGAAGCGCTTGCGTGCTCTGGGGTGGTCGAAGTTGACCAGAATGCAGAGCCCGATGGACGAGTGCCTGAGAAACAACCCGGACATCTGGTCCGGCAGCTTCGCTCCGGATGCCCAGACGTTCTGACTGTTGATGAGGTCCGACATGTCGTGAATCGGGTTGTGCCCCAACCCCAAACGTCGCCGCTCCTGTTCGGCGACGTAGTTGCCCTGGTCAACCGCCTCCATCGTCCGGCGTGGTTGTGGGAGATCGTACGTCGGCGGCCCGACATGTGGGGGGCGGTCGAGCAGGTCTTCCAGCTCGACCCCGCTCCGGCAAATCGTCAGATATCGCGAAACTTCGCTTTGCCAGGGTTGCTCCTCTCCAACGACATCAGCGGCACGAAACAGGGCGACCAGCACGTCTTCCTCGCCGACAGGGGGTGCGGCGTTGAAGAAACTGGCGATTGGCCGTCCGTAGAGTTCGGAAAGTTTCGCTAGTTCGAGGGTGCTCACGGAGCGGTTGCCCGCCTCAATCTGGACAACGGCGGTGCGCGGCAGTGCAAGCGACTGAGCAACTTGATCTTGGGTCAGATGCGAGTTCGCCCGTGCTTCTTTCAGTCTGGCGGCGAGAGTTTGTTGGTCGATGCTCATGGTCGTTCTCCCTGTCCACGTCGGCGAACACTTTTGCTGGGGGAGGCTGTGCGTCCCCCTGATGCCTATTGTGTCATTATCGGTCACCATGTGCAAGGCCTTGACATTCTCGTTCTCTAATCGAACAATTGAGAATGGGGGGCAGCGTTGGGGGGCCTATGCGACCGGTTCGGACGGAAGAGCCGTAAGGCCAATGAAAAGAGCAGCTTGCTTCACGGAAGATGAAGCGGGGGGAGCGGTATGAGCGCGAAAATCCAAGCTCGGGACGACTCGACTGATGAGGTGGAACCGCTTCGGAAGCGGAAGGACGGTGAGCTTTACGCCCGTCCTGCCGCTATTGAGGACGCCATCGCGGGCCTCATGCGGTTGACGAAAGAGGAGTTCCTCCAGCGAATCGAGGCCGAGGATTCGGCGGATCGCGTCCCTTCGGAATGCCTGCTCTACTTCGTGCGCAGGCCACCATTTGCTGCGGATCGGGACGTGCTGCGCGTGCTTTTCACGGCGATTCGGCAGCGTGTGCTGAAAGCGGTCCCCGTCCCGAAGCGACACATCGCAGGCAAGAAAGCCGAGAATTCGATTGATCTGGACATCCGAGATGCGGTCCTGGGGAAGTTCCAGGAGCTGCTTTGCAAGGATCGGCAGGAGTACCAAGAGCGGTTGGACTTCTTCGAGTGCCGGTTCAATGCGGGCGTCGCCCGCCTCCGAACGACTGCCCGACGGGACATTTGCAAGGATGCGGCCCATTTGACGCCTTTGGTCCACGACAACGAGTCAAACGAGCCGCACCCGGAAGTCGAGCAGGCTCTTTCCTGCATCACGGACTCATTCGAGGGGCCCGAAACAGATTTTCTTTACCGGTCGAAGATCCATGCTGCGATTAGCTCCTTGCCACTTGATCAGCGCAGGGTGGTCGAGTTGTTCCTGAAGGACATTCCGATCGACCCACAAGGGACGGACACGATGACTATGGTTAAGATTCTCGGTTGCTGCGAAAAAACGGTACGCAACAGGCTGAAACGGGCTTTCGCCAAGCTCGCGGAACTTTTGAATGAGGAGAACGCATGATGACGCCAATCGACAAAGATGCCGTCCTCGATGCGTTCGCGGCAGAACCCGTTCATGATCGCAACACTCTGGAGCGTTACGTCAGCGAGTACCCGGAGCTTACCGAGGAACTGATCGACCTTGCTGCCGAACTGCGACTCAGCACCGAGTTCGCCGGGGCCGAGGAAGGCGTCATCAACGACCCGAAGCTGGAGACCGCTTGGGAGAACTTCCTTGCCGCTGGGCCGAAACCGGCAGTGACGACTGCGGTTGTTGACCCCTTCGCGCAATTCAAGGGGGGGGCGTTCGCAACTCTTGCCGGAAAGCTCGATGTTCCGCGTTCACTGCTGACGGCGGTGCGGGACCGGCTCGTTGTGCCATCATCCGTTCCAAGCGGCTTTGTTCGCCGCTTTGCGGAAGCGACCGGCACCACGGTCGAAGCGGTCAGAGCATATCTCACACGAGATAGCCAGGCACCGTTGGGTCTGGCATTCAAATCGGATCAAAAGCCTTCGCAACAGGGACGAGTCACGTTCCGGCAGCTTGTCGAAAGCACCGAGATGGGTGAGTCTCAGCGCCTTCTTCTCCTTCGGGAGTGCGAAGAAAATGAACTCACTTGAAGCGGGGAGGCAGCGAGCCGAGCGACTACATTCCGAAGCGGTTGCCGCCGGGCACAATCCGAGAACTCCCTACGATTTCGTTCGGGCAGAGGCCGCAAAGCGGCTGATCGAGGTCGAACGGGTGCCCAAGGGTGACATTCGGCTTTACGGTGGTCGAGCACTCTACGACCCCGACGCTTTGCTGATCGTGCATGAGGACACAGGCGACCCTTTCCTAGATGCCTTCCTCGTCGCCCACGAGCTCGGCCACATCGACCTCGGTGGGCAGTCGGAGCCGATGGCGGTGATGGACGCCGATCCGCTACGGGCTGCGGAGGCAGTCCCGATTGGGGTGGAGCGGGTCGTCGATTACAGCCGTCGGCAGCGACGCGAAGTCCAGATGGACCTGTTCGCGAGAGAGTTTCTGTTGCCCCGTCCCTGGCTCCGCGAACTCCACGTCGCCCAAGGGATGTCTGCATCGGAGATCGCAACCTTCACGGCTGCCCCATTTGCTGTTGTTGCCCAGCAGCTTCTCGATGCCCTGCTGTTGCCTCGCATCGAAATCGCCCCGGCCAACGAGACTCCCGAAAGGCCGCTTGCGGCTGATCAGGCGGCGGCGGCCACGCACGAAGGGAGCCCCTACCTGCTCGAAGCCGGGCCGGGGACGGGAAAGACCCAAACACTGGTGGGGCGCATCGAGTACCTCCTTTCTCGGGGCGTAGACCCGGAGAAAATCCTGATCCTGACCTTCTCGAACAAAGCGGCCAACGAACTTTCGGAACGGATCGGGAAGAAGTACCCCGATGCCGCGGCCAGGATGTGGGCCGGAACGTTTCATGGCTTCGGACTCGACATCATTCGCCGGTTTCATGACCGGCTGAACCTGCCCGTCAGCCCTCGACTGCTCGACCGGTCCGACGCCATCGAACTCCTGGAGAGCGAGTATCCCAAACTGAACCTCGCCCATTTCAAAAACCTCTGGGACCCGTCCGATGCGTTGAGCCGAATCCTGTCCGCGATCTCGCGGGCGAACGATGAGGTTGTTGATGCGGCCGGATACCGGATTCTTGCCGAGAAAATGAACGCTGCGGCAATAACCGACGAGGAACGGGAAGCCGCAGAGAAGTGCCTCGAAGTGGCGACCGCGTTCGCTGCCTACGAGCGGCTGAAGGCCGAGGGTGGCTGCGTAGACTTCGGCGACCTGGTCGCGCTCCCCGTGCGCCTTTGCGAGTCGCACCCCGACATCCGGGAACACCTGAGGGCTGCCTACGAGCATGTTCTCGTGGACGAATATCAGGACGTGAACCGGGCGAGCGTGAGGTTGCTCAAGTCGATTGCCAATGATGGCAAGAACCTCTGGGCCGTCGGCGATGCCAAGCAGTCGATTTACCGCTTTCGGGGAGCTTCCGCTTACAACATGACCCGATTCGGGAAGGAAGATTTTCCCGGTGCGGAACGAGGCCGTTTGACAATCAACTACCGCAGCCATCAGGAGGTCGTGGCCGCGTACCTCAAGTTCGCGGCCGAAATCCCAAGCGTGCGGGGGGCGAACATTGATCTGACGGCGAAGCGCGGTGCAGGTGGTTGCCTTCCGGAGTATCGAGCCGTTACGACTTCGGACGACGAAGTGGCCGCCGTTGCGGACGCCATTGAAGAGCTTCGCAAGCAGGGCTACAGCTACCGCGACCAAGCGATATTGAGTTCGGGAAATGATCGTCTCGGACGATTCGCTGAGGGCCTGGAGCGGCTCGGCATCCCCGTGCTCTACCTGGGGAGCCTGTTCGAGCGAGATGAGATCAAGGAGCTGCTTTCGGTCTTGCTGCTGGTCGTCGACCGCCGAGCGATGGGCCTCGTCCGAGTGGCCGCTGCTGACCGCTGGGCCGTTCCACTTGCGGATGTGGCAAGCGTCCTATGGCATCTGAAAGATCAGGATGGCCTGCCTCTCGCTTGGCTGGCAAACCTCGACGGCGTGCCGGGATTGACCGACGAAGGCCGGGGGTGCCTCAAAAAGATCGCGACTCTCGCCAGCGGTTTCAGCATTAACGCGAACCCGTGGGATGTGCTGGCCTCGGTGCTTCTCGACCGCTCGCGTCTGGCAGCGGAGCTCGCGGAGTCGTCGGGTATCACTGCGCGAACGCAGGCCATCGCCATCTGGCAACTGATGAGCTTCATCCGCACCCAGCCGCCGGGAAAGGGTCTGCCGATCACACGGTTGCTCGAACGAATTCGGCGGATGGTGCAGCACGGCGACGAGAAGGATTTGCGTCAGCTTCCGACCTCGGCTCAGGGTATCGACGCTGTGCGGCTGATGACGATGCACGGGAGCAAGGGACTGGAGTTCGGCGCAGTCCACATTCCGGGCATGGTGAACGGGAGTCTTCCTCGGCCGCCGAAAGGCGATCTGGCACGAGGGATTCTCCCGCCTGACGGCCTGATCGAAGGCGTGAGTGGCAAGAGCCTTGATGCGCTGCTCTCGTCAATCAGCGAGGAGCACGAGTGCCTGTTCTTCGTGGCGATGTCACGCGCGAAGGACAGGCTGTTCTTTTACTCGCCGACCCAGAAATCCAACGGTAGCAGTTGGCCTCGATCTGCGTTCATCGACCGCCTCGGAAATCGCATCTCGCAGAGCAGAGTCTCTCCGAAAAGACCTCTCCCGCCCCACGAAAACAGCCTGCCGGTTTCTCTGACGATTGAGGCGGGCATGACGCTCACCGATTTCCAACTGGCTCTGTACCAGCGATGTCCCCGTCGCTTCTTCTACACGCACGTTCTCGGAATCGGCGGGCGTCGCTCCGAAACCGCGTTCATGAAGATGCACGATGCGGTTCAGAGGGTGATTGACGTTGCCACGGCTGAGGCCGGTGGGGATTTTTCCCGAGAGCGATTCGATGCGGCCTTTGAAGAAGCGTGGGTTAGCCACGGTCCCGCCGAGCACGGTTATGCCAAAGAGTACAAAGAGATCGCGTTGGGCCTGCTTGGGTTCCTGAAGGAATCGACCAACGGCTACGAGGTTCACCGCCCACCCCAGTTGCGGCTTCCGGTCCTGGGAGGTGAGGTCGTCATCACCCCGGACCAAGTGGTGAGCGACTCCAGTGGGCAGGTGACCATGCGGAAGGTGAGAACTGGACACAAACAAGACAAGGAGGAAGACACGATTGCCGCCGCTGCCTTCCACCTCGCCGCATCGGCCCATACCCCCGGGTGTACGGTCGAACTCGTGCATCTCAGTGACGGCACACACACGCCAATTCGAATGTCGTCGAAAGTCTTCTCGAACCGGCAAGAGAAACTGACAGAGGTGGCAGAGAGCGTGCGGGCCGGTCAGTTTCCACTCACAAAGGATGAGCGACCCTGCCCGCGCTGTCCCGCCTTCTTCGTCTGCGGGCGACTGCCGGCTGGCTCGCTGGTCAAAAAATTTTCGGCTTGAGCTTACCGGTCGCGTTCTCCGGCTGCGATTAACCTTCCGTAACCCAATTATGGAGGTGCTTCGATGACCGAAGAAATGCAAGCCGGAGTAACCGAACGTGAAGTTGCTCCGCAAGGGAATCGCTCCTTTCGCATCCTCGTGAGCAACGAGACCCTTGAGTTTCGTCCCCTCACCCTCAACGACCCTGTGCCGTTGGGCCGTCAAATCCTGTCGGAAGCGGGCTTCCAACCGCTTCAGGAGTACAGCCTCTTCGCCATCCTGGCTTCTGGCGATTTCGAGGATGTGCGGCTCGATGAACCCTTCGACCTTCGCGGGAAGGGGGTGGAACGGTTCGTCGCCTTCCGCTCCGACCGCAGCTTCCGTTTCACCCTGAACGACCGTGAGATTCGGTGGGGCTTCCCGACCATCAGCGGTTCGGCCCTTTACGCCCTCGCCAAGCCGTCGGACGAGGAAGCCATCTTCCTCGATGTCCGGGGCGGGCAGGACCGGATGATTGAACCCTGCGACACGGTCGAGCTTGCCGACGCCGGAGTCGAGCGGTTCTACACGGCGAAGCGTCCCCCGCAGTCCTACGAAATCATCGTCAACGGCCGGCCGCGGACCGTCACCGGCAACACCGTGACGTTCGACCAGATCGTGCAACTCGCTTTTCCGGGAGCGCACGACAGCAACGTCGTTTTCGACGTGACGTACCAGAAGGCTGCTGCCCAGCCGCCCTCCGGGCAACTCGGTCCGGGCGGTTCCGTGAAAGTCAAGAAAGGAACGGTGTTCAATGTCACGCGAACTGTTCAATCTTAACCCGGACCTGAAGCGCCTCCGCGACGAGGGGTACTTCGCCCAGATTCAGGGAGGCCTCCTTCTTGTGCGGGAAGTGCCCTACGTCGATTCCAACCGGTGCGTGCGGCGAGGCACGCTCGTTTCGAGCCTCAACATGGCCGGGAACAAAACCCAGAAACCCGAGACTCACCAAGTCTGGTTCGATGGGGAGTTCCCCTGCTTTGCCAATGGCACCCCCATCAAGGCGATCGCCAACCAGACCGGCAACTTCCCGCTGGCGAACGGGATGACCGCGAAGCACCACTTTTCGAGCAAACCCGACGGTGGGTACACCGACTACTACCACAAGATGACGACCTACGCGGGCGTCATTTCCGGCCCGGCGGCGGAGATTGAACCCGGAGCCACTCCCCGAGTCTATCGTGAGCCGGAAGACGAGGGGGACGGCGTGTTCAACTACATCGACACGGCATCTTACCGAGTCGGCATCGGGGCACTCAGCGAACGGCTGGCGAAGGAAACTGTGGCAATTATCGGCCTGGGCGGCAGCGGCTCCTACGTTCTCGATCTGGTGGCCAAGGTGCCGGTGAAGGAGATCCGGCTCTTCGACGGAGACGAGTTCCTCCAGCACAACGCCTTCCGCGCCCCGGGTGCTCCAGGCCTCGAAGAATTGCGGGATGTGCCGCGCAAGGTCGAGTACTTCAGGGGCATCTATTCGCGGATGCACCGGAACATCATCGCACACCCGATCTACCTTCGGGATGACAAGCTGCCCCTGCTCGATGGCGTTACGTTCGCGTTCTTGTGCATGGACGCGGGCGAAGACAAGAAGGCGGTTGTCGGAAAGCTCGAAGCCATCGGGGCCTCGTTCGTCGATGTCGGCATGGGGCTTGAACTGAACGATGGCTCGCTCGGCGGCATCCTGCGGGTAACGGCCAGCACGCCGGAGAAGAGAGATCACGTCCACGGCGGTCGGGTTTCTTTTACCGGCGGCGGAGCCGAGGATCTGTATTCCACGAACATTCAGGTCGCCGATTTGAACGCACTGAATGCAACGCTCGCGGTCATCAAATGGAAGAAACTGCGGGGGTTCTATCGCGATGTCGTGAGCGAACACCACTGCACCTACACGACCGATGGCAACCTTCTCATAAATGGGGACGAGGTATGATGCGTTCGCTCAAGCACCGCTTCGTCCAGTACATGCCCGAAACACTGGAGCCGGGGATACTCTACATTTCACTTGAGTACGTGACGGCCTCGCACCTTTGCTGCTGCGGCTGCGGAGAGGAAGTTGTCACTCCGTTCGCGCCGGTCAGTTGGAAGATGACTTTCGACGGGGAAGCTGTCTCCTTGTGGCCATCAATCGGGAACTGGAACCTCCGGTGCCGGTCACACTACATCATCGACCGAGGCCGTGTTGTCGTTGCTGGCTCGTGGATGGACGAGCAAGTGGCAGCGGAACGGCAGCGGGACAAACAGGCGAAAGCCGACTATTTCGGAACGTCGCCCGAGGCACCGCCCGCGTCGCAGGGGCCTGTCGTTCAACCGCCTCCACCTCGACAGACCGGCTGGTTCGGCAAAGTGTGGCGACGCCTGTTCGGTTAAGTCGCACGGCAGGGGAAGATGACAGCGGGCTTACACGAGAAGCCCGCGACTCTGTTTCTCACTTGCTCTTCGGACTCGCGGCCGTGGCGATCGCTGCGCCTACGGCCGCCGCGATCCGCTGTTCGTACTCTTCCCGCTCGGGTTGGTTTGCCGGGGCGTTCCCCGGTCGCTTGAGTTTACCCAGTCGCAATGCCTCTTCCTCAATCTGCGGCATGGCGTCGGCAACGACCTTTAGCATGACTCTAAGGAAATGGCTGTTTGACAGGTTGGTTCCGGTTGCACGTGATAGAGTTCTCACCGCTTGATAGAGTGTGTCATCGGCCCCGGGCGTGAGCATGAATTCCCGCTTGATGATCGGCGTGGTACTCGATTCTGCTTGCGAGGCGTCGGCTGCTCTGGTCTCGTCGATGTTGTATTTGCGATTGTCCTGATGTTGCCGCTTCGGCATATACCTCTCACTGGTAACGCTCCCCGCTCGCGATCCCCCATTCGATTCTCGGGTAGTGGTCCGGTTGCGTGGCTGCCTTCGGCCGTGGTGTGCCTCGCTTGTCAGTAAGCGGAGATGCCCGAACTGCCGCCCCTGATTATTTTCGCTCGCGGAAAGACTGTTGCTCCCTTCTCTTACCATGTGCTTGTCCCAGCGCCTATGATCAATTGCGGGCGTTCCTGCATTCCAGAACGCCCGTACTACGAAATTAGAGAATTGCCGAAACCGCTTTGTCAGGCAAGCCACTATCTCCCCGCATTCCCGCATGCGGGCCTTCATGGATTAAGACCCGGATTTGCGCTACCATTGGGCTGCGGCGGAAACGCTGCGGTTGTCAGTGACGTAAACGCTTCACTTCAGGTTAACGAAATGGGCGGCACCGCCCGGAAACGCCTGCCTCACCAGCAGGCCCGAGGGTTGAGACTCACCATCTCTCAGTTGGGTGCTGACCCGTAGAGCCGGATGCCATGAGAGTGGCTCGTCCGTGCTCGACGGAGGCTTGTCGGAGTAATCGCTGGCTTCGCAGACGCACGCTGCCCTCGTATGGCAGAAGCGGCTCCCGCCAGAAGTAATCCCGCCATTCTATCCGATAGGTATGCACCCCTGGGGGCCGCGACCGCGAGTCGCGGGAGCCGGGGCGACAGCGACAGACCTTCCTCGCCGGTTGGCGGGGGAGGCCGCGATGATGCAAAGCGGGTGCAAATCCCGCCCAGGGGGTCCGAACCCGAGTGGTTCGTTCAACCTGGCTGGCGTGGGGAGTTCCCGACCTGGTGACAGGCGGGACCGGGTGGCTGACCACACCCGGCGATCGGGGGAAAGACCCGACGACGAATAGCTCAACCACGAGAGGCCCGACAGCAAGGGCTTGCCAGTGAGTCCGGTCGAAGACGGTGCCGAATTGCGAAAAACCTGCACCGATGGGTAAGGGGATGCTTCTGTGTTCGGTCCCCCGAAATCGCCAAGGCGACTTGGCGGAAACGATGCCCGGGCGGGAGTCCGTGGCATACGGTGTAAGGCCCGAGGGGTAACACCCTCTAGGAACGTGATCGGCTGGACGGAGGTCATCGCTAAGCTGGGAAGGACTGTGGCGGCCGGGAGTGGTACTTCCGGTGCCGGGGAACAGGTCTCCCCGGTGATTCAAAAGCCCAGTCTGGGAGTGTCCCGCAAGTAGGAGTGGGTGACAAACCCAGCGAGGGCCGCTGCAAGGCAGTGGCGGACTCGTTTGCGTGCTGACGGGTGGTGCCGGGCACGAGGCGACGACGAAAGCGGGGACGGGTTCTGACCCGTTTCGGTAACGTGTACCGGCGGACAGGGAACGAATCCCAGTTTCGCCGGTCCCTGACGGGAAGTGAAAGCGGCTCAACGAGGTCCGCTCGGGAGGGCGGCCGTCTTTGAGCTATGAAGTGGCGGACAAGTGAGCTCCGCCGGCTTGCAGTGAACTGCGCTGTGTCGAGGTTTCCGGTGCGCTACCGCTATGGATTGGGCAGGGGCAACTGAAGAATACAGTTGCCCTGGTGCGCCATAGCGGGTGCGACCGGTCGAACAGGACGTGAAGGTTGTGGCAGGTGGTTTGCAACCAGCGCACGCGTACTGCTTCACACGGTTTCTCGAAGGAGGTAATACGGAGCGACGGCTTTCGGGGAGCTTGTGCCGTAAACAAGTCCCCACCCTTTCCGACCGAGCGGCGCTACCGACCACTCGCCGAGCTGAGGACGTCGGCGGTCGGCGGCGGCGTGACTGGTTCGCAAGGCATCCCGCCCCCGGAGTTCGCCCACGCCTCGAAAAGCTGCAACCGTCTCTCGGGTCGGTCGAAGTCGGCCAGCACCTCGACCTGCCGGGCGAACGATAAGTGGTGGACTATGCGGCGTGTCCTTGTCCGCTCCCCCTCGACGTACTCGTTAAAGGCACGAAGGGCCTCGCCGCCCGCTTCTTCGAGTTGTTGGTAGGCAGCCCTCAGCCTGGTCGTTTTCTCTTCTCTAATCGCTAGCCCGTGCTTCTGGAGGGCCTTTCTTTCGTGCGCTCTTCTGGCTTCTTGTCGCCCCCTCTCCTTTTGGGCCTTGGCCTTCTCGTAACCCTGCGGTGGCCCGTACTCGTCCCGGATGGCGTTTGCGAGCCACGCCCCCTTCGAGGACTTGAACTTCGCGTAGGGGAGATACTCCAGACAGCGGCGGCATACCTCCGGCTTTTCCTTTGCCAAGCGCTTCGCGGCTGAGCCCCCGACTCCGTGACCGATTAGCTCCTCAACCAGGGCAGCATCAACACCGCTCTCCGCCTCACGGCTACTCCCCTCGCCTGCTGCTGTTTCTTGACCTGTTTCTTGTGCTGTTTCTTGTGGGGCCGCTTTTTGGCCTACCCCCCGGTCAGTTACTGGCCTACCTGCCGCGCTTTTCTGGCCAGCCTGGGCTTTTTTTGGGCCTACGTAGGCTTTTTTCTGGCCTACCCCGGTTACGGAGGTGAAAAGGTTCAATCGGTAAGTACTCTCCTCGCACTCCTGGCTGTCTTCGCATCGGTTATTGCGCCGGACCAGTATCCCCCGCTCTATGAGACCGTTGCAGGCGGTCTTCACGCCCGACCGTGAGAGGCCAGTTCCTCGGTCGAGCTGCGTACCATCACGTCTTCGAATGCCCGAGGCCATCTGGTTCAGGCTGATGTTATCGCTGTCTTTACCGAATCCATAAGTACGGCGAGCCACGTAAAGCAACACTTTTAGCTCGGCACCCGATAGGTCTGCCATCCAGTGGTCCAGGATGATATCCGGAACCTGCGTGCTGTTCGGTATCAATGCCCGCGTCATCGGGTTTGTCCGCAAAGCCCACTTTCCAAGCGTTCTGTGAAGCCATCCCGCTTGGAACTGGGTAGTGATCAGTGCTATTCCGCCTCAATTTCATTGGACGCGCATCGCGTATGCAGGGATGCGGGAATGCCTGCATAGTAGCCCGATTTTGGACCAGTGGGAAAGCACCTATCTTGGAGGACACCGCACGCGCAACAACGACCCCTCGGCAATCAACGCACGGGTCCTGCGTCCCTGATTCCGTCTGCAAGAATCCTTGCAATTTCCCGCTCGAACCTCTGAAGGGCCAGAGCGTCGCCGTTGGGCGGCCGGACGAGAGTGCCGGCCTCCCCGGCCCGCCTATCGACCTGAGCTTCGGCGTGGAGGAGAAGGGCAACCAGGGCACGTATCACATGGCTTACCTTTACCTGGGCGTTGAGTCGGGCGGCGAGAGAGGTCACGAGGCGGTCGATGGCTTGGGTCTCCCCTCGCGTAAAAAGGATCCGCTTCTCCTGGTCGAACTTCTCGACGTGGACCAGTGGGGTTCGGCTCTCTTCACGACTTGGCCCTGCGGCCACCGAATGGGACTCTGGTTGAATCTGCCCGATTCTCCGCAACGGTTCGACCTTCGGGACATCAGGGGGCTTCCCGGTTCCCCCGCTCGCAGTGCGCGGCAGTTCTACCTCCTTCGGGGGAGCGCTGGGGGTTACGGCCTGGGACAGCGCCGCCGACACCAGTGCGGCATCGAGGAGCGGCCTGTACGGTTGCTCGTCGGGAGCGGCTCGCTTAGCCATTTACCACCCCCCGCTGTTCTTCGATGGCAACACTCCCCGCATGAATCTTCGCGAGCCTCGCTTCGATCTCAGCGGCGAGCGCACGGTATTCGTCGGTCACCTTGTGGGTTGAGTGAGTCTCGAAGAGCGTCCTGCCGACTTTCTGGGTTTGTGGGATCACGGTCGAGCGACCGATAGACGACTTGAACTTGACCGACTCGGCGTTCTCCCCGGCCCGAAACGAGTTCTCGACAAATTCGGAGAGTGCGTTCGCGAGGCTTGTTCTCTTATCGACGCCGGAGATGACCACACCAAGAAGAACAAGTTTCGTATTACCCCGGGAGCGTGCGTCCATAATGTCGCGCATCGCGTCGTTCAGGCCCGCGATTGCGAACGGGTCCGGCATTGCCGAGAGGACAAAGTAATCGGCGTTCATGTACGCCGCCAGTGTCGGAAGGGTCGCATTGGGCGCGGTGTCGAGGAAAATGAAGTCGTACTTGCCTCGCAAGGAATCAAGGGGCTTCTTGAGCACCTCGTGTGGTGTCATGAACTTGCTTTTGGCCATCACGGCCTGATCGATGCCTTCCAGCTTCCTCGCCGCCGGAATGAGATCCAGATTCTCGGGGAGGATGACTCCCTCCTCCTTGTCGGCGTGACTGAGAATCAGATTTTCGGCTGGCTCCTCGCCCGCAAGCATCTCGAACGATCCGAGAAACGCCTCTGGCTCGACGCCGAAATGCCTCGTCGCCCCGTGATTCATGTCGAGGTCGATGATGAGGCACTTATGTCCGCGCTCGGCGAGCGCCCGCGCGATATGGACCGTATTTGTTGTCTTCCCTACTCCACCCTTCTGATTGCCGACTGCGATGACGTGTGTATTCATTCCTCCAAGCCCTACAAAAATAGCCGCTTCAACTATTCATCCGATAACGCGTCATCGGCTTATCGGCAAGATACTTTCTGAATGCCGTTAACGGCATATCGGCAGGATCCGTTAACAGAGCCCCGGTCGAGGATGCTCAACATAGACAGGCGCGCGATGGGCGAACGGCACAGCGCTAAAAAATCATATTCGGCCGTGAATCCGATGTCGGCAGCTTCCGAGGTCGGATAAATCCGATAACGCCATATCGGATGATGCCGTTATCGACAGAACGCCAGCGCCCGAAGATCAGAGAGTTAGCGAATGCCGTTAACGGCACCTTACGATAACGGCTGATTCCGTCCTGCCACCATTGGAGGGTGGCCGATAACGTCTCATGCCGTTATCGGCAGAACGTTCGCGGTCAAAAGGTCATTTAAGGTCTTGCCAGAGGGAGCAGCAAAAGGAAGTATTTCAAGTAGCTTAAACGACAGGTGTCTTTTGTGGAATCGCGAGAGGCACCCAGGATCATGGAGGAGGCCAGTCACGGACAGGGCGTAACAACAACTAGAAATGGAAAAACCCGCACTATGGCGGGAATTCCCTGATACAGAAACGGACCTTCAGCAAGTCTAGGGTAATTCTCCCAAAGCGTGGGTGTCAAGACCTCACCTGAAATGACGGTGACAGGTTTTGTGTTGCCTGAACTTGGCGCTCCTCGCTTTGAGGAGGATAGGGAACGTGTGCGTTGAATCTGGATACAAGACAGTAACGGCGACGGAGATCGGAAACTGCATATCGGCCTTGAACCGGAAGGTGATCTCGTACCGGGCGGTACGGGTCTACTTTGGCTGCCTTGCTCTTGTCGCCATACGGGACGCGGCAAGGCGGGCTGCGGTGAGGGTAGGGAGGCGACCCGGGACCGTGCCGCGCTACCGAGTGGGCGAGCTTTGCGAGCTAACGGGCCTCTCAAATCGGAGGATCGAGCGTGAACTGCGTTCCTTGAGCCAAGCCGGAATTCTGTTCTTTTCAGAAAGCCACATCGAAATAGCTCGGGAGCCGTCGCCGGAGGGCGAAAGCCTCGCCCGGGCTTTCGCGGGGAATCGCTCGCACAGAAGACCCATACCGGTTCCTCGATCGGTGCTTCGCTTTCTCGCTCGCTCTGAACGTCCCGCCCTCGGGAAAACGGTCCTCGCGTATGTCCTTCGCGGAATGTCCATCGACAGGAGCAGCGGAGAGGTGAGGGGAGTGGGGACCGTCAAGGCGTCATGGATCGCGGATGCGATGAAGGTTTCGTTGCGAGCGGCCAAAGCGGCCAGGCGAGACCTTATCGAGCGCGGATTCATCTCGAAGGATACCGGGTCGTGGCAACGGAAGTTGAATCGGGACGGGGCTTACTTCCAAGTGAATCTGTCGTGGAAGGATGAGAGAGAAGGACTCCGGGGCGAGGTGCCCGCCGTCGTGAGGCGGCTCGACATGCCGGTGTCCAGAATTGCACCCCGGTCGGGTCAAAACTGCCACGCTTTTGCACCCCCTATTAAAGACAAGAAAACTCCTTACGGATCTAAAAACCAGAAACCTTGCACACGCAAGTTGCCTGGTGTTTCTGGGGTAGAGAGAAGAGGGGAGGGGCCAACCCTTCGCGACGTCCAGTTGGTGGACATCAAGGACTTTCGTCGGACCGAGGCCCTTTACCGACAGGCTGTTGACTTGGGTTGGGTCAAAGAGTCTGAAGCGAGCTTCCTGAATTGGGTTGGAGCCGCGGTGCGGGCGAAGAGTTGCCGGGCAAACGATCCCGTCAGGGTTTTTCTTGGGATCGTGCGTCAGGGGCTTTGGCAAAACATCACGGATTCTGAAGAGGAGAGGGCGCGGCAGGCAATCAACCGCTATCGCCACGACGGTGATGGGGCTCGGTACCACCAGGGAGCCGTCCTCTCGTGTTTTCAGCACGTTACCGAAATCGTAAGCAGGAACGCGGGAATGCCTGAATCAAGGGCGGCGGGCGGGCGGAATAGTGGGTATGTACCAATTCGAGGCCACATCCGTTGAAGGGTTCGTTCAGCAACTTGCCGTTTCATATCTCGGGCATGGTTACTGGTTCTACGTGATGGGTGAGGTGCCGGAAGGGAAGGATGTTTGTCGGGTGGATGAGAAGCTCATAGCACGCTACCAGATTGATCGGTCCAAGTGGGCGAGGGCGCGGCGCAAGCGGGCAGGGTTTGCGAACCTCCATTACCTCCGCTTCGACCGCGTGTTTCTGCTTCTCGCCACGCACGGGAGTCACCCGTTCTTCCTGGAAGAGGCGTCCGCGATCCGGGACGCGCGGAAAACGCCCATCCGGTTTCACGGCTATTCCATTAGCTACCGTGGCGGGCATCCGCACGTCCGCATCGAGCAGGAGGAGTATAAGCGGCTCAAAGCCTATTTCCTCGATCTGGCCCTGCGTTGGTCGGTGGAGCGACTGGAAGCCGAGTTTTCAAGGCTGCCGTTCGAGCCATACGCGCCGGTTCGTCGCCAGTTGCTTGCGGTGCTCCGATCCGTGAACCGGGAGCGGAAGAGGGGAGGGCTTCCACTCGTCCCCAACACCTGCTTCCGTTTTATCCGGCGAATCTACCGGCCGTTCGAGAAGGTGTAGCTCAGCTGCGGTGTGGTGCGGTGGCACCGTGGCGACCCGCCCCGACACCCGGTAAAATCGGTGTATGAACTCGAACATCACCTACGTCGTCACGGACATCGAGGCCGACGGCCGTGTGGCGGGCCTCAACTCGATGCTGTGCCTCGCTTCGGTTGCTTGCGACTCCACCGGGCGCGAACTCTCGTCCTTTGAAGCGAACCTTCGGCCGCTACCCGGTGCCGTTCAAAACCCGGACACCATGCGGTGGTGGGCAACGGAACCGGAAGCGTGGGCATACTGCCAACAGAACCAGCGTGACCCCGCCGAGGTGATGAAGGAGTACGCCGCGTGGCTGGACAGCCTTCCCGGCGAAAAGCTCTTCGTGGCTCATCCGTCGTGGTTCGACTTCATGTGGGTCTTCTGGTACCTGATGACTTTCGTCGGCGAGCGCAAGTTCAAGCTGAATCCGTTAGACCTGCTCACATACGCTCACGCGACTACGGGCTGGGATTTCCAGGCCGCACACCGCCGGAATTGGCCGGACGACTGGTTCGGCGGACACCTCCATTCGCACCGGGCCATCGATGACGCGCGTGGGTATGCTGCGGCGCTTGCCCGGCTACTGGCGATGAACGCGAAACTGGTTCGACAGCATGCTGTCATCCCACCAAAGTAGGCTGCATTCATTGGTGCTGCGGTATGGTTTGGGCTTGGACGGTATGCCGCTCAAAACATCGTCACTTTCATTTCGCCGACTGTCACGAATGGTCACACGGCCAGCGACATGTCAGTTGCACTGACAATCCAATATATTACATGATACCTGACGATCAGAATGAATATATGGCATACTTCGTGAAGTATCGAGTCTTATTAGTATTCGATTGCATCGAACTTACATAACCGCACTACATATTATTCCGGTCATTTCTAATGGCTATTTCCGAAGATCTAAAACATTTACTTAAAGATATCTATAAACATCTCGAAGCGGGTGACTTTGCGACCTTTTTCTCACGAATTGACCATTTGATGTCGGAAACTAGGGATGCGGAGACTGCAAAGTTCTTGGGATCCGTGCGTCTGGGCTATTACCGCGGAATAAATGCCTTGTTTGATGACCTGGAGGCGTTTATAGGCCGCGATTACAGCCCGCTGATTCCTACCAGGCATGACCAATTTGACGCTCATGCGTCAATAACCGGACTCAACTACGGGAACAATTATCATGCCGCCGCCATGAAGTACGTTAACATCCATAACGACTACTCTGGGCTAAGGTCAGACAGCAGGGTTCTGGAAATTGGGTGTGGTGCGGGCAACTTCGCATACGCACTTACACACGTCCTTACATCAGGGTGCTATTTTGGAATCGACACATCGAGCAAGAACATTACATCGTGCGCTTCACGATTTGCCCAGCACCCAAACTATAAGTTTCACCATGTAGCAGTTGCGCTTGATAGCTACCATTCTTTATTGGTCGAAGAACGGCTGCCTGGTTCGGGAGCACAAGTGAAACATGTGCGTCTACCACTTCTCGAGGAGCATTATTCATTACAGGTCAGCCACTCCGTGTTTACACATATGTACACTGACGAGGTTCGGAACTACTTGAAGCAAATATATGTCGCTCTCGCGCCTGGAGGAATCTCCTCGAACACTTGCTTCATTATGGACTCATTCGCTCGTGAGCAAGTTGCGGCTGGCAAGGCCACGCATCCATTTGTGCATGAGAAGGGCGGCTTCTACTGGTACTGGGCTCACGACCCTCTGATGGGAAATGCATTCGACCTTGACCTCTTAATGAGTCTATATGACGAAGCAGGTTTCAAGGTAAGGAAGCCTGTACTCTACGGAACGTGGGCAAACCGTAATGGGCCATTTTACCAGGATATCGTCGTTGCCGAGAAGCCACGTTGATTATGTAAGTCGGATGTTTAGTGGTGGAGCCGATTGCATTGCACAAGATGCGGCGATATTAGACGTAACACTGTGTTACAGCTCGGATGACGCTGTCTCGCTGATTTTTCTGTCTTCTTCTTGTACACGATCATAACATTGCCAAACCGTGATATGTCTTAACAACATGGAGGGCAGCTTATGTCAAGAACAAGAAAAATGATCCTATACGCAGTGCTCACTATTCTTTCCACTGGAAGTCTTGTGTCGGCCCGAGCCGAAGGAAGTGCGTT
Organism: uncultured Acidobacteriota bacterium; assembly: GCA_900696665.1. GTDB lineage: Bacteria > Acidobacteriota > Terriglobia > Bryobacterales > Bryobacteraceae > CAADGY01. Next base: position 20,551 of record CAADGY010000015.1, read on the forward strand.
GGGGACCGACATGTGGACCAGAATATTCGAGCAGTGGGGCTTGTTTCATCCGCACGAGAACTATTGCGACAGCACAACGGAGGCCTTCATTACTATCAGTGGGTCGGCATCTCAGGGGTTTTGCATCGAGAAGGATGAGCGTGTTGCTGCGACCTGGGAGGTTGCTAGGGACGATTGTGCATCCGATAAGAAGCGTTTGCCAGAGCCAGGCGAGTGGAAGTTTGCGTGTAATAACGGCACTGGCATTAACAGCATGACCGATGATTTTGAATGGGCATCAAACTTCGGCATTACTACAGATGACTACGTTGGCGGTGCTGGTATCGTTGTTCCAAAGATGGGAAACGGCGCTTGCAAGCGGGCGAGCTTTGACTTTGTAGCATGGAGCACGGCGGGAGGTGCTGAAGCTAGTTTGCCTTATCGTTGCGTTAGATAGAGTAGGGTTGCAAGACGCGATATGCCTATTCATCGAGTATCGTCAGTTTATTGGCGATGAACGCGAATCTGTATCGACAGCATGCTGGCATCCCGCCGAAGTAGGCCGCATTGGTGGGTGGTGCGGACGGTCACGTTTGAGTTGAAAGTCGATCTGGTTTACGATCAGAGTAGCTCGGTGAAACGGAGGCAGGCTCTGCGGGGACGCAACTTGACCAAGGGATAACCGAGCCGACGGTGCGTCGATGGACGCCGTGAGCCCCGGCACACCTTCGTGTGTTGCCGGGGTTTTCACTTTTTCGGAATGGTTTTGGCTTGGACGGTGTGCCGCCCAAACATCGTCAATCTCATTTCCTCAACGTGGATCACTCGTCCATCGAACACCGGAGCCATGCCTCTGAAAATCCCGTTGGCAGGAGGCCAACGCTCTTGGCAGGACGCCGACAGATGGTGGTGCGCTCGGAGGTAGAAGTGCACTCTGCGGTTGTGACCGATAAGTTTCCTTATCGGGCAAAACTAGCAAGAGAGGTGCAATATAAAACTCGCAATGATCTAGGTTCCTTGCTGTATATATATATATCAGGACGCACCATCAGGTAAGCACTTACTTGCTCATTGGGTTTGGGTAGCCAAGAGGGCCTACAGAGTAGGCTTGAGCTGCAAGTATTTCTCTATATGTAATAACCGCTGTTGCTATGATTGCAATCAATAGCATGCCATATAGCAGATATGCGTGAGTGGTGTTCATATCTCGCATTTGGCCAGTGGTTTCGGTCGCGGGACGAAAGGTTGGTTTGTTCTGTTCGTTTTCGGGCCGTTTGTAGTCGCTGGCCATCTGCACCGAAATACCAGGGGCCGTCGCATGACCAATACGATCGTGTTTTGTGCTATCAGTGCGATCTCTCGTTAGCTCACTATTGTCCAACTCTAAGATCGCTTCCAATAGACTCATCGCCGCATTGGCCTTATCGGTATACCCCTGCGAATAGTGACTGATGTATTGAGAATGCAAGTGCTTTATGATGGCGCATTTGTAGTGATCGCTGCTTTTGCTTGGCATCCAACGAGCAGCTATCGCGGAAATAACAAGAATGGCAAGAAGCGATATTATGCCGATGTACCAGACGAAACACACCCAGCCGCACAGTACTGTTGCGCCAGTACATAGTATTACCATTATTTGTCTTGTCGTCTGTTCCTGGGGCGTGAGTGCCGACTGTAAAGTGGCACCCTCATTCATCTGCCAAGCGTGAATTTCTGCTTCGGCTCTTATTCTGGCCCTTCGTTCATTCTCTCCATCTGCGACTCCACGTTGGGCCAGCTCGTCCTCTAGAGGCAATCCTGCCAGTCGTCTCGCCCAGTACAAAGTCGCTTGCTGAAATGCCAGCGTATAGCTCTGCGCTGCCCCACAGGTGACAATCATGCCGTAAAGAACACCCTGGTCCATACGCAAAGCCTCAGATAGAGAAGATAAGTATTTTCACACAACTGTTAATCATATGGTTCCACTATTGCTGTCGAGCGTCAATCGACACTGTCGACCGCGGCTTAAGCCTATGCAAGGTGTCGGCATTGGGCGGTACTTATAGCGGGTGAAGGGTGGAACTTAGCGGAATTATGCAAAATCAATCCATGAACATAGAATATGAACAAAGATATAGGAACTTATGTCGGCGGCTCTCTTGTGAAACCGTTCCGGCCGTATTCGGGGCATGGACCATGCGATGCATCTTCGCGACGACGAATCAGGAAGGTAATCGGTTCCTCAGCAGAGGAGTGACGGCGCTTCTGTCGTTCGGTAACGGATGTCGAGGTATGAGTTGTGATCAATACGGTAATTCCAGCCGCAAGATCAGTAGTGTCGAGATGTTGATCCGGGTTGGAAATGCCGCTGTTGCCAGAAAGACGAACCTTCAGGTTATCGCGGAGCGCGGTCAATTCCGCTAGGTAAGTGTCTTTGGGGAAGGGCTTTCCGAGTCGGGCTTGGTAGTCGCGTAACTGTGTCACGGCTATGCGTAGGTCTTCTTCGACCCTTTCGCATTCCGCGCCGTAAGAATTCGCCAGACGCTCGGCGGCGTTCAAAACGGCTCTCGGTCCCTGATGGTCTTGAGACATCATCGACCTGCGTGCGGCTGCCCCTTCCAGAAACACATCAGGCGGAAAGTGCGGGTGCAGGATTAAGCCGAATTGCAAACCGCGAAACACCCCAAGCGGCACGCGGCGTACCTCGTGGACGATCCCCGGCACCCGATCCAGCGCACGCCCCAGCGCGGCCTGTGCGTTTTCTTGCGAGTGGGCGTGTCCGTCGATGGTCAGGCGGTCGTGGGCATGGGCGGTTGCCGTAGCATGGTCCGCCTTCAGGTTCGTCAGGCGTTCAGTAAGGGTTTCGATTGTAGTCGGCAGGCTCTTGACGTTCCGGCGGGCCACGAACTGCTCGTCCAGGTGGTTCTTCTTGAGCAGGGTCAGACGCTGCAATTCGGCATCGGCGTGGGCCAGCGTCAGCACGGCCGGGTTGCCCGATGCGATGGCCTTGACCTCGGCGTAGGAAAGTTCCTGCCCGCCGATGTCCTCGGTGCGGCGAACCGCAGTGTCGCCCGTCATAATCTGCGTGATGAACCGCGCCTTTGTTTCCAACGCCTGCCACATATAGGCATCGAAGCTCCCTTCGGTGACATAGCGGTATACGGCGACCTCCGCGTTCTGGTTTCCCTGCCGGAGAATGCGGCCTTCGCGCTGCTCGACTTCGGCGGGCTTCCACGGCGCGTCCAGATGGTGGAGAGCTGCGAGCCGCTTCTGCACGTTGGTGCCGGTGCCCATCTTTGACGTGCTGCCGAGGAGCACTCTCACCTGCCCGTTTCGGACCTTCTCGAAAAGAGCCTGCTTCTTTGCGTCGGAATCAGCGTCGCCGATGGCTGCAATCTGGTCTTCTGGGATGCCGCAGCCGATCAGCTTCGTGACGATGTCGTCGCGGACGGAGAAGCCCCACGGCGTCGGGTGGACGCCAATGTCGAAGAAGACCATTTGCGTCCCCCGCGTCTTCGCGGTGCGTTCCCAGATGAGTGCTACATTGCGCACGAGCGCATTGAGCTTCGAGCGTGCGAAATCGGGGGCGGTTGCGGACAGCATCCGGGCGTCGGTGGCGAGTTTCCGGCCGTCGGTGGTGATGTTGAGCGCGTTATCGACACGCGGGTCCACTTTCTGCGAACGGAGTTTATCGTAACGTGCGACCAGTTCGTACTGGAGGGCATGCTGTTCGTCGGACATGGGGCACGCGACCACGATGGGCTTCCCGGTTTGGAGGAGCGGACGGGGAAGGTCGAGCATCTCGGCCGTCTGTACATCGGCGAAGGCCAGGAACATCTGCTGGAGTTCGGGTAGGTTCGTGAAGCGGGCGAAGCGACTCCGGGGCCGGAGCGATGCGCCATCCGGGGAGATTTCCAATGTGTCGACGACTTCGCCGAACGTAGCCGCCCAGGCGTCGAAATGCTCCAGGTTGCGCTCCCGCAGCCCTGCGGGATCAAGGAATCGCTGCATCGTGTACAACTCGACCATCGTGTTCGAGATAGGCGTTCCGGTGGCGAAGGTCAGACCGTGGCAGGGGTGCCGTTCATGAAGGTAGGTCGCCTTCATGAACACGTCGAAGGCCCGCTCACTACCCCCCGTCTGAACCCCGGCCACGCGCTCCATCTTTGTGGGCGTTTCGAGGTTCTTGAAGTAGTGGGCCTCGTCCACGAACACGTGATCGACCCCGAGCTCGTCAAAGACCAACCCGTCGTCCTTCTTCTCCTCGGCGAGTAGCTCCTTCAGCCGCTCGGCGCGGGCTGCTTTCTGCTTCTCGATGGTCTTAATGAGATTGCGGTTCGCTCCCCGGTCGGCGGCGTGTTCGCTGAGCAGTGCGTCGTACTCGGCGATCTGGGCGGTCAGGAACCGCTCCTGAAAGTCCCGCGACATGCCGATCCGCTCGAAGGAATTGTGGGTGACGATGATGCCGTCCCACTCTCCGCTGGCGATCCGAGCGGTCAAAAACTTTCGGCGGTCTCGCGTGAGGTCTTCCTTCGCGGCGACGAGCAGTTTCGCGTTCGGGTAGAGTTGCATGAACTCGCGGGCGAACTGTTCGAGCAGGTGGTTTGGGACGACGTACATCGGCTTCTGGATCAGCCCGGCCTGCTTCATCTTCATGCCGGTCGCGGCCATCGTGAACGTCTTCCCGGCCCCGACGGCGTGCGCCAAAAGCGTGTTGCCGCTGCTCATCGCCCGCCACACGGCATCCTTCTGGTGCGGCCGGAGGCGGATGGTCTGGTTCATGCCGGGAAAATCGAGGTGCGAGCCGTCGAACAGCCTCGGCCGCAAGTTGTTGTAGGTGTCGTTGTAAATGCGAACGAGTCGCTCGGTGCGGTCGGGGTCGGCGAACACCCACGACCGGAACCGCTCCTTGATGAGCTTCTGCTTCTCGCGGGCGGCGAGCGTTTCCTCCTGGTTCAGCACCCGCTCCTCGCGGTCGCCGTGGTTGATGATGTCGTAAATGGCCGGGGATTTCATGTTGAGTGCCAGTTCGAAGAGAGTCGTGCCGTTGGCCCGCGCTGTGCCGTAGTCGGAGGTCGCAGCGACGGACTGCCGGGCGGCGTAATCGGCGGCGAGGCTCCAGACCGCGTCGATCTTCAGGTGGGCGATCGTGACGGAGGACGGTTCGACGCGAAACAGGTCGGCGGCGAAGGCCTGGATGTCGCCTTCCGGTATCCACGGCGCGCCGAGGTTGGCGTCGATGTCGCCCGGCAACACGTCTTCGGGCTGCACGCGGCGCAGCGCCTCGGCGTTACGGCCGTACTCCGGGCCGGCGGACTCGGCGGCGGCGAGCTTCGCTCGCACGTTGCCGGACAGGTACACGTCGGCCGTTTGCCAGGTTTCGGACTGCGGGTCGCGATAGATCAGGTCTCCGAGTTCGGCGACGATCTCGTCCTCGGTTTTGTCGTAGAGTATGGCGATGTGCGGCAAGTCCACCGTCCCGCGCTGGTTCAGGGAGACTAGCAGCCCTTCTTCGGCGCTCTCGACCCGCGTGACGGGCGGCGTTCGCCCCACGACGTCCTTCGTCATGACGACCGCTTTGGTCGCCTTCCCGGTGATTTCGTCGTAATCTTCGAGCGACATCACGAGCATCGCGTCGGGGTCTTCGCGGAACTTCACGAGGTTCGGCATCCGCCGCACCACCGTTCCGTTTGCGGCTTCGCTGAACGTGGTCTTGTTGACGGGACCGTAGGCGGTGACGAAACGGTCGTAGGCCCTGTTGAGTTCCTGGCGGGCGTCGACGCGGTGGTTGTCCGGCCAGCCTTCGTTTTGCGACTGCAACACCCGGCGGGCGCAGTCGCGGATCTCGACCAGCGCGGCCAGCCGTCGGCCGGTCAGCGTGCCGTTCGCCCGCAGCGTCGTGCCGCCGTAGACCACCGGGGCGGCTTGTCCGTCCACGAGCTGGCAAATGGTGCGGTCGCCGGACACGAAGAAACTGCCTTCCCCTACGTGACGGTCGAGAGGCGGCGGGGCGAAAACGGTGACCCGATCCGGCATGGGAGAGGCTCGGAGTGGCGCGTGTTCCGGTAGGCGGCGGATCGCCGCATGGAGTCGCTCGGCGAGGTCGCCGCTGCCGATTACGCTGTAGCCTTCGTGGCCGTAGAGCGTGTCCTTGCCGCTCCAGTCGCCGAGCACCATCTCCGGCCGGTTGTGGAAGTAGCGATTGATCGTGACGCTACGTCCTTCGACGGACAGCGGGGCCACGTCGAGCCAGTCCGGGTCGGCGTGCTTGGCGGCTTCGCCCTCGTCTCGTCTCCGCAGGAACACGACGTCCGTGACCACGGCCGTACCTTCCCGTTTGAATGCGTCGGAGGGGAGACGAATGGCCGCGACGAAATCGGCCCGCGAGGCCAGATACTCGCGGACCGTGGCGTTCTGCTTGTCGAGCGTGAAGTGGGTCGTCACCAGGGCGAGGACGCCGCCGGGTTTCAACCCGTCGACGGACTTGGCAAAAAAGTAATCGTGAAGGGACAACTTCCGCCCGCGATAGGGCATTTTCAGGTCGGCAAAGGGCACGTTCCCAATCACTGCATCAACGCCCTCTACGGGAAGTCGGGTGTCCCGAAAGTTCTCGATGCGGATGTCCTGAGCGGGATGGAGGAGGCGGGCGATGCGGCCGGAGGTCTGGTCCAGTTCGATGCCGACGAACCGCATTCCTGCCGGGGCCATGCGCATGAAGTTGCCGATTCCGCAGCCGGGTTCCAGAACGAGCGCGTTTGCCGGGACACCGAGCCGGGCGATGCCGTCGTGGATGGCGGTGACGACGGTCGAAGACGTGTAAAAGGCGTTGAACGTGGTGCGCTTCGCGCTCTCGTACTCGGCTGGCGAGAGCGCAGCCTTCAGTTCATCGCCCAGGGCCTTCCAGGTTGCGTCCTTGTAGTGGCCGGTTGCGGGGTCGGGAAATATCGACAGGGCAACGGGACCAAAGCCGGCGAAGCGGGCAAGTGTTTCCCGTTCGGCCGCCGTTGCCGGCCGCGAATCGTGCTCGATTCGGTTTGCCGTCCGGATGGCGTCGAGAATGTCGCGGGCCTTCTCCTTTTCGCTGCTGGCGACAAGTATTCCGGGCGCTGATGGGGTGTTTTCCAGCTTCTGGGCTGGCGAAAGAGGGGTGCCAACTGCGTCGCCGATCCGGACGAGTTCCGGCCGTGTCGGTGTGGGTGACGGGAGCGATTCCGCTGACTCGCCGTCGTGCGAAGACGTGTCGAGAAAGTCGAAGAGCGTCGGCTGGCGGTTGGCCGCACTTACATGAACTGAGTGCGACCGCGAATGAAGGCCATTGCGGCGTCGAGCGAGATCGGATCGTTTTCGTTCGCTTGAAAGTGCGCCACCAAGTAGTTTTCCAGATCCCGGATCGCGAGTTCCAGCGATTCTCCCTCCAGTTGAAGAGGATTGAAGTGCGGGTTCGCCTTCGCGAGGCGGCCTTTCCAGCTCTGGTGGGTCGCTTTCAGTTGTTCGGCATAGAGGTCGGCCGTCGGCATCAGTCGGCGGTTGCTGTGGAGCAGCTGGTACGTCTGCGGGTGCCGTTGAATGAGTCCGAGAACGATCGTCCTGTATTGCATGCTGGTCTCCTTCTGAAAACAGTGAGGTGTCGAGATTCGGTGTATTCCCGTTACGCCCGGCCGTGTCGGGGATCGATGCGGATTCGCCAGCGTCACCGCGACCTTGCCCGCGTAGCGGTGAGCGATCGTCTTTCAACACAGCCGCCCGCTGCTATTCCTCGGTCGGCGGTGGGTTTCCTGCACTCGGCTGCGCGTGGATCCAATCCAGCGCCGCGTCGGCGGTTCGTGCGACGAGCGGAAGCTCATTCCGTCCGAAGCTTGCCGAGTCGCGCCACGCGCCGTCCTCCTTGTAGAGGCGGCTGAAGGTGACGCTGTACATCACCCGGCCGTCCTCCAGCGTGTTCTGCCAGATCGCGGCTCGAACGCTCCCCTTCTTGATCTCTTGGATCGGTTTCTGGTTGGTCATGTTCGTTCTCCTCGTAAGGACCGAATCGGCTTTGCCGATCGGTCGGTTTGTCTATGTTCGAGATGCTTCTTCCGGCCCCCAACTGCCCGACGGCGCGGACCCATCCCGGTGGGTATTTCATCCTTCTCGACGGTACGGGCCTTCGCTCGCAGTCACGCGCGGCGCTGCGGCCGCGACGGCTGGTACCGGTGGGCCGTCTGCTCACGAAGCACCTTTGGCCCCGCCGTCTTCGTCGCTGGGGTCTTCGAGTGCCCGTTGCTGGCTGATCCACTGCTCGGCGTCACTCGCCAGCCGGCAGAGCGCCGCCATGTCTTGTCGCTGGAAGCACGCCCCGTCCCACCAGCGATCGCTGTCCCTGAAGAGCCGCGTGAAGGCGATGTTGAAGTGTTTTTCGCCGTCAACGATTTCGTGCCAGATCGTGGCCTTCACCATGCCGTCTTTCAGTTCCAAAAATGGTCGTTTCATGTCTCATGTTCTCCCTTCAAAAGTCCTCCAAACCGCCCGGGGTTGACGAGCCGACTCTCTTCGGCCGCGTCCGGTCTCCTTGTGCGTCGGAAGGTCGTTAAGTAGAGAGGCCCGGTGGTGCGGTGGGCCTCAAAACCTTTGGGAGAAAACCTCTCGTCAAAACGGAATGTCCTCGTTGTCCTGGGTCTGGTTCTGGTTTTGCGTCTGGGTCTGTTGGTAGATCCAAACCATCGCCAGTTCGCAGACCTTACCGACCAGCAAGAGGTCATCCCGGCCGAAGCTTGCCGAATTCCGCCACTCGCCGCTCTCCTGTTCCTTGTAGATCCGGGAGATCGTCACGCCGTAGCGAATGCCTTGCTCCGTTGCGTTGCTCCAGATGGCCCCCTTGATGCGTCCGAGACGCACCTCGTGGGCCGGCCGCTGCCGCTCCTGCTTAGGAGCCGGACGCGCCTGAGTTGCACCGTTCGTTTTTGCCATGTGAACCACCTTCCTTTCGTGAGTGAATGGGACATTGAACACCTGAAGTTACGCGGCGGCGAGTTGTAGTAGCCGCCCCGCCTTTTGGTCCGCCTCCGTCCGGTCGCCAGCGTTCGTGAACGAGCCGGAGAGCCTGGTCAGGGCGTCCACCAGAGCGAAGATCGTGAAGCGTCCCTGCTCGCGAGCGAGTTCCAGGGCCTGCTTGCGCAGCGCCTGGCCCACTCCCGCTTTCGCAAGGACTTCCGCGACTTCATCGGCGTCGTCGCCGAGGCGAGTTTCCATCGCCTTGCGGACGACTTTCGCGAAGCCGTCTTTCCGCTCGTCGCGTTTCTGCACGAGCCGCTCGATGATCCTCCGAATCTCCGAGAGGGACTCGTGGACGTTGGCCGTGTGCTTGCGGGCGAACTCGACCACTTCCACCGCGTCCCAGACGATGTGGTTCTGACACACCGCCTGAAACCAGAAGGTCTCGATCCCCAGCGAGCGCTTGCCCACTTCCGAGTTCCAGAGGAAGAATCCGGGGGCGAACGCCTCGCCGTCGATCTCGACCCAGCCGAGCGGGTCGATGAGGAAGCAGAACATGTCTTCTTCCCCGCAGTAGAGCCCGGTTCCGCCGTTCATGGCCTTCTGGGGCGGTCCGAAATCGGTTGCGAATTCGTGCAGGATCGCCACGAGGTCGGCGTTGTGCAGCCTCGTGTAGGCGGTCCCGTGAACCGACCGAATCGTGTCGCCATCCGTCAGGAATTGGAGCGGCTTCTTGCCCGTGGGGAGCGTCTCCTCGAACACCCGCGCGGCCGTGTCTGCGGACAGCCGGTTCACGGTGTCCTTGCTCACTTTCGCGAGCTGGCAGAGTTGACCGAACGACCAGGCGTTCAGGGTGAACGCGCCGTCTGTTCCGGCTTCCATCGCGAGGCTGTTCGACGCCAGCGGTTTCGGCCGAATCGCCTGCGGCAGATGCCATCGGTCGAAGGACCGATCCTTCTGCTCGCGGCAGTGTTCGCCGAGTTCCCGCAGGGACGAAAAACACTCGTCCGGGGTCCGCCGAAAGAGTTCAAAATGCGCGCGTGTCAGGGTGCTCATTGGCACCTCCAATCAGGGGGAAAAGGGTTTGGGAAAAACCGAAGAAAAGCCTGTGTTGCACCACCTGCCTCTCGGGCGTGGAACGGGGTGCCGCAGGGCTCACGTACGATCAAATGGTGAGCAACATTTGAAGAGGGGTGGGCTCGTGCGCAAACCCCGCGGACAGCCCCACTCCCGAGAGACGGGTTGGGTTGTTTTCGACTACCCGTATTGAGTTGTGAATCGGACCGTATGCAGGCATTCCCGCATTCGGGAACGCCTTTAAAAGAGGGTTATGCGCGGCACCCGTGGTGTGTTGCATAACGGCGTGAAAAAATGTTTCGAAGTGGCCGATCGTGGCGGGGGCCGGCAAGGACTTGGACCGCTAACCGTGCACGTTTACAGCGATAACGGGCCTCGCTGGTTGGGCTTGAGGCTCGAAGAATACGCGTCCCGCTTACACCGTGTTAACGATACCAAGACGTGGTGTCGGTTCGACTTGCGGCGTTAACACCGCAGCATCGGAGCGCAGCGAGGTGCATCAGGTGTGCTGTTGATAAGGCGTTTTCAGGAGACGCGGAATAGTCGAATCAGTGACTTGAAAAGGGAGCGGCAGATTGAGCAGTCGGGGAAGCCGGGGATTTGTTGCCCCGACGTTGCCCCACATGGATGCGGGCAGGCGGGGAAACGGTAGATAGACCGCTTCCCGGAAGGGTGGGTCGAGTGACGTTAAGAGACCCGGAGCCGAATGCCGCCGACACGCGCCAACAAATTCTCGTTTACTGACCATCGCCTTCAGCGGCTAACGCCCGAGACCTGGCGAAGGTGCTACTACGACCTCAAATGCCCTGGCCTCGAACTTCGGATTAGCCCGAGCGGGTACAAGGTGTTCTCGTTCGTTCTGCGCGGCGGAAAACGGGAGCGACTCGGGCAGTTCCCTCCCCTCACCGTCAAAATCGCCCGCGAGGTCGCTAATGAAAAGCGGCTCTGTGCCGAACTTGGAATCGATCCTGTTCAGCGTGAGACTCTCGGCGAACTTTGGACGAAGTACCGAAGCGACATGGCAGAGCGGAACTGTCGTCATAGTTCGATCAGGCTTTTTGAACGCTGCTTCCGTGGGCTGGACGCTTGGAAGCATCGAAGACTCGACCGGATTACGCGCGACATGGTCCGCGAGCTCTTGGACAAGATTCGTGAGGGGGGTGAGTTTGGACGGGCGCGGAATACGGCAAAGCTCCTCTCGGCCATGACTCATTTCGCCATTCGGCGCGGCTGGTCAGGGAAATCCGCCGTCGCTGGAATCGCCTATCCCAAAGTCCGATGCCGCACCCGGTTCATCGAGCCGCACGAACTTTCGGGCTTCATCACAACGCTTGAAGAACGCAAGGACGTGTTCGGCGACCTGATTCTCACGGCCCTCTTCACCGGAGTGCGCCGGGGAGAAGTGCAGTGGGCGAGATGGGCCGACGTAAGTTTTAAGAGGCGGCGTTGGGCCTTCACCGGAAAGGGGGACACGCTGCGTGCGGTTTACCTTTCGGACTACGTGCTTGAAATCTTCCGCCGAAGAAGGAGCCTATCGGGTTCCGATTCTGTCTACGTATTCGAGAATCCGTTCACCGACCGGCCGCTTGGCTGGGTGCGGCGAGTAATGTACCGGGCCGAGATGGCGGCGCGTGACCTGCCTGCCGATACGCTCTACCTCTCGGTCAAGAATCAGTTCTCAATGCACACGCTCAGGCACAGTTTTATCACTTATGGCCTCCGGGCCGGTGTGCCGCTCCAGGTGCTGCAAAAGATGGCGGGCCACACGACCGACCCGAGGGTCACGGTGTCCGTGTACGCTCACAGTACCGAGGAGTGGGAGCGGGAAGGGTTTCAGAAAGTCGCAGACCTGATTCGTGAACTTGCCGGGAGCTTTCAGCCAGAATCCGATGGAAAGGAAAGGACGCCTGCGAGTGACAGATGGGAACCGGTGGTTTCCAAAGAACCGCCGGTGTCACTGGCCGCACCGGAGGATGACGGTCAGAGGACGGCCAGCACTTACTCACTCGTTGAGCAAAAGAGTGCCTACCTTCGCTACTTTCAGGAAAAGCAGCTTGTCAGCGGGAGGGCGTCCGAATGAGTAAACACGTATCCATCTCCCCTATCCAGACTCGGATAGCAGATGCGGCGGTCGAGATAGTCGGTGAGCAGGACCCAGGAGACCTTGCCTTTCTCCACACGGTGCTTGCTCAGTGCGGCCTTCCTTACCGTGACCCGGATACCCGCGACTACATCCGGGAGAACGGACGAGCGAGTCTCATCGTCACGGCTGGCTTTCTCTTCGACATGAAGGAAAAGCGGGCCGTCCTTCAAGGCATCCCCTACGGGGCAAAGCCAAGGCTTCTCATGATTCACCTCTGCACCGAAGCAATCCGAACCCAGTCGCCCAAAATCCAGATCGCAGACAGCATGTCCGGCTTCATGAAGGAGCTTGGACTAAAAGTGTCCGGGGGTGCGAAAGGAACGATAGGCATGTTCAAGGAGCAGCTTAACCGGCTTGCGGCAAGCCGGATGCAACTCATGATGTCTTACGAGGACCGGGCGGTTGTCGTGAACCCGTCTCCCCTCATAAGCCGTTTCGATGTCTGGTTTCCCGAAGACCCCCGGCAAAGGATTCTGTGGCCATCCGAGGTGACGCTCTCCAATGAGTTCTTTTCAACGCTAAAGGAGCACGGCCTTCCCCTCGACCCTCGCGGCATTCATGCCCTTCAGCATTCTGCTCGTGCTTTGGATGTCTATACCTGGCTCACGGCAAGACTTCCGAGGGTGAGGAGTAGAAACGGCGACTTCGTGTCATGGAGAGCATTGCAGAAACAGTTCGGACCTGACCTGCCCGACTACCGGAACTTTCGGCGAAAGGTCCAAATTGCTTTACGTCAAGCCTTGGCCGTTTATCCAAAGGCTCGTGTCGAAAAGGTTGAGGGAGGAATCATTTTGCGTCGGTCTGACCCTCCGATTGCGAGAACTTCAGCAAGAAAGGCAAATCGGTAACCTGTTGAAAAGTCCGGTAATTGGCAAAGTTATCCACGCATACTTGGTACCCCCTGCGATCTTGGGGAATACCGGGACGTTACCGACTTATCCACGCATACTTGGTACCCCCCACACCTATATATACCTATATAGATACCGATATAGGCTTCCGCTTGCTGTGGACAAACCCGCCTTTGGCGGGTCGCTTCGCTGTTGCCCACAACCAGCGTTGCCCGGCTACTGGCTTCATTTTTGGTTTTGGAAAATGCCTTCTTCGCCATCAAGATGGCATGGTGGCAAAATTGCATGGTTGGCTGCCACTACTCCCACGTGCTAGCGTTTTCAAAAGCAGCGAAACGCAAGGACGCATATGCAGATTATCGGCGTGGCAGGAAGAAAGGGCGGGTCTGGCAAATCGACGCTGGCCGTCCATCTCGCGGCCGAGCTTACGACTCGGGGCGAGTCCGTGGTGCTTGTAGACTGTGACCCGCAAGGAAGTGCCGCTCACTGGGCAGAACCCGGTCATCTTCCGATGCCGGTGCAGCACATGCCGCTTGAGCAAGGGGCAAACGTCAGCAAGTGGTCCCACGCTATCCGCCGCATTTCGGCCCACTACCTGGTGCTGGATTCCCCTCCCCATCTGGACGCGGCACTCGGGGGAATAATTGGATTGGCAGACCTTGCCGTCGTCCCGTGCGGGCCATCCGGCCTCGACCTCGTTGCCACGGCCGAGACGGTATCCCTTATCCGGGAAATTCGGGATGCCCGTGGTGACGGGAAGCCGCAAATCCTGCTGGTTCCAAACCGCGTTGACAGGAGGACGGCCAGCAGTCGTGAACTTCAGGCAGCGCTTCGGGAGATGGGGGAAGCGGTCGCGGTCGAGATTGGAGCCCGCACAGCGTTCTCGGACGCCTTTAACGCCGGGGTCTGGGTCGGGAAGTATGCCCCCGGCAGTCCTGCCCATCTTGAGATGCGGGCTTTTGCAGACGAGGTTTTACGATGTCTGACTTTGGAGGAATCACGGTATGGCAAAAAGAAGCGGGTTGTCGGCGCGTAGCGGCTCAATACAGGCCGCGATTGTCGCAGCCAAGGGGGAAGGTGCGGCCGAGCGGAAAAACGCCGCTAAGGGCAAGTCCGTGCGTTCCGAAGGTAAAACGGTCGGCCTCACCGTCAGGCTCGATGAGCGGACCCACGACAGGCTCCGGAAGGTCGCTTTCGACGAACGGGTCTCGATCCATTCGCTGCTTCTCGAAGGCATCGAGGCGGCGCTTGCCAAGCACGAGTGAACTGGGAAGCCATCATGATGGCAAGGTGGCAAGACACTCGCTACTTGGCGGGCCACTTCTTGGCTGAATGAAGGACCGCGATGATTTCCAATCGCTTCTCGGATACCCGGTAAACCACAATGAACGGCGTCTCGGTTATGGCAAACTCACGGGTTGCCGGAACCCGGCCAGGCCGTCCAGCATGCGGCATTGCGGACAGGAGTTCCACAACGTCAAGGATTCGCCTTGCTACTCGTGATGCTGCCTTCGGATTCTCTTTAGCGATATAGCGGCGGAGTTCAACTAGGTGCTGAACGGCACGTGGCGACCAGACTACTTGCATCGGGGAGCGGCTTTTTCGCTTTTCTTGCCCCATGTCTTCAGCCAGGCTTCTACCTTCTCGCCGTCCACACTCTTTCCGGTGTCTAGTTCGGAAAGACTCGTATGAATCTCCCCTAACTGCCATTCCTGGGCTTCGAGGTAGCTCTCGATGGCTTCGCCAGCAAGATATGACTTGCTCCGCCTCGTATTGCGAGCAAGCGATTCAAGCCGCTTTCTGGTAGATTTGTCGAGCCGTACTGTCAAGGTCGTTGAGTTTGCCATGCTATGTGTGTTCGTTTGTGTACATGTGAGTTATTATACTCCGCTACCATCCATGCATGCAAATAGCCGGTTAGTGTAGCAGTGGCCGGACAGTCAGCCCGAGAGGATATCGTGCGCTGTCGTATGAGATAGCACAATGCCTGCAAGCCATCATAGTGGCATGGTGATGAGTACGGATGGTTCTAGATCAGCCCCAAATCCATCTTGAATTGTCGATCCTTAATCGTGGCAACTATGTTGCGATGTTGTATTAGCCCATCAATCCCCTCGCTGAAGCCACGGATATCGATTATGCCCTGTTCATAGGCATCAAGAATTATTCCAAGGTCAATGTGGGCTCCTTTGTAGAGTTCAAAGCGGCTCAGATCATGGCCACCGTGTTTCAGTTCGTATGCGACCTGGAGCGAGAGGTTGTTTATCTTTGAATAGAAATCCACAAGCAACTCGCCTAAGTCGGCATATGGAGCTTGGGCAGTGAGATCTGGAATCGATGACACATAACGATCCAGCGATTCACCGAGAATCGCATTTGAAAGGTAGCTATCGGAGCCGTCTGGCACCCAGCGGTTTTGAATTGCAATATCCACACGCACCGACAACTCAATATCCGGTATCGAGTCGATTGACTCCTTTGCCGAAAGCTCCTGAGCGAATAGCCGACCAACTTCATCTAGCCGCTCTTTTCGTTCAAGCTGTCCTTCGAGGCCTGGGTGGGTGTTCCGTGGCTCTGGACTTGCACCATGCGTCATATATTACCTCATCGAGATATAGCGTTGTAAGAGTACCTGACTGGCCACTGCTACTCAAACCCCTCGGAAGTGACTGAGCTGCACACGGGACAACTGGCTGCGCTCGCTGAGGTAGCAGCGGCCCATCTTGCCATGCACAAACTGAGACGTAACTCGGTGCCGTTATGGTGTCATGGTGGCTTGATTGCAAGCTACTCTTTCCGTTATCAAACCTCGATACACTGAAATGCGACGCGCCATCGAGTGTGCGACTCTCCTGTCGAAGCCTACCGTAACTCCCTGTTCCGGCGTTCCCGACCCCCCGCTAACGCCCTGATATGCGCTGGAAAAATGTCGCTTTGTTGCCCGGTAATTGCTCGACGAACGACAATGAATCGGCTAGTGTCCTTCAACCGACTGGAGACCCATCACAATTCTCGGCTGCCTCCTTTGGACGGCGTGCATCGCTGGTGCATCAGGTGTGGCATGGTCAAGCTGCTTACGGGCGGAGACCGAATCGACGGCGGACGCAACGGGCCGCACGCCGGTCGGGAGAAGCTGAGTGGTTCACCCAACTGGCACCGGTACAAAGGCGACTTGACGGGAGACGTGGAGTGTTCCATAATGTAGGCAAGAAATGCATGTGCCGACGATATGGAACACAAGCAAACCTATACTCACCGGCTGATCGAACTCGCCCGTCGCCACGGCGTCCTGCGGGCCGGCGATCTCAAGGAGCACGGCATCCCGCGCGTCTACCTCACGCGCCTCGTGGGTGACGGAGTGCTGGAGCGGTCATCGCGAGGGGTGTACGTCCTCGCCGAGGCCGAGGTGACGGAAAACCACAGCCTCGCCGAAGCGTGCCGACGGATCCCGCACGGCGTTGTCTGTCTCCTCTCCGCACTGCGATTCCACGGCCTCACCACGCAATCGCCCTTCGAGGTCTGGCTGGCCATCGACCGGAAGGCGCGGCTCCCGAAGGTGGACTACCCGCCGCTCCGGGTGGTCCGGTTCTCAGGCTCCGACCTCACGGCCGGAGTGACCGACCACAACGTCGAGGGCGTGACGGTGAAAGTGACGGATCCGGCACGGACGGTCGCGGACTGCTTCGCCTACCGGAACACGGTCGGGACCGACGTGGCGCTTGAGGCGCTCCGCGATTGCCTGCGGCAGAAGCAGGCTTCGCCCGACGACCTGTATCGTGCGGCCAAGGCCCGCCGAATGGCGAACGTCATGCGGCCGTATCTGGAGGCGACAATCACGTGAGCAAAGGCAAGCCCAAGAACGTGCCCGCATCGGTCCGCGCCCGGCTGGCCGAGGTCGCCCGGACGCGCGGGGACGAGTTCCAGCTTGTCCTGACCCGCTACGCCATCGAGCGGTTCCTGTACCGCCTGAGCGTCTCCCCCCACGCGGACGGGTTCGTCCTCAAGGGGGCGATGCTCTTCCAGCTCTGGGCGGCCGAGCCGCACCGGGCGACCCGGGACGTAGACCTCTTGGGGTCGGGGGAAAGTTCGGTCGAGCGGCTGGCGGAGATCGTGCGGGCCGTCTGTTCGCTTGCAGTGCCGGAAGACGGCCTCGACTTCGACGCTGCCGCAGTGTCGGCGGATCGAATCAAGGAGGATCAGGAATACGAAGGCGTGCGAGTCACCTGCCCTGTCCGGCTTGGACAAGCCCGCATCACGGTCCAAATCGACGTGGGCTTCGGGGACGCGATCACGCCACCGCCGACCCGAATGGACTACCCGACAATTCTCGACTACCCGGCCCCGGCTCTCAAGGCGTACCCACGAGAGACGGTCGTGGCGGAGAAGTTCCAGGCGATGGTGGCGCTCGGCATGGCGAACAGCCGGATGAAGGACTTCTTCGACCTCTGGGTGCTGTCGCGCGATTTCGCGTTCGACGGGGCGACGCTCGTGAAGGCGATTACCGCAACCTTCCGTCGGCGACGGTCGGCACCCCCAGCGGAACCGCCGCTTGCGCTCACCGGAGAGTTTGGGAGCGACCCCACGAAGGTCAAGCAGTGGGAAGCGTTCGTGCGGAGGGGAAAGTTCAAAGCCGAGACGGCGAAGCTGGCTGAGGTGGTCGCTTTCCTCGAAACATTCCTCATGCCTCCTTCACGCGCGGCGGCGTCTGGCGGAGCGTTTACCGCGATATGGAGACCCGGAGGGTCGTGGGACGCAAGCGGCTGAGCGACGAAAGAGATGGTGCGGGGCTGGTCGTCCCAGACTCGGAGAGGTTACCTCAAATCGAACGGCTCCGATTTCCAGCCATGCCCGAAGGCCGGTGTCGCGGCTCCCGGGCGAATCGGGCCGTGCAGCGCTATTGGTGACTTCTGGGAGACGTGGCCACCCATCCTGTCGGTTTGCGCCTCACGGGAGTAGGTCGTCCACTCGCGCGAGCGAGGGAAAGCTCAACGCGAGGAATTATGTTTTCTCTTCGGCTTCTGGCTCGTCCATCAGCCGGTGCTGTCGCGGTAGCGACGGCCAGTAATGCGTGCGTAGACCTCCTCGGCAAGTTCGCGCGTGCGGAAGTCGCCGATCGCTTCCACACCCCGGCCGGGGACGCGCCCGTACAGGGTCCACATTTCGGCATCGGCGTCTTCAGTCGGTTCGTAGTACGTGCCATGCTCGTTTACGAAGGAAGCTACCCCTTCGATCTCGTAGGTGTCGTATGGAGCGGGCAAGCCTTGTTCAGGCACACGGCGAGACAAGGCGCTGTTCGCGCCCGCGTCGAACGCGGCCCGCAAGGCAGCTTCCAACTGCCAGACGCTGATGGTGTGGAAGTCCAGGCGGTCGGATCGCCGGGCTCGCAGCGTCGGCACGCCCAGGTGTTCTTTGGCTATGTCGTCCAGGATGGTGCGGATTCGATTCATGTGTAGTTTCCTTTCTGGTTCGTTGCTATTCGTTTTTGGCAAAGATCATGCAGGTGTCGTGCAGGCCCGGAATGAAGCTGCTTCTGTAAACTTTGCGGCTGCTGCTCGCGCCGTGACTGAACCGGACGATGTCGGTGCAGCACTGCCGCAACCCGACCTCGAAGGCAAGCCGCTTGGTGTGCCACGTCAACGGAACGTATCCCGCGTCGCGGTCGGAGTAGTCCCCCATCAGGACGGCCAGTCGCCCGCCGGGGCCGAGTGCCAGAGCGCAATTCCGCACGAGCAGTTCGTAGCGCTTCAGGAAGGCGTCCAGCGTCGGTGTCGTGGACAGGTCGCGGGGATCTTGGCTGTAGACTTTCTGCCGCCAGTAGGGCGGGTGAATCCACACGAAGTCGAACTTCTCGGCCGGGTAGTTCGCGGGATCGCAGGCGTCGAAGCCGCATTTCAGGTCTACTGAGAAGTGAGGAATCCGCAGTTCCCGGCATACGTCGCGGCAGGTGCCGGAGCCGGTCATCGGGTCCAAGACGTTCCGGGGGCGGAAGTACCGGAACAGGTCCTTGATGAGATTTCCGGAGCAGTTTCCGGGGTAGCGTCTGCTCCCGTAATTTCCGGGATCGCTCTTGTGATAGAGGCTTGTGAGGTCCGGTACGGGACTCGCGTTCTTCGGGGCACGCGGGAGTTTGGCGTACACCGGCGTTTCGCGCCTACCGCTCCTGACGGGCCACTTTCGTCGGACTGCATTGCCGGTAGACTGGGTGTGAATTCGTCGGATCGTCGCCACGACGGCTCCGCGCTGAATGTCGAGAATTTGCTTCGTGCTGATCATGTCTGGTTCCTCCAAAAAATGTGGCCGGGGTGAACCCGGCCGGTGGTTGTTCGGTTAGGCGGTTGGCTCTTCTTCCGGCTCGGGGAGCGATTGATAGAGCACCGAGTGGACTTGGTCGGCGAGCTTGGCGAG
This sequence comes from uncultured Acidobacteriota bacterium, assembly GCA_900696665.1. Lineage (GTDB taxonomy): Bacteria > Acidobacteriota > Terriglobia > Bryobacterales > Bryobacteraceae > CAADGY01. Next base: position 39,955 of record CAADGY010000015.1, read on the forward strand.
GGCCAGGAGGTCGTCGCGGCCAAAACTGTCGGATCGTTTCCAACCCGTGCCGTCCTTGTAGAGGCGGCTGAAGGTGACGTTGTACCGGATGCCGTTATCGGACTCGTTGGCCCATACGGCGGCTTTGATCTTGCCTATTCGGATTTCGGTGGTGGGTTTCGCTTTCGTCATGGTCTTTCCTTTTTTCGTCGGCCAGCCTCTGCCCCCGCTCGGCTGGCGGTTACTTGTTTTCCGTTCCGAAGGTTTGACCCGTTCGGAGGGGGCAACGGAGTTCGTTCACCCACGGCTGACGAACACGGCTGCCCCGTCCGGCTACAGGTCAGGAACGGGAGAAAGGTCCCGCCAGCCCGCGCCGGGCAGAGAGAGGCGTAGCGGCGGGAGCGCCCGCCTCAAGGGGCATGACAGCTTCGCTGGCGTGACACTTGATGGCAGCGACCAGAGCGCAGTCCGTCGGGCTGACCGAAATAGAAAGACGACCGAAGCGCCTCACCCCAGCAAATTCGGACTGGGCAGAAAGACGCGATCTGGGCAAGAGTGCATCCGGTACTCGACTACAAACGCTGACAACGCGGCTCGGGAGTGACAACAGACAGGCATGCCTAGTCTGACGGCCCAGTTCAAGTTCCAGACCAGTCTGGCACTCGTGTCATCAGAAAGCCGCCTCCGAGCGGCGAACGGACTTACGACTTCGCCCACCGGCAGGTTGCCTCCGCAGGCGCAGGGGAGGAACCCGAGAGGTCAGCATCGAAGCGTGTGAGCGACAGGGAGAGGAGCGGTGGGCATTCGTATCGTGCAACTCACTTACGCTTTATGCTGCAAAGCTGGAGTTACGGCCGACGGTTGGCGAGACATGAGCGTTCGAGAAAATCGGGTGGGACGGATGAAGCCAACAAGGACTCTCCGTGTGCAGCTTGATGTCGCAAGGTCTTTGTCAGCAAATGCTTGCGACCGGTGGCAAAAATTTTAGTTGACAGAGGGGCGGACGGCTCAATGATTATTTAGGCTCGTATCGCAGGCTCGAACGAGTGGCAAACCGGCGGGTTGCCGGAGTTCGACAACGACGATTGCCCAATTTTGAAGCTGCGTTGCGACACTTCCGTGGAACTGCCTCGTGTCCATCTGAAGCAGTTCTGCATCGGACAAAACTGATCTTCGGCTAGAAAACAACGAGATCCCTCGTGTGGCGGCAGGAGCCTCCACTGGAGGCCCGCCGACACCACGGGAGAACAGGTGTCGGAGATGGACAAGCAACGAGGTGATGGTCAGTGGGGTGATTGGTTGGAGTCGGAAGAACAGTTTCGACAGACTCTCCTCCGGCTGAAACGTGACGATGCCAGCAACCAGGCGATTGCTGATGAGGTGGCGAAAAGCCCGTACATCCTCGGACTCGTCTGGTGCGTGACGAAAAAAGATTACCTGGCAAGGAAACGAGGCGGCTGGGCCGCGAAACCGAGCCGGGTCAAAAGTGAGGACAAGCCGAACGGGTACCGCCCTCGAATGCCGTGGCTACCACTCGGCTGGGAAGAAAAGATCGCGCAGGATTGGGACATTCGGAACGACTGGCGAAGCGAGACGTTCTGCGAACTGATCAAGTCGTGCAGGCGGAGTGGGATGTTCCGCTGCGACCCGGAGCGAGTGGTCGGGCCGTACTGGCGGCGGATCATCGAGTACAAGGCGATCCGGGCCGCAGAGCGGCTCCGACGGCAAGAGCAGAAGTGGAAGCAGCCGCGGAAGGATGTCAAGGTATTCTCCGACGCCGGGGCTCTCGACCGGCAGCCGGACGACGAAGACAAGCTGATGGACCTCCGGCTCGACATCGCCATGCTGGTGGACGGGCTGGAAGATCCGAGGCAACGGGTGGTGATGCGGCTTTCCGCAGTGGAGGGTTACAACTACCCGGAGATCGCCGCGAAGTTGGGGCTCAGCTTCGAGCAGGTGCGATACGCCGTCGAGCAGGCAAGGATTGTTCTCGAAGCGAAGTTGAAGAAGCGGAAACGTCGGTAAGTAGTCAGGCCCGTCTGGGCGAGCGCCGAAACGGGCGGCGCTCGTCCCTCCGAAACTGCTGCGAAGTTCATGATTGGCCGTGTGGGCCTGCTTCGCTCATCTCTGTTCGCAATTTTTCCGCATCGATCTCGGCAAGAGCCTCCGCCCACGACCGAAACCGGATCGTGAGCTGGTAGAGATCGCGCCGTTCTTCATCCGGGATTCGCTGTTCAACGAGCGCGAGAAGCCGTTCCCGGTCCACGGGCGGGGCCGCGTGCTCCTGCTCGTACCTCGGGCGAGTGAGGCCGAATTCCTCCCAGATGTTTTGCGGTTCGCCGGCCTGGGGTTGGCGAGTCGTCACGTCTTTCATGCTGTTCATGCTCCCAGAATTGCCGCCGCCATTCAACCCGTGGGGCACCTCCCCTCTCCTTTCTGGCTGTGCGGTCAGGTTCAAAGTCTCTTTCCCACGCTGGCATGCCCGAGAGGGGAAGAGTTTCCGGGGGAACTTCCATCTTTCGGGTCGGTGGCCCAACACAAAGCCAAAAATCCAAGAGGGTAAACGATGAAAGAAAGCACCACTACGGTCGGGGTCCGGCTGAAGCCGCCCCTTCTGAAACGCCTTGATGACGAGGCGAAGAGTCGCAGCGTCACCCGAAGCGAATGCCTTCGGCAGATCACTGAGGAAGGGCTGAACGATGAGAAGGCACGCCTGCTCCTCGAAGAGGTCCGGGAACTCAGGCAGCTCCTCCTCCTTCTCGACAAACGGTGGAAAATCGGGCTGGTCGCCATCCTCGCGGACGCCGGTAAGGCGAGTGTCGAGGATGCGGAAGCGTTCGTGCGTGACAACCTTTCGTGAGGAGATTCGACCGTGTTATCCATTGCGGCACTTTCCGGGGGTCAGGGCAACTACTACCTGGCCCTCGCCCGTGATGATTATTACCTGAAGGGCGGCGAGCCGCCGGGGCAGTGGTTCGGCCAGGGGGCGGAGCGTCTCGGACTCGCGGCGCAGGTGAGCGGGCAAGAATTCAAGCAACTTCTTCGCGGCTTCTCTCCGGACGGCACTCAACCGCTGATTCAGGGAGCCGGCAGCCCAAAACATCAACCGGGTTGGGATTTGACTTTCAGTTCCCCCAAGTCCGTGTCGGCACTCTGGTCGCAGGCCGATCAGGAGGCGAGACGGGCGATTCAGGAAGCGCAGTCCGCCGCCGTCCGCGAGGCCCTCGACTACCTTCAGGACGCCGCTTCCTTTACCCGACGGGGACGAGGCGGACAAACGAAGGAACCGACGAAGCTGGTAGTCGCCACGTTCGACCACGGCACGAGCCGGGCACAGGACCCGCAGCTTCACACGCATTGCCTCGTTCTGAATGTCGGCGTGCGAGAAGACGGAACCACCGGGACGATCCTCAGTCAGCCGTTTTATGCCCACAAGCTCGCTGCCGGTGCGGTTTACCGGGCCGAACTTGCCAACCAGCTTGAAAAGCGATTGGGGGTCGTGCTGGAACGGCGACAGAGTTGGTTCGAGGTTCAGGGTGTACCCGCCCAGCTGATCGATGACTTTTCGAAACGGCGGGAGCAGGTCGAGAAGGCGCTCGCGGCGAGTGGTGCGACCGGAGCCAAGGCTGCCGCAAAAGTCACGCTTGCGACACGGACGGCCAAGGAACATCGGCCGCGCTCCGAACTCCTTCCGGCATGGCAAGAGGTCGGCCGGCACCTCGGCGTCACCCCCGAAAGCGTCCGCTCGCTGCTCGGTCGGCACACGCCGCGACAGGACCTGGCCGCGCGTGTTGGTGTCAGCATTCAGAAAGCGGTCGAGCGGATCACGCGGCAGGAAAGCCACTTCCCAGAACGCGAACTGGTGCGGCGGGCGGCGGAAGAGGCCCAGACGATGGGAATTCCCACGTCGGCGCTCCGTCACATGATCAAGCAGGAACTCAGCCGGTCGCCGGAGTTCGTCTGTCTGGGAAGGGCGGGCGGCGAGATTCGCTACACGACCCGCGAGATGCTGGCATTGGAAGCGAAGCTGCTCACGCAGGTGGAGTCGCTCCGGAGTCTTCCTTCTGCGCCTCTTGCGGAAAAAACCGTCCGCGCGGTTGAGGGAAAGCTATCGGACGAGCAGAGGCAAGCACTCCGGCATCTCACGCAGTCGAACGGGTCCATCCACCTCGTCTCCGGGATGGCCGGGACGGGCAAAACCTCCATGCTCCGAGCGGCGCGGGAAGCGTTTGAACGCGAAGGGTTCGAGGTCTTTGGAGCTTGTCTCTCCGGGAAAGCGGCTCAAGGGCTTGAGGAGGGTGCCGGGATCAAGAGCCACACGCTGGCAAAGCTCCTCGGGATTCCCGAAGTCGATTACCGGGGGGAGCTCGACCGGGGACCGTTCGACACGCTGAAGGACCATGCCCGCCAGATGGGACGGGCGGCACTGGGCAAGAGCACATGGTCGGTCGAACCGATCCGGCTTACGCCCAAGAGCGTGTTGGTGGTCGATGAGGCGGGTATGGTCGGCACCCGTCAGATGCAGCAACTTACCGAGAAGGTACTTGCGGCAGGCGCTCGCCTCGTCCTCGTTGGCGACGAGAAGCAACTCCAGGCCATCGACGCGGGCGGCCCGTTCGGTTCGATCGGCAATCGGCTTGGGCGAGCAACGCTCTCGGAGATTCGGCGTCAGCGGGAGCCGTGGGCGCGTGAGGCTGTCAAACAGATCGCCGCGGGCGCGGGGCGGGCAGCCCTCCGGGAGTACGCGAGTCGCGGCCTCATCACGGTGACGGATGATCGGCGTGAGGCGATGCAGGCGCTCGTCAAGAGGTGGAAGCGGTACGGCGCGGTCAATCCTCGCGACAATCTGATCCTCGCGTCCAGCAACGCCGACGCCTCGCTTCTCAACCGGATGGCGCAGACGCAGCGGATGCTCGCCGGCGGGCTCGGCAAGCAGGCGCTCGGAGTCGCGGGATCGGACTTCCACTACGGCGATCGGGTGCTGTTTACCCGCAACTCGAAGCGGTATGGGGTCCAGAACGGCTCGCTCGGCACCGTTACCGCGGTGGACGTGGCGAACGGAATCCTGACCGTCAAACTGGACCGGGGGAAGCTCGTGATGGTGCCCGTCCGGGACTACGCGCATCTCAAGCTCGGCTACGCCCTGACGACGCACAAAGCCCAGGGCGCGACCACGGAAAACGCCTACGTGCTGCTCGGCGGACCGGGTCAGGACCGGGAGTTGTCCTACGTTCAGGCGTCGCGGGCGCGGGGGACCACCCGGTTCTTCCTCGACAAGTTGGAAGCGGGAGAGGATCTGCGAGACCTCTGCAAGCAACTGGAGCACAGCCGGCAGAAGAATCTTTCCCACGATCTCCTGGAGCGACAGGGAAAGGAACAGATAAGGTCGCGTACCGTTCTGGTGCAGCGAGTCTGACAATTGGCGGGTGCCCCGCCGGGCACTTCACGAGTGATTCCAGGGAAAAGTATGAAAGCTATGTTCAGGGTAAGCGGCGGACGCTGGTCCGCCGTGGTGGGCAAGGTCGAACCGGGGACGTTCGAGGATCCGGAACTCGACCTCCAGATAAAAATCTTCTGTGGCCGTGTGCAAGTCATGTGCGAAGGCTTTTGCCCCGTGCAAAAGCGAGCGGCCGAGCCGAGCGACGCGCAGACAGTATTGGATTACGTGGGCCTGTTCGACTTCACCCTCTCCGACGTGGATCTCTACGACCTGCTCCATCTGATGTCGGTCACCGATACGCTCTGTCAGTGCCTCCATGACGGCGGGACCATTCCGCGGTTGTGCGCGCGGCACGGGCTCCGGCCCTTACGCGAACGGAAGTTGCGGCGAAAGCCGGGGCGGCCCAGTCCCCTCGCGATCCAGGCGGACGGCTTGTGGTTCCTTGTCCCACCGCCGCTAGCCCACGAGGCAAAAGGGGAACTGCGGGGTGGACTCTACCGGTGAAGCTGGGCTGCAACGGAAGGACGGGCGGCAGGGCCGCTCGGTAGTGCCTTATCGACCATTTGACGGAGTTGACCGTGGAAGAGATTTGCACCCTCAGTGCCGGTCGCTGGGGGATCGCCATTAGTCTGGTGGAGCCGGGGTCACTGGAACACCAACAAGGTGCCCGGCACGCCGTGACGATTTACTGCGACGACAAACGGTTTGCCGGGTACGCCATCACCGCGATGCGTCGCGGAGATGGGGCCTTTCTGGAAGAGCATCCAGACGATCGCCCGGACCTGGTGGAGTTCGTACTCTCGGAGCGAGACGTGCGGAACCTCGAATTTATTCTGGCCCGGGTCCACCAACTTGTTCGTGAACTCGGCGTGAGTGCTCCGAGATGAAGCGAAAGGCATCCCACGATGCCCTCGGAGAAGTGGAAAGAGACAGGAGGCCGGTCGTTTCACGGCTTTGGAAGTGGAGTTACCGGCGAGGACACTTCTATCAAGTCTTTTCAGCAGAATGAGGAATACCATGATTAGTGTACAGTTTAAGAGCTACGGCCCGGGGGCCTGCTCTTGGTGTCGAAAGCAGCGAGCCGAGGTTTTCGCGGTCGTCTTCAGCGACCAATCGTTCAGCGGCCCGATGTGCTGGAACGATCTGCGGTGTGCAATTCGGTTCAAGGTCACGGGCGACGACGAGACGCCGGTTGGCGTCCCTCCCCTCCCGACCGGTGAAGAACCTAAGTGAAATCAGACGGTGGCCCCTTCGGGGGGCACCCGAAGTCCCGAATCTCTCAACCGGCCTCCGCCTGCGATCCGCAGTCGGGGGCCGGTTCGTTTTCCAGGCAGCTTTGTGAACCGCGAATTCTTCCCACCCATACAAGCCTACGCGGGGAAGGGTCAAGCGAGGGACCGAAGTCCGAAAGGAGTTGGCCGGTCGTAGCCGGTCACGTTCGGGTGGCCTTGGCTCCCTCAATGTGTGTGACTTTGAAAAAGGAATGAGTCATGTCGGATGAACTGCGAGTGGTGAAGGGTGCAGCCGCGCGACTCCGCGACGGCAACCCGGAACCCAGAGTGCCATGTGTGCTGCTCCTCGACGTATCAGGCTCGATGAGCGGAGACAAGATTCACGAACTGAACGCCGGTCTCGAAACGATTCGGACCGAGCTACTCAAAGACGACCAGGCTGCCCGCCGTGTGGAGTTGGCGGTTGTCACTTTCGGCGGGAAGGTCGAGGTCGCGCAGGACTTCACCCTCCCCTCGGAGTTCAAGCCGCCGGTCCTCGTGGCCGACGGTGACACGCCGATGGGTGCCGCCATCCTTCGAGCTTACGAGTTGGTCGAGAAACGAAGGGCGCGCTACGAAGCGAGCGATCTCGACAGCTACGAGCCGTGGGTCTTCATGGTGACGGACGGAGACCCCACCGATGAAGGCGAGGTGCTTGAGAGTGCGATTCAACGCATCCGGCAAGCGGATGCTCAGGACAGAGGGCGACGGATCGCGTTCTTCGCGGTCGGGGTCGAGGGAGCTAACATGCAGCGGCTCGCCCGCCTCTCCAGACGGCCGCCGCTGAAACTCCGAGGACTCAGTTTTGCCAGCATGTTCCGCTGGGTCAGCCAGAGCTTGACTCGCGTTTCCCGGACGGAGATCGGTGACCGGACGCCGCTCATCAACCCCGTCGTGGCGGGGTGGGGGGAGCCGTAACACATGAGGCTTCTCCTTGAAGGGAGGGGCACCGAGGTCTCCCTTCTCCCCGCGATCAAGCAAGGGGGAGAAGGGAGTATCCACCCGGTTTCGGGCGAACCGGGGATCGTCGCCAAGGTGTTTGCCCACCCGACCCGCGAGCGGTCGGAGAAACTTCGCGCCATGCTCGACAACCCACCGATTGTCATGGGCAACGTCCCGGTCGTACTGGCGTGGCCGCAGGACCGACTACTCAATCGAGCCGGTGAGTGTATCGGCTACGTCATGCCCTATGTGCGGGACAAGGAACCGCTCTTTACGGTGTCCCATCCCGGTACGCGGCCCAGGTGGGCCGACCATCTGAGTCTCCTCCGCGCCGCGAAGAACATCGCCCTCGCGGTGAGTGCATTTCACCGGCACGGTTACGTTGTCGGTGACCTCAACGAGTTCAACATCCTCATCGGGCCGGACGCATCCGTTGCGGTTGTCGATACCGACTCGATTCAAGTGCGGACACAACACGAGCTTTTCCGCTGTCAGGTTGGAAAGCCCGAGTTCACACCGCCAGAACTGATTCAAATCGGCACGTCGTTTAGTCAGGTGGACCGGAATCCGCATCACGACGCCTTCGGTCTTTCGGTGCTGATCTTCCTGCTCCTTATGGACGGCAATCACCCGTTCGCCGCGCGGTACGTCGGAAACGCCGCACGGCAAACCCAGACACAGCGGATTGCGCAGGGTCAGTGGCCGTACAGCACGAAACGAAACGGGGCGTACCGGCCGAGGCGACAGGCCCCACCGCTCGAAAGTCTCTCCCCTCGAATCCAGCAACTCATGAGGGACTGCTTCGAGACGGGACACGCAAACCCGACTTGTCGCCCGACGGCCGACGACTGGCACCGGGCGCTCGATGAGGCGGAAGCGGAGTGGAACGAGATCGGGGCGCGGCTCCGGTACTGCTACTACCGGGTACTTCGACCGCGCGGTTGGGCACAGAAGTTCGTCGTCATCCCGGAGCGGCTACGGTCGGCAGTGGCTCGTGTGCCGCGAAAAGTGTGGGCGACGGTTGCATGTTCCCTTGTCGTCCTCCTCCTTGTCTTCGGGGCCGTCCGCTGGTGGAGCAGCGACGAGTCGCCGCACGACAGAATCAATCCCACGAATCAAGGAATCGAGCGGGAAGTAGGTGGTGAAGAGACGCCGTGGCTCTGGAAGGAAGCCCAGCGTCGCAATCGGGCGAGAAGGTAGCCCGTCGGGTTACCTTCTTCCCTCACGAAGAAGGGGTAACAACCATGACAGGTTTTCGGGCCGCTGTGGCCCTCTTGGCAGTTGTGATCGGAGTCGGTGCCTCGGCGGCCTTGGCCGCCGACACCGCTCCCGGAAAGCGGGTCGAGCCGGGTTCCGAGCCGGAACTCGAACTCGCGGCCAAAGCCGCGAAGAAGCTCGACCATGACGAGCAGATGTGGACGGACCTTTCTCAGAAGTTGCAGAAGGCCGTCGAACAGTACAACCCCGCCTCCCTGAACGTGCTTCCGGAAGGCCAGTCGCTGGAAGCGTTCCGCGGTTACTGCGAGAAGCTCATGCAGAGCGGCCGGAACCTGCTCGCCCTCCACGAAAGGTGGAGCAAGGCGAGCGAGGGTCTAGACGACACGTTACGAAAGGCCCCGGCGTACTACCGGGCTGCCGCGAAAGCGATGCGGGAGAAGGCGGACACGATGAAGTTCGCCGTCATCAAGCAGCGTTACCACCTCAGCGCAGACATCTGGGAGGAGCTCGCGGCGAAGGCCGAGCAGCGGTCGAAGGATTTGGGCCTGGAGCAAGGCACGAAGAAGGTGGCAGAACTCCTCCGGGAAGAACTGACGTTCCTTGAGGATTTCTGCAAGACGCTGGACGCGCTGCCGGGATTATCCGGCGGCGGTGGCGACCGCTATGGGGAGTTGATGTCGGTGCTGCGGAAGCACACGGAACGCTCGGACGAACTGGAGCGGCAACTGAAACTCTTCCGCGAGAAGCTCAAGGCCGATTCCCAGGCCGGGTCGAGTTCCAAGTAAAGAGTGAAGTAGTCAGCGTGCCCTTCCTTCGCCAAGAGGGAGGGCATTTTGATGCGCCACAATCTCGTGGCAAGGAGTACCACGTGCGACGTGCGATTACGGCGGCTCTGGCCGCCCTTTGTTTTTTGGCCTTCGGTGGCCGGGGACTCGTCGCGGGGGATCAACCCTCCGGTGACAAGCTCCCGGAACCGGCCCTTCAATTTGCGACAGAGACGACCCGCCAGCTTACCGAGGCCGAGCGGGAATGGACCAAGATGGCGGAACGCCTGGCGACGTGCCAGACGGGTTTTAGGATCGCGGAAGGAACCGCCTCGGACGGTGTTCTCCGCGCCGAAGCCGGCGGGCTTCTCGCATCGGCGAAGAAGCTGCTGGCCGACCGAAAAGAGATGAGTACGAACCTGCACCGATTCAAGGCCGCGCTCAAGAAGGCAGCCGACAACTACCGAGAAGTCGCGGCTCTCTACAAGTCCCACGCCGAGAAGGCACGGTCGGAAGAGATCAAGGAAGACTACCTGCAACTGGCGAAGGCTTACGACCGAAAGGCCACGGCCGTGGCCGAACGTGAGCGGAAGATCGGAATGCCTTCCGGTACCGAAGCGAAAGCCGAGGTCATCGAGGAAGGAAACCTTTTCCTCGAACGCCTTCAGGAAGCGCTGTCTGTCGGCTCGCTGAGCGATGCGGAACGCGGAGCTCTCGCAGCACGGCTGAAGAAGCACGGCGAGCGCTGTAAGGCGCTGGCCGAGGAACTTCGCCAGGCGGTCGAGTCGCTCCTTCAGGGTTCCGACTCGCCCGAAATCCGGCGGCAGTCCAGTAGTGTCGTGAAAACGGACGCATTGAATGGGGCATCGTGGTCAGCCCCGGTCACGGTCGCGGGCGTGAAGTGCGTGACGGTCATTCGCTTCGAGCAGACCGGGAACTGTTCGCAGTCAACCTACATCCTTGAACCAAATGGGAAGGGACGCCTCGTCGGAGGCGGGCGCGGAGCTTTCCGCCTCGACCCGAACGGCACCCTCACCTTCTATCAAGCAGGATTGCAAGTTGAGACGGGTACGGTCTCGTTCCTAGGCAAGGATCAGTGGTCGTACCGGATTCATGAAAACGTCTTGGACCCGACATTGGCGGGAAAGCTGCTTACGTTCACCCGCGAACGGTGAAGTCCAAAGAGCGGAGCGGTCGCCGGAGACTCGCTCCGCATTCTTCTCAAATACGAAAGGAACTGACGATGCTTGAGCTACTCAGGGCTGTCGTCGCGGCCGTGGGGCGGTTCGCCCTCCCGTGGCTTTTCGCGGCGTGGCTCTTCGTGATGACAACAACCATACTGCCGCTCTCCTGGCCCGTCGGGGTCTCAGCGGGAGTGGCAATTCTGGCCGGATACCTTCTTCAGAAAGATGCAAAGGCCCTTCTGGAGAGGTACTGCCGGTTCGATGAGGCGGCCGTGACGCCGGGCACCAAAGTAGGACGGCCGGAGGCAAAACTTCGCGGTCTCACGCTTCTCCTGGAAATGCACACGATCCTCGCGTGTGCGTTGACCATCGGCTTCCAAGCGACAGTGAACTACCTCCGAAGTTACGGCGTGCCGTTCGGACTTGGGAACACGAGCGAGATGCGGATGATTCTCGCTGTCGGTGTGGCTTCGGTCCTCGGGTATATCGCCTATGTGGGCTGGCGAAAGCTCGTCTTCCGCCAAACGAGTTCGATCCTTCGCGGCCGACGGGTGGGAACGCTCAAAGACGCGCGGCAGAAGCTCGCTACCCAACAGGAACCGGGGGAACCGGAGATCGCCTGGGGCGGTGTCGGACTGCCGTGGTCGTCGGGGCCTCGCCATTTCTTGGCGGCAGGGATGACCGGCAGCGGGAAAACGAACCTGCTTCTACAATTCATGGCGAGCGTACTCGTCTGGATCGGCCGGAAGCCCGACCAGCGTGCTCTGGTCTACGATCCCAAGACCGAGCTACTCAGCTTCCTTCACGGACTCGGCCTCGGTCCCAGAGTGCGGATCCTTCACCCGCTCGACATTCGCGGGTGTGCCTGGAATCTGGCGGCGGACATCACGAGTGCCACGGCAGCACAGCAGGTCGCAGCAGTCCTGATTCCCGAGGAGAAGGAGAGCAAGAACCCCTACTTCTCCATCGCCGCCCAGCAACTACTCGCCGGAGTCTTCACCTTCCTGTCAAAATCCGCCCCCGGCAAATGGGATCTGAGAGACGCGATCTTCATCATGGAACGGATGGAGTTGCTCCGGCAGGCTCTGGAACGATACCCGGAAACAGCGGGACTCGTCGAGGAGTATTTCCAGCCCGAGGACACGTTCGCCAACGTGCGGAGTACGGTGGCCAACTGGATGCGGCGTTACCGACCGATTGCTGCGTGCTGGCACAGGGCGGCCGAGAAGGTGAGTCTGGAGGACTGGATTCGGGGCGAGTACGTTCTGCTGCTCGGGCAGGACGACTCGATCCGGGTGCAGATGGATGCGATTAACCGCGCTCTCTTCACGCGGGCGACCCAGCTGATTCTTCGCGGCAGCGACAGCCCCACGCGACGAACGTGGCTCATCGTCGATGAGGTTCGAGAACTCGGACAACTGGACGGCCTGTCCCGATTCCTCAACACGGCTCGCTCGAAAGGAGCGTGTTTCTGCGGCGGCTACCAGACGCCCTCGGGCATGAAAGCCGCGGTTGGCGACCACATCGCGGACGAGATCAACGACAACATCTGGAACTGGGCGCTCTGCCGGATGGGCGGTGACGTGAGCGCGGAGTGGGCATCGAAGCTGGTCGGCGAGGTTGAGTTTGAAGAAACAACCGAGAGCGTCGGCCCCGGGGGTAAGAATACCTCGACGAGCATCGCGAAGCGACGGGCGCTGCTGCCCGAATACTTCATGCAACTGCCACCGCCAACGCCCAGGGCCGGCGTGAGTGGTGTCTTCATCACCCCGTACACGGATGCGTACACCTACGCGGTTCCGGGTGCCGAAATCGCAACGGCGCGTCGCCGCGCTCGGGCCGATGTGCCGAACTTCGTGCCGAGACCGAAGGAACACCAGGAGCTTCAGCCGTGGACAGAGGATGACTACCGGCGCGTGAGACTGACACCGGTGCAACACCGGGACGGCCGTAACGCCAGAACGACGAACGAGCCGAACAGACCCCGTGTTGTGGGAAGGGGAAACCGTGACGAAGTGAGTCACTGACGGCCCTTCAGATGTGCTGGTTCTGGGCCGGGGGAGGAAGAAACCCCGGCCACATTCATTCGCTGGACATACCGAACCGATGAGCCTCCGCGACTACGCCTCGTCCCACCACTTTCGCAGCAAGTCGCGGCTTGCGAACAGATATTCCTTCTGCGGCGAGAAGACTTCCAGCGTGATCGTGCCGTCGTAGCCGGTCGCCTTGAGCTTCCGAATGTGGTCCGGCCAGTTGGTCGTGCTTCGCGGTGCCGCCCCGGGTGGCAGGTGCTGATCTGCCGTGCCATCGTTTTCCGAGATGTGAACGTGCAGGAGCTTTTTGCCGAGGACCGACAGGTACTCGTCCCAGCGGTCGTAGCCGCGCTCCAGTTTGGCGTGTCCGCTGTCGAGATGAAACCGAAGGAGCGGAACCCGCTCCATGATTGCGGCGATGTGCTCCAACTGATCACTCCCGCCGAAGGGCAGGTGTTCCAGGACGATGGTGACCCCCATAGACGCTGCCTTGTCGCACAAGGGTGTCAGGAGCTCGATGTGCCACTGAACGACCTGCTCCCTGGGAAAGAAGCTCGGCGGCTTGCCGTAGTGGACGTTCAGGACCGTGGCACCGATGTCGCGGGCCACTGGCAAGGTCCGCAAGAATTCGGCCAGGTAAGCCTCCCGGACGCCGCGGAAAGGCGTACCGAACGGAAGATACCAGGCGGTGTGTGCCACGACGCCGAGGCGGTGGCGCTCAAGAGCCGCTCGAACGGCCCGTGGGTCGATCTGCTCGGGGTCGGCCGCGGGCGGTTCTAGGGTGAAATCCACGAAATCGAAGGCGTTCTTGCCGATCCACTCGATCTCGCCGAGCGGGTCTTTCGCCGGATGGTTCATAGCACCGACCTTCATAAGTCCTCCTTCCGCGCGGCGAAGGCGTGCCCGTAGAAGAACGGAAGCAGTTCCCGCCACGCTGAATTTTACCGGAACACGGGCGTAGCTGCCCCACGGCGACTACAAGCCCCACCAAACTCTTTCCCATCCACACGGGTGTTTCGTGGGAAGTAAAGGGGGACGGGGTTGCACCCCCCGCAATGGTTGACGCGAAGTCTGGAGACAGAGGTTGTCAATGACGCGACCAGAGCCAGGGACACGCTCAGCGCGAATCGGCTACACCATCTCAATGGTGCCGCGATGAGCGTCGAAGAACGGCTGGAACGCATCGAGCAGATGCTGGCCACGCTGGTTCAGCAGCAGACGATAAAGGAATGGTACACGACCGCTGAAGTCGGTGGACTCCTCGGGCGTGCAGAGTACACAGTCAGAGAATGGTGTCGGCAGGGCCGAATTCGGGCCAAGAAGAAGCCGTGCGGCCGGGGAAAAGGCGGCGAGTGGCTCATTTCCCACGAGGAACTCACTCGGCTCAAGAATGAAGGGCTTCTCCCCTTTCGATCCGCGGCCTTCGCAGTGCTGTAGGCTTCGGTGTCCTTCCGAAGTCGCTCATGGGGTTCGCACGGCGGACCCCAACTTCCCATCACGGCGAACGAGGTGCCGATGGTACTGAAACACATACCCCACTTTCAAATACCCACTGGAACTGCCTTCGTTTCCTCGGTTGCCGACCAATACTCCGAGTGTTGTGGGATGACGGCCCCGCCTCGTTCAGTAAAGCCGAAGAAACTCCCGGCAATGTCCTCGACCAGCGACAAACTGTTTCGGGCCGCATCTTCAAGCACTTCGCTTGTTGCCACATCGGATCGTTGCAGGAGGATGGCGTCCCGTTCCGCCCACAACTCGTCTATTTTCGCCTTACACGCCCCGTCGAGGAGCGAGTTGGTTTGGAGGGCTTCGAGGGCTTTCGGGAAGTCCGCCAACTGATTCTTTCGCTTGCGAACCTTCACACGCCACACAAGCAACACCGCAGCTTCCACAATGGCATGGGCGAGTCCCAGCCCGGCGTAAAACCGACATTCCCGAATTAGCGCGGCACACTCGGCAATCGGAGCGGCAAAGGGTGCATCGGTAGCGGTCAGCGGGTGGTCTTCGGCCACTTCGCCTGTGTCTTGTTCGAACAGATCGGGTTGGTTCGACTCCTTGAGCTTGACCTTCTTTTTCGCTGGTTTTTTCGGCGGCTCCACCTTCACTTTGCGAAGGGCCACCATGTCCATGTCCAGCCCTTGCCGGTGGATGTTGAAACCCTCGTACCGGCGCAGGTCGGCGACACTGACGCTAATTGTGAACGGGAACGACTCCGGCAACCGCAACAACTGTTGGGCCTCGATTTCATCGGCAGCACTAGCCGCAAGCAGCGCCTCCAGCAACCAGAGTTGCAGTTCAGACGTGCTGGCAGTCTGTTTTCGGGCGAGTAGGAAGTGACCCTTCTGCTTTGTGGCTCGAAGCACCTCCCAATCGACCAACGAGTTCAGTAGGTATTGAGCCGCTTCTCGGCTCGTCGTGCGGTCGCCCCAGGCAGTAATGATCCTGTTCTTCACCTGAGCCGTCGTGAAGTCGTCCTGGAGGGCCAATATCCGTCCAACAACCTCTGCCGTGTCCTTGAAGAACGGATATGCCAATGCGGCCATTCCCCAATGAAGCCAGATTCGTTCCTGACCGGAGATACGGGGTAACATCGCCACCGCCCGATCCCGCAGAGCAACTCGCTCCGGCGGGATGCCGCTCCAGATGCGAAGCAGAATGCCGATGGTCTTGGCTCTGGACTCCTTGCCGGGAAGCTCATCCTTCACCTGCTTGTCGAGGTACGAACGCAGGTCCGCCTCATCCTTCGTCTTGGTGAGGCGGTCGAGGACGGCATCAAGCCACTTCCGCTTGATCTTCAGCGATATTCCGACGAGCTTCCTCATGCCCCCTCCCTGTCCACCGTCACGAACGGGACCATCACTTCTTCCAGTGCGATCCCGCCGTGCGACACAACCTCGTCTCCCTCGCGTGTAAACGCTTTCAGATCGTCAGCCAACAAGACGTGTCGAGCCGGGGGCAATCCGTGGTTCGGCCAGCGCAGTGATTCGGGGAACTTGGCGGCGACTTCCTCCAGAAACTCGCTGCGATCATACACACGCACTCGCTGCCCCTTCGTTTCCGCAAACACGCCTTCTCTCGGATTCCCTATGCCCGTGGCCGTGACGTTACCGTGGTCGGCGGTCAAGTAAAGATTGAACCCCTCGTCGTGCAATCGAATGAGCAGATTGTTCAGATGGCCCTGTTTGGCCCAAAGCCGAACTTGGTTGTGCATCCCCGCCGTCTGCATCTGCATCCCGTGCATGATGTCATCGACTTTGTTCCAGACGATGCCCAGCACGGCGAGGCGAGCATTCCCCAACGCCGCTTCCAGCTTTGAGTCGGATGGGCCGTCGATGTTCGTAACCAGTTCGACGCGGCCCCGCTGCACCCCTTGGTCTTCCCACAGCCGCAGCCAGTGGTTCCGCTCCTTCGATGTCGTTCCTAACGAGTCGGGGAAGTAAAGCGGCGGCTCCCCGGCGAAGATCGATTGCCGAGTGACCGAGGTAAGCGTCGGAACCCAGGCAAAGGCAGTTGATTCCTGAAACCGCCACGCCCCGTCTGTAGCTTCGAGCGTTTTCTTCAGGAGTAGCCATTGGTCAAAGGCGAGGCCGTCCAGTACAAGCAGGGCTACCTTCGACAACTTCTTCCTGCTCCGTTCCACAGCCAGAAAGCGGGCGATCTGGTGGACCATCACCGGCTGCTGCTGGTAGGGCAAGTTGTGCAGCGAGCCGTACCGCTTCAGCATCCACTGTCCGAAAGCACTTTCAACCGACGCCTGCAAGTCGGTCCAACCGGAGCGTTCGGCGGCGTCCAGTGACTCGTCCCATTCCCAGCGAAGAACGACCAGTTCGGCCCACCGCTGCGCTACCTGTTGCCATTCCTTGTGGGAAGCATCGGCAGTCGGCAACTCGGCCTGAAACTTCTGCCACAATCCCCTGAACCGCCGCAAGGCGTCGGCCTTCGGATCATGCTTGATGCCGGTTTGCATCCACGCTGGGAGCTTTGATGCTCCTTCGTGTTCGATGGGCGAAAGCGTGCCTTCGAGGAAGAAGGTGTCGATATAAACCCGCACATCATCGTGACTAAAGGGAACCGATGTGCCGGACGGATCGTCAATGAACGCCTGCCACTCCCGCTGAAGGAACCGCAGAAAGCTCTCCCGGTTCGGGATGATCTCCGCAAGGGGCCACGACGCAAAAGTGGCGTCTCTGGTCAAACTCTCCAGCAAGTATTCCGCCAGGAAGTCGGGCAGGCTAACCTTGCGGGAGTGTAGCGAGAGAAGCACCTTCAGCAGATCGACCGGCTTCTTGACGAGCTTTGGCACGATGCTGAAGCAGTGCATCAACACGAAGTCCTTTGTCTCCCGCTCGGTCAACTGGTCGCCGTCGTGCTTCTGGTATGCCTCATCTACGGCATCGAGGTAAGCCCGATCCAGTCCGGCAATCACCGGGTAGGTCAACTTCGGAAAAAACTTGTGGAGTGCAAACGTAAGATGCCGTCCCGCCTCCCGCAGATCGTAAGGGAGCTTCTTCAGGTCTTGTTCGGCGGAACGTAGGACCACCACCAAATCGGTGTCCGCTCGCTCGTCCCAGCGGCTCCGATATTGGGACTCGTAGGCGAAGCGGAAGGCGATGTGGTCGTCGAACGGGATCAGGTCAAAACCCCGCTCCCGAATGGCTGACAACATCCCTTCCTCGGTGAGCAACCCGTCCGGGTCGGCCACCAAAGTCAGTCGAGAAATCTTCCGTTGGAAGTTCTTCAGAATCGTGTCTCGCCAGTTAGCCATTCCCTGCCTCCACCCGCAAGAGAATGACTGGCTGGAGTTCCGGCAGGATTTGTTCCCGCTTTCGCAGTTCAGTGGCCCACGTTCTCTCCTCTTCATCAAGCCGCTTCAAGCGGTGCTGGCGCACCTCAGGCAGACCCAGCCGACCGAGGGCATCCCGCCGAACTTGGAAAGCGTGCTGTCCCTTCTCCTGTTCTCGCTTCAGGCGCTGCTGATGACGGGCATGGAGATCGTGAAAGCTATCCAACCCCAACCGCTCGGCTTCGGCTCGCAGACGATGGAACACCTCTTCCACTTCCGAGCCAGTCTTCGTGCGGGTTTGCACGACATCGGGACGCTCCTCCAGCAAGGTGTCCCAAATGTGCCGGGCGGTCGGGCCGAGAATCCGCCCGTCGTCGTGATGAAAGATCGGAATGATCTTCATGTCTCGAAGCGACTGGTTATCGAGGGCAATCCGCCACAGCGACCAGTAGCCGACGACCTCAGCGGGGAGATTTGCAAACTGCACGCAGGGGATCGGCTCCGTAATGGCAACACGGGGCAACTGCTGCACGAGGCGACGAATACGGGCATCTTCGAGGCTGATATGTTGCAGTCCCCTATCCTGCGCCGGTCGGCTCTGGAACGACACTCGCTCCATCCGGCTGCCGTCCGGCCAGTCGAGTGTGTAGCTGAACAAGTCCCGCTGAACCTTGCTGCCTTCGGAGCGAACGTAGGCCGTCGCCATGCGTTCGACCCAAAACGGCAACGGGTGGCTGCTCAACTGCTGGGCCGTCGTCGGGTCGAGCTTGGTTTCGCCATAGTAGCTCCGCCCCGACGCTTCCTCCTTCGCCTGCTCCCGAACGTCCCGGATCAGTTGTTCAATGTTCTTTTCCAAGTCGCCGGGGTTGAGAATCGCCTGGGCGTACAGTTTCTCGAACACCGCCCCGCTTTCGGCGGAATCGAGCACGTCCTGCGTTTTGTCCACGCCGAATTCAGAGAGGATCGTTCTCAGCTTCTCTTCCAGAACTTCCTGCACCCGCAGTTCTACGCTCTCCTCGAAGATCAGGTTGAACGCCTTCACCGGGCGTTTCTGACCAATACGGTCCACTCGCCCGATGCGCTGCTCAATCCGCATCGGATTCCACGGCAAGTCGTAGTTCACGATGATGTGGGCAAATTGCAGGTTCAAACCTTCGCCACCGGCGTCGGTCGAAATCAGTACCCGTGCATCCTCCGCAAACTGCCGCTGTACCCGTCGCCGTTCCTCCAGGTCCATCGACCCATTCAGACAGATGACCGAGAACCCGTGCTGCTCCAGAAACTCCCGCAGCATGTTCTGCGTCGGCACGAACTCCGTGAAGATCAGGTACTTCAAATCCGGGTCATTCTCCTCCCGCTGGTTCTCGTAGAGCAAATCGAGCAGCGTTTCGGCTCGTGCGTCCGGTCCAAGCGCACGACAATGGCGAGCGATTTCGAGGAGCATCTTGACCTCCTCTTTTTCGTTCTGAAGACCGGCCAAGCGGATTGCCAGCAGTTCGTCCATCGCCTCTTGCGAATCGAGTTCGCCGGGAAAATCGCTCTCCGGTTCTTCGATCTGCGTCACGTCGGTTTGGTTCAGCGTCTCCAACCGACGCTGCAACATCGTCGCAATCGCTTCGGTGCTGCTCGTCACGAGCCGCTGCATCAGAATCATCAGGTAGCCGATGTAGTTCTTCTTTTGCAACATCGCCTGGTTGTAGCCCTGCCGGACGTACTCCGTGACTGACTCATACAGGTGCTTCTGGAGCTTGTGCTTCTCCTGCCAACGCACCGGCATCAATTTCGTGATCCGGGGCATGAACAGCGGGTCGCCCCTTTCGTTGATGGCTCGCCGCTTCTCCGTCCGAATCACGAATGGGGCGACTTTCTCCTTCTTCATGTCCGACGAAATGAACGCATCTTTGTCGAGCAGCGCCATGAGCCGCTGAAACCCCGCCGACTTCCCTTGGTGCGGGGTCGCCGAGAGGAGCAGCAAGTACGGTGCGGCATCCGCCAGTGCCTTGCCGAGCCGATAGCGGGCGACTTGCTCCGTGCTGCCGCCGAGCCGGTGGGCTTCGTCGCACACGATCAGATCCCAGCCCGCATCAATCAGGTCGCCGAGTCGTTCCTGGTTGTACGCTTCCAGCTTTTCCCGGCTCCACCCCTTGCGGTGTTCGATGGGCTTGATGGAATCCGCCGGGCAGACCACCTGATCGAACTGCCGCCAGACGTTCTCCGCTCCGGTGAGGTTCCGCAGTGCCGAGAAGTCGCCCGGCTGCAACAGGCGGAACTCCTCACCGAAGTGGATCTGCATCTCCTGAACCCACTGCGTCACGAGTCCCTTCGGGGCGACGACCAGCACCCGCTTCACCAACCCCCGCAGCTTAAGTTCCCGGAAGATCAAACCCGCTTCGATGGTCTTCCCCAGCCCGACTTCATCAGCGAGCAAATACCGCACTCGGTCGCCGGTGACGGCCCGGCTCAGTGCGTGCAACTGATGCGGCAACGGGATCACGCCCGCTTCGAGCGGAGCGAGCAGAACATCTTGCGTGAGAGCATCGGCGATGCGAGCCGCAGCGACCCGGTAGACGATGCCATCCAGCCCGGTGGTTGTGGTAGGTTGCTCGGCACTCAGCGATTCGGCGGGGAGCCGTTCCATGCTGGAGCGTTTGGGAATCCAGACCGAGTAGACCGTGTGGTTCCAGACGGTTTCGACATCGAGGATGCGCACCGACTCCCCGTGGGCCGCACTAAATGCCCAGCTACCGACAGCGAATTGTGGGGTGGTCGTGGTCATCGGTTACTCGCCCAACATCAGCGAAGCGTTGTCGAAGTACATCAGCAGCGACTGATCCTCTTGGATGACTGCTTCGGGAACTCGCTTCGCCATCTGCACGATGGTCTTGTAGTCCTTCTTCTGCCACGCCTCCTTGAACCCGGCCCGAAGCGCTTCAGTGCGGACTTTCTTGAGTTTGCCAGCGGATGATTGATATTGCTGAAATTCCTTCAGCAGCGCCGCATGGCGAAGTTGCTCCAGGTGGGCTTCGTTCTTCGGGTCAGGAACGTGCCACTTGCCTTTTTCTTCAATGAAGTTCTGCTTCAACAACGTGAGCAATTCGATCTGCTCCTCACTTGTCTCCCAATTCTGGCCGATGTGCTGTAGGAACAGAGGTTGCAGAACGCCAAACGTCATGGGAGTCGCAGCGAGTTGCGAGCGGACCCACTGAATTGCGCTCTTCTCATCGCTGACGAAAAGTTGTAGTTGCTCGACTTCCTTCACTTCGAGCCGTTTCTTGTCGTACTCGGCAACCTGATCCGGCAAGAAGTACATGCCGTCCCGTTCAGGGTACTTCTGGCGAATCCCCACCAGGAACTCCGGCGTTGACATCGGAATGGGATAACCCCGTTGAACGTGGAATGCCACCATGCGGTCGAACAGGACATGCCCCTGGCGTTCGGAAATCGGCTCGGCTTTGCCCGCCTTGGCGACGAACACGGGAAGTTGCTTCAGGTGCGTACTCACGAAATCCCATGCACCTTCTTCCTTCCCGGCGTGCTTCTCGAACCGCTCCTCCAGCCCGCCGTTTGGTTTGTAGGCCGAGATAATCAGGTCACGCTTGACGGTGTTTCCGCTGACGGCCTGTTGGAACGAATGCTGCTTCTTGTCCAGCGTCCGCACGTCGGCGACCACGAACCCGGCATGTTGCAGCGCCTCTTGAATGGCGTTCCAGACGCTGTTCCGGGAGTTGTGGAACTCGACCGTCATCCATCGGCCCGGCTTCAACACCCGAAAGTAGTTGCTGAAGCAGTTGCTCATCATCCTCTGGTAATCGAGCAGGGTCTTTTCCTTCACCTTGTCCACGATCACTTCGTTGGTCGGAGCCGTCCGAACGCCGTGCCATGACTCCACGAGGATGTTCAGGTCCGAGTAGTAGATGTTCTCGCCGAACGGCGGATCGGTGAAGATGTAGTCGATGGAGTTATCCGGGAGCGCGACGCGCGCCAAGTCCTGAGTCGTCACGAGCGAATGCCCGTCGTGGACATGGTGAGCCTGGAACACCTTTGTCAATCTCTTCAGTTTGCCATCGAGGATGTACCACGGCGACGGATCAACGATCTGTGAGGCGACGTAAAACACTCCTGATAGATACTGATTCACTTGGGAGTAATGCGTGGGGACATACCTTGCCAGCAGCGACATACCCCAGATGGCCTGCTCCACGAAGAAGAGAAGGATATTTCGGCTGCGGCGATCAGCGACACCGGAAGCCCGCTCCCACAGTGCCGACAGGATGTGTGTGGCACGAGACAAGAAGAAGTGGTGGATGTGCGTAATCTTGGCAGGCTGCATCCGGCCCACTTTCCGCATCTGCATGTCGGGAAGTTCCAGTGTCGGCAGATGCGACGGCAACGGCAGGTCGGCGATACGACGGAGCAAATCCAAATCCGCCTTATCCGGCGTCTTCTCGTACTTCTCACCCTTGACCGAGTAGTTGATGAGAACGGGAACTCGCTTGGGGATTGAAATTGTCTCCCCCAACGCTTTGTCCACGACCGACTCGTAGCGCAGTTCCAGGTCATCCTTTTTTGTTTCGATGCCGCAGTGCGGGCAGGGAAACGATTCCCGGATCGACCCCGATTCCGTGTCGAGAGCTTCCTCGGTGAAGACGATCTCCTTCCCGCATTCGCCGCAGGAGAAGACATCGCTCCAAACGGTGTAGTTGATGCGGCCCTTGGTCTTCCCGTCCTTGTGCGTCGTTTCGTACATCCAGCCGAATTCTTCTTCGACTTCCTTCAGGATTCGTTTGGCCTGCTGCTCGAACTCCTTTGCATCGACCGGGCTACAGTAGTTCGCAGCGATGAACGTAGCGGCGGGAGCGAGATCGTTCAGCACCGCTCGGCGTGCGCCGATTTTGGCATCGGGCATTCCGAGTTTTGCGACTTCGGCTTTGTTGCCGCACAGTTGAGCGGCCACGCCGGTCATTCCGGTGCCGCAAAAGCCATCAAACACTACATCCCCTGGCTGGGTGTAGTGGAGGATGTACCGCATGATGGCTTTGTGCGGAACCTTAGTGTGGTAGGCATGAGCGGTGTAGAGCGGGTCAGTCTTCCCCTCGCTTACGTCGGATGTAAACGGCTCCCGATGGTAGACCGCTTTGGGATCGTACTGCGTGCCGGTATGCTTGATGAACTCCGCAATGAACGGATTCGGGCAAGCCGTGTAATACGGCGGGTCGGACATCGTCAGGATGTCCTCATCGTCACCGATAGGAAAGCCTTCGATCTTGCGGAACGCCGGGTCTTTCAGCTTGTCTCGCAGCCTCTCCGTGAAGTACGCCCTGCGTGCCTCGTCCGAAGGAAACGACATTCCAAAACACTCGACCGGCTTCGAGTCGGTGCTCTTGGTATCGAATAGTTGCGTTTGCTGTTCCTTCTTCGCCATTGGGTTTATCCTTTGCCGTCCTGGTCTTTATTTTGCAATTTTTCGGTCTGCTGAATCAACGCAAGACCAGCAGGCGTAACCACGTAGGCTTGCTGGGGATGGTTGGGTTGCTCGGGGAACTTCTGTTGTAGGACACCACCTGCCAAGAGCGGTTCGAGATGCCTTCGCCGGAAGTACGTTCGGTGCGTCAGACCGAGTTTTCGCATCAGATCAGCTTGCGAGCGGTAAACATCGCACATCCCCAGGATCTTTCGCTGCATTTCGGTCAGCGCCGTAAGAGGTTGGTCAGTGACCAAGTTCCCCTGCGGCACAGGAGGTTGGTCAGTGACCAAGTTCCCTTGAGGGGCAGCAGGCGAAGCGAGCCTTTCCACAAGGTGTTCCGCCAGTTGGACATGCGTTTTGTTCCCCGGCGTTACCTCCTTAACGAGAACCTGGACCAAGAGCCGGTCCAAAACCGCCTGGGCATCCCTCGCAGTCAACCCGGCGCTGGCTTTTACATCCCGCAGCCGAAGCTCCCCGTTCCGACATGCGATGGCGAATGCCTTGGCTTCCCGGTCGCTCAACTGAACACCGAGGTTCGCCTGAAAGAGAACTTGTTGCTCCGAAAGCAGTTGCTCCCGAATGAGATGCAGCGCGAACGACTTCTTCCCTTTATCGTTCTCGACATCGGGAGGAATGTTACCCAGCCGCTCCCACGACCGACAAATAGTCCGTATGCCGGTCCCCGCTTCCTCGCTCAGCCCGACCCGGCGAAGCGCTGCGACTATCCGGGGATTGCGTAGCGGCTTCGCACCAGGTTCGAGAAGTTCATCGGGATCGGCGAACGAATCGCCCGGATTCTGAAGAACGGCGCGATCCTTGTAGAAGTAGACGGTCGCCTTCCGGTTGTGGTCGGCGTAGTCCTGGTGAATCAGCAGGTTGATGACCGCTTCGCGAAAGGCGAGGTAATCCGGCGGCGCGTCCTCTCGGCGCAGCGTGGTGGGGTCCACCGAGAAGGGACTCTCGGAATGAGCCATGTATTTCTGAACGATGACACGCCAGGCGCGAATCAGATTTTCCTCGACCAATACTCGGTCGGTCCACCGCTGATCTGGCAAAGCATCCGACCAGTTGGCGGGAACCCACTGGCAATCGACCACGGCACGAGGAAGTAACTGTCGGAGAACCGGCCCCTTGCCAAAGAGAATGATCGCCGCGCGAGTCGGTTGTAATTCACCCACCTCTTCGCCGACCAATCCCCAGTGATGCAAAAACTCGACATCACTCAACGATGTCGATTCATTCCCTGGATTGCGGTCGTCGTAGAGACGCCGGTACCATTTGAGCGATTCGGCATCGAAGAAGTGCTCAACATCGGTATCCACATAGCCGCAGTCGTGCCGTTCATCGGATGCGTCCCGATCGAAGCACTCAATCTCTTCCGTCCGGCACTTCTCATCTCCCCCACCACGTCGGATGTAGGTTTGTTTGATGTCGCCGTGAAGGTAGACCGGCTTTTCCTGTCGGCGGGCTTCCGGGATATGGAAGATGAGCAAAGTTGCATCGCCTTCCTTGATGAAATTCCCCTGAACCGAAAGGACACGGTTCAGTTTCTGCCCGCCTCGAATTGTTGAGAGAAAATCGTTCTGCACTTTATCGACTTCAATCACGCCGACGATCTCGTGTTTGCCGTTGCTGTATCGAACGCCGAAAACGAGCGTGCCGCCCGCTGTGTTGGAAAACGCAGAAACGGTCTCCCAGGCGGACTTCGGGACATCGCGAGCCGCTTCCTTGAATTCCACATCGGTCCATTCGAAGCCGTTCAGCTTCTCGATGAGTTCGTCCCGTGTCATGCTCTTTGCCCCGATTCCATTGGCTCACGACTCCATGAGTATTTTCTTGCGAGCGATCCGCTCGATTTCAGCGGCATCAATACTGCCGTCCAGCCCGTCCTCGGACGTGATGACGCGACTCAGGTAGCCATTGTCCTCGTACCACTGCCGCTTCAAGTCCCAGGCCTCCTTGTAGGAAGGGACCGAAAGCATACCGAGATGTTCCCAATAGAACGTGTCCCCGTCGTAGCTCACGGTGAAGTCCGGCAGGCGGAAGTCGTTGGGGTTGTCCTTCGATGCGAGCTTCTGCTCGTACTCGTAGCTGATGCCGAGTTTCGAGAGCATCGCCGCAACGATCACTTCGGACTTGGAGCGAACCAGAATCCCGTTGGGATGCTGCGCTGAAGGAGGCGTGCGGTGGATCAGGTGCTCGGCGAAGTAGCGGCCTACCGAATCGGGGCGGACGGCCAGCGTGAAGAGGTTCGTGTTCCGCAGGAGCGTATCGGAGGCTTGCGGACTGCGGAGCCGTTCGAGTACGGAGGTGTCCTTTTCGATGAGAAGCACCATCTTCTGCCGGAAGCGGGTCAGCCCGGTGTAGAGGAGTTCCCGCGACAGCGTGCTGGCGCTCTTCGGCAGGATCAGGAACACGATGTCGAAGTCGCTCCCCTGCGACTTGTGGACAGTGAGGGCGTAGGCGAGTTCGAGTTGTCCATCGACTTCAGGGCGGGGGTAGTAGTACGAAGTGAGCGGCTGCGTGGAGAACTGCACTTTTAGCGAGTCGGCCCGCCCACCTTTGCCTTCGGAGGTGGAAACGACTAGCCCGATTTCCCCGTTGGCGACGTAATCCAACCCCTCGCCCTTCGGATAGGACGTTTTGCGGCAGTTGATCGCCTGCATCACTTTGTCCGTCCAGACGATTTCCTGCTCGCCGAACGGCTTCAAGCCACGACGACCCTTCGAGTAGCGGAGCATCCCGCCTCGGTACTTCGCTTGAATCTTGCGGTTAAGTTCGGTCGTGCCGAACTCGTGGTTCCGCACCGGGCTGAGAATCTGCCAGCGTTCGGCCAGCACCGGGTTGTTGTCCTTCGGGTCTTCGGACAGGCCGATGCTGGCGTTGAACGGAAGGTACGCCTTGTCACCATCGGTGAGTTTCAGGTGCTTCTTCATCGCCGCAGCAAGCTGTGCTTCCAGTTGCTCGGCATCCCGCCAGTAGCGGACTTCGAGATCACCGCCGACATCTTCACGGGCAACGCGGGAAAGCATGTCGTCGTCGCCGGGGTTGGTGTCGTCTCGCAGGTAGCCGTCCGCCAAGCGTAGAGCCTGGCTCTCGTGGTCTTCGTGTCTGGCGCGCTCCATAAGCCGGGCGAGACACTTCTTGCGGTCCTCATCGGCTTCGAGCCAGGCGATGGTGTCCACCAGCGGACGACCGGGACCGATGGGCGGCAACTGGTTCGGGTCGCCGACCAGAATCAGGCGGTTCACCTTGTTCAAGTCGAGCGCCCGGAACAGCACGCCAAGCAGGTCCATCGGGATCATCGAAGCTTCGTCGATGATGACGGTTGGTGCGCCATGCGTTTTCCCGCCGGAGAGCTTCAGGGCGAAGTTCTCTGGGTTGAGCCATTCATGGCGCATCAGGAATTGGTGGATCGTGTAGGCGTCCCGCACACTGCCATCGTCCCGTTTGGTACGGTCCATGAGCCGGACGCGGGCTTTGCCGGTCGGGGCCAGAAGCAGGATCGGTTTCTTGCCTTCGAGTTCTTCCAAGCCCTTGAGGAAGACTTTCAGCACGGAGGTTTTGCCCGTACCGGCTCGCCCGCACAGTACGCTAAGGCGGCTCTCGTAAAGCTTCGCCAGCGCCTCGGCCTTCTCCTTCCTGGCGCGTTCTTCGACTTCGGGCGGGAGCTTCGAGCCGGTTTTCTTTTTCTCGAACTCATCAACCAGCAGTTTCTCCCAACTCCAGCCCGCTTTGGGCGGATCGTTCTTGACTTTCGTGCGTCGAGGGAGTCGGCTGCTGACTTCCTTCTCCAGTTCAGAGAGCCACTTGAGAGCCATCGTCGGTGGGTCGGCGTCCGTGCGGAAGTCGAGAGCCTCCTGATAGAAAGCGGCTTGGCCCAACACCAAATCCCGGTCGGGGATACACGCCCTGCGTTCGGGGAATCGTTTCGCGATGCGAGTGATGGTTTCGGCGAAGGGGAGCAGCGTGTCGCCTTGTTGTGCGGCATCCTTCAGCACGGTGACGGCCACGCCCCGAATGCGGCGAGGATCGTCCTGAGCGCAGACTTCTTCCTTGTCGATGAACTTGGCGGCAGCCCCTTCCGGACGCATTCCACGGTCGATGGTTTCGAGAGCGATGACATCGGAAACACCGTCGCCCTGATCCATCTCACAGAGCAGGTACGGGTTGGCGACGATCTCGTTATCCGTGCCGCTAATCCCGCAGGCAGTACGTTCGTCGGGGTTGGCGACTCGCTGGACTTGCGCTGGCGACAACTCGAAGCGGGCCAATTGTGCGAGCAGATTGCGGCGAGGCTCCTTGTAGGCCGACCAGCGTTCCGCCGCCTGCTTCAGAGCCTTGGCGTACTGCTTGTCATCGCATTTCTTGCGGCCTTCGAGGATCGCCAGTACGTACTCCCAGGCGTTCTCCCCCTTGTTGAGCATCGGCACGAGGACCTGACGCTGGTACGCGGTGCCGGACTCGCAGCCGAGGTATTGCAGCACACTGCCGATGCCGGGGAATGGCCCACGGTTCTGCCAGACTTCGGAAAGAACATCATTGAGCCAGACGAGATGCCGGTCCCAATCGCCAGGGACTTTGCCTTCGTCCTTCACCGCTTGAACTGACTGTACGAGCCGTTCCAAAGCACCCACGGCGAGGTCGTCGCCGAGTTGCTCGGCAACGTAGGAGAAGTTCAGCATCGCCCCTTCCGGGACGAGACAGAGAATGTTCTTCGGGTCGTGACCAGCTTTCAGGTATTCGTGGTAAGGGAGCCGGAAGCCTTGGTTCTCGAAGTCGTGCGTAATGCACCGGGACCAGATCGGGTATTGGTCCGGGTACTTCGGAGGTTTCTGCCCGAAGAAAAGCTGCGGGCCGATTGCCGAAATTCGGCTGATACCGAGCAAGATGCGGTTCAGGCTTTCATCGAGCGGATTGCCGTGATTGCAGTAGAAGAAGACGAGCGATTTGCCATTCTCCAGTTTGCCCCAGAAATTCTTGAGCAGGGCGATTTGGCGATCAGGCTCGAAGACCCAGCCGAATTCCTTATCTGGCGTATCGGACTCCCGGATGTCGAGCCGTTCGTCTTCGCAGATGATGCGGAAGTTCTCCTCCCGCATCCATCGGTACGGCGATGGGCAGACTGAATATGGTGGGATGTCTTCCTGCACCGAGGGCAGTTGCCGGAATTCGAGCGGGTCGTGGTGCGTGATTGTGTAGCCGACTTTGGAGAAGGCAATCGGGTCACGGGAACAGGGCGGTTGCCACCCTTCAGCCTGCACGACCGATAGCGGTAGACCAGCGGCTTTGGTTTCCCGCTCGTCGTCCCGGCCATCCCGGATGTGCTGCTGCACGATGCAATAGGCATTCTTGCCGGGGTGGTCGCAGACGTGACCATCCCAAGCGCGGTCGTGCCATACCAATCGTGTAGAGAGGTGAACGGTCACGGTTGACCTCCGGGGTTCTCGCCACGGTCGATGACGAGGCGTACCTTCGATGGCTCCTTGCCTTTTGTGAGCTTCGCCACGAACTCCTCGAAGCGGGTCTGAATCTGCTCGACGGTGCAGGGAGCGCCGCCCACGCCGAGGGCGTCGAGTAGTTCGGTGGGTTTCACCGGGATCGCCTCCAGCCCCGATAATGCAGTTTGCATCCCTTGAACGAGATCGTTGCTGATCTTCTCCGGCAGCTTCTTTGCCTTCAGGAATGCCTCAACTTCCTTTTTCTGGGCATCCGGGAGGAGTTTGATGCTCTTCTTGGCAATGGGGTCGTCCAGGTTGTCAATCAGTGTCGTCGTCCAGTTCGCCAACAAGCTGTCAAGTTGCTGGTCGATCTGGTCGAGGACCGATGCGCCGGTTGATCCCAGGCTTTCTTCCTGTGGGCGGAAATTGCAGTGCGGGCAGATGGCCGAGGCGTCCAGGTCGTCCTTGACCAGCGTGAAACAGGTCTGCACTTTCGCCAACCGGGACTGAAGTTCGCTGAGAGTCGAGTGCGATAGCAGCGACACCCCCGCCAGTTTTTTGAGGCTTTCCAGCCGGGCATCCTTGAGCAGTTCCTTCTTCTTGCTGTCTTCGTTCGCACCGAGCCGGGCCTTCTTGTGCAGGGACAAGTAAGCGGTTCGGTAGTCGTCTTTCACTTTCTGTAGCGCCCGATTGATCTTCTGCCGGAAGTCGGTTGCACTACGGGCGGCAGGGTCGATCAGCTTGGCGCGCCACTCGGTTCGCACCGTCTCCAACTGCGCTCGCCACGGGTCGGTCGGCGGCAGTACCGCGGCGGCGGTCCCCAAGTAGCCGGTCAGAGTCGTCAACTCCTGCACCAGTCCATGCAGGTCATCGATCTGCTTGATGAGAGTGAGCGTGGGAACGTGTTCCTGAATCGCCGATACGCTTTGGGCGAAGTTCTTTAGCTTGCCCGGCGTATTGAAGGCTTGTAACCCTTCGAGGAAGTCCTTCAGGGTGTCGAGCTTCTGGCGGTATTGTTCCTTGTCCTCGGTCGGGATCAGCTCACTTCCCCAACAGGGAAGGCCGCTCTGGACATGCTGGGCGACCGTGACAACCCGTTCGGTCAGTTCGGTGGATTTGGTACGGAGCTGCTTCACCGCCTCTTCGTGTGTGTTTTCGTTGCGGATGAGCCCTTCGTTCAGCCCCATCAACTCGAATAGGGCCACCAGTTCGGCCAGCGGCAAACCCTTCGGCTTTTCGACGTGCTTGAAAGCGACGAGTTGATCCACCGGCGTCTTGGTGGCTTCACCCAGGTTTGCGGCGTCGAACTTCTTGCCCGCCACGCTCAGGGTGATGTTCCCGTTCTGCGCGAGCGAGACCAGGACAACCAACAGGAACTCCGGCTCAAGCTGGTACTGACTCTCCCGCTCCACGTCGTTCTTGACCGTCAGGAGTTCCTTCCGGTTGACGACTTGTCCGGGCGGCTTCCCCTCCAGCTTCTCTAGGACGACCTTGGCGTACCGGGATAGATGCGGCTTCAGCTTGTCGCCGTCGAGTAATTCCAGCCCATCGAGAACGGCGTTGGCGATGTTGTTCTTCACGCCGCCCGCGAGCCAGCGCAGCACGTCTTGGGTCGGCTCCTGCAATTTGCTGGCGAACAGTTTCACGGCGAACTTCGGGTAGTCCGGGTAGCGGTCCTCGAACGAAGTGGCGAGGCAGACCGAGCCGGTAAGTTCCAGCAGATCACGGACGGTTGCGTTGCCGGTCTTGTGGCCTTTCAGCCATTCGACCAGCTTCTTCGGCACGCCCTGGTGGACGACTTCGAACGCCGTCAGCATGTTCGTGCGGAGCCACGCGACCAGCGTCTTGAGGAAACCGTCCGCTTTGTCCTCGTAGACCTTCTTCGTGCCGGTACTGGCTGATGCCGCCATCTCACGAGCGCCAGCGTAAAGCCGAAGAGCGTCTTGAAATGACTTGTCTCGGTGGGTCAACTTGAAGAACACTTCATCGGCCAGGTTCTGGTCCTCGTAGTGCGGCGGCTCGAACGGCTGGAGGAAGTAGAGGTAGAAGTCCCGTGGCGGCTGGGCCGTGGATCGCTCGTTCGGTGCGCCGAAGAACAGGTAGCCTCGGCGGGTGATCTTGTGATCCCGCCACTCGATTTCGTGTTCCCAAATCTGGTAGCCCCGGACGTAGGGCGTCTGATCGGTCAGTTCCAACACACGGGACAGGGCGTCGAAGTAGTAGCGGTCGAGTTGCGAGTCGGAGAGCGTTTCCGCCTTGTCCTGGATTTTGGCGTCGTGGTCGATGGTCTTTTGCAGGTCGAGGTAATACTGGTCGTTGTCGGTGTTGTGCGTGATGAACTGGCCGCTGACCGTCCGCATCACTTCCTTCAGACACGCCTCGACGGTCGTTCGCAGGAAGTCGCTGGTCTTTTCCGGGATCGGAGCGAAAAGGCACAGCCCGTTTTGCAGTTCTTCGGCAGTCGGGCCGATCTTGGCTCGGATGTCGTCGGTCGTGAGCCGGTGAATCGACAAGCCGTGAACGATCCGCACTGCCATCGGCTGAAGTGCCTTACGGGTGAACGCTTGCTGAATGCGGTTCTCGACCACCTTGCTTACGTCGATCACCTCCCGAATTTCCGGGACCGAACGCAGAACGGCATTCCCCTGAAGGAACTCCCAATACGAGTCGTAGCTGATAAGACCTGCCTGGTCGGTTGGTACGTCATTGTTGAGAGTTCGCTTGATTTCACTGCTCAACGTCTTCAGCACTTCCCGTTTCTCGGCGATGGAGATTGCCTCGAACACTTCGAGATAGGTCGGGTGGACCGGGAACAACCGGACGAACTCTTCGAGCCGTTCGGCCATCCCACCGTAGAGCGGAGTGAACTTTTGTAGGTGTTCCCGAATGCGGGCCTTCTGCTCCTCATTCTTGGTGAGCAACCGCTCGGAAACGACGTAGGCCACGTCCTGCCGGACAATCCGCACCTGCTCAAAACGGTCCTTCACCCGGCGCAGGCTCTCGGCGACGAATTGGAACTTCGGGTTGTCGAAAAGGCTCTCTTGCAAACCGGCAATGAAGCGGAAGCGGATCAGCTTGCAAACCTCACCGATCTCCCGCAGAAAGCCGAGGTCAAGAATCAACTCGTGGTCCTTGCGGGAACGCAGGTAGTCGAGCAATTCGTCCACGACGAGGAGCAAACCGTGGTCGGGGTACTTCTCGTTAAACAGGGCCATCATGTTGGACAGGTCGTCTTTGTTGCTGTCTACCTGCTCATCGGCGGGGAAAGAGTACGACAGCCCTTCGTTCGACAAGAAATCTTCGAGCCTTCCGCAGATGATGTTGCGGAGACTCTTTTTCGTCGCCGGGATTTCAAGCCGCACGACCTTGAACTTCCCGGCGATGGCCATCGCCGCCTTGGATACGTTCTTGTTCTTAACCGCCTTCACCAAGTCCGCGTGTTCGGCCAGCCCGGAAATGAGCGACAGCAGGTGGGACTTACCCGTGCCGTAGTTGCCGACGATCAGCACGCCTTTGTTGTCGGCGGGCGTCTCGAATTGCAGGTTCGGGATGACCAGATCGCACAACTGCTCGGCCATGCGGTCGGAGATCACAAACGTCTGGACAAGCTGGCGCACGGCCTCCGGCGAATCCGCCTGCTCAAGCTGGATGACGGATTCGATAGGCTCGAACTTGACCAGATCTCTGAATTTCATAGTGTCTCCACCTCACTTGGTTTCATTCGTGCCGACCGGGATCACGACGGCATCGGGCTGTTTCAACTGAACGAACTCTGGATGCCCCGGCTCGGCATACGTGAGCGTCCCGTCTCGGTAATTACCGTTCCATGCGGCAACTATGGTGCGGTTGCGGCTCGCCAACTGGAGCAGTCGCAGCGGTTCGACCTGCAAAGCCGGGTCGAACAGAAGTTCCAGGTTATCGAGCAACACCACGTCGCCGGATACGGCGGCAATCACATCCTTGAGCAGCCGACCGACTTGATTCGATCGCTGGTTACGGGTCAGTTCGAGCATCCTCTTGCTGAGTTCCAGATTGACGTTCACCAGCGGGCAAGCGAGCTTCTTCGCAACAGACTGCAAGGCGGTGGTTTTCCCGGAGCCCGACGAGCCGACCAGGACGACGAGCCGATAATACTGCCCCGCCGCCTGTTCGATAGCTTGTTCGAGTTTCCTTACCGTCTCGGTCACGCTGCAAGTTCCTTTATCGTTCGAGTCATTCGGTGAACAAAGCCGGTCGGCACGAATGACTCTTTGCCGGTTGTTTCTCGCCGACAGGCTGCACGATGGCTAACACCCGTTCGGCGACTTTACGGGCTTCCACGACGACCGCCCGCTGGGTTGCGTTTCTCTCCATGCTGCTGAAAGTCATAAATCTTCGAACAATTTCGCGCTACTGGAATTGTTCTTCCGGCGTTTCGGTTTGGGAACAGAAACGGGACGCAGGATGGCGGCCACGGCGTTCTCCCCATTCGCTCCCAACTGCTCGTCGGCCGTCCATAGTGGGATGGCCCAGACGCGGTACTTCCCGGATGCCTGGCCGAGATCGAGTTGGCACTCGTCCTCCGCAGGGCACCCGGTCGAAGCGGCATAGTAGAGCGGTCCGTCGTTTTCGACAGACTTGTCCTTCGGAAGAAAATGGCCGTCTGCCTTGAATGCCTCGCTCGTGATTGTGTACTCGATCCGCAAGCGGAGCGCGTCGCGGATTTCCTCCTCGGGCGTCAGGCCGAACAGATTT
Source organism: uncultured Acidobacteriota bacterium (assembly GCA_900696665.1). Lineage (GTDB taxonomy): Bacteria > Acidobacteriota > Terriglobia > Bryobacterales > Bryobacteraceae > CAADGY01. The sequence continues at coordinate 73,208 of CAADGY010000015.1, forward strand.
CCTTGTTCCCGTCGGCCAATCGTGCCTTTCTGCGTTGGCTTCAGCTTCCAGGTGAAGAACACGGCCGCGACTGGTTCCTGCGATGTCTCAGCGAACCGTCGCATCGTTGCTTCGCGCGAGGCGTGGTAGGTGGTGGCTAGTTGAACTAGCCCGTTAGCGTCGGTTACGGCGGCGGCATCTTTGGAAAACCACGGCAGGGGAAAGAGAAGCTCGGAGGCTCCGATGTCGCAGAGCATCTCCAAGTGTTGATCAGGGTCGTCCCGATCCCGGTAACGGGCATCGGTGCGGCACCAAGTCTTCGTGGTGTAGTCGGGAAAGAACGTGTGGGTAATCTCGTGTGCCGTGCTGAAACGCTGCCGCGTCTCGGGCCGGTCAGGATGAACTCGCATCTTCACCCCGCCGGTGCCGTCGGGCACAAGCTCGGCATCGGGGCTGTGCAGGGGAAGTTCGGCGCTCTTGGCGATGCCGCGCAGACTCGCAAGCACGTCCACGCTGATCGGCATGGCCGGATCGCCAAATGATGCGACATACAGGCTGATGAGTTCTTGGGCCTTGAGGCGGATCGCGGCCGCTGGATCGGCTGCGCCGGTCGAGCGAACTAGCTCCTGGATCAAGGAAGTTGTTGAACGGAGGGGCGTCGTCATGACTTCTTGCCCTTCCGTATCGAGTTCACGAGGAGCAGATAAAGCTGGTGCCACTGGTCTGCGGTTTGCGGCTGTCCCCCGCGAAACTTCATGATGGCGAGGTCGCGCAGGTCATCTTTTGTCAAAGGGGTCTTTTGGGCGGCCATGCGGTCTTGGAATTCTTTGAGCGAGGGCGGGATTTCGATCACCTCCTGGTGAACCTTCACCGTCCCCAGGGCCAGCAAGTCTGCGAGCGTAGTGGATAGCTCGGTAGCGAGACGAAGCAGCACGTCAGCCGACGGTTTCTTCTCGCCTTCCGTGTCGCGCTCCAATTCCCACAGATACGTCTTCGAGATTTTCGCCCGCGACGAAAGCTCATCGAGCGATAACCCCAACTCCTCTCTTCGTTTACGTATTCTCTCGGCAAGTGACATTGGTCGCGCATCCCGCTTGTTTGGCCTTTGGCGAAACAATTTCAGTTTACCGGATCGGTACGCCGGAGCAAGAGATTTTGTTCGCTATAGTTGACACCGCCACGGTGTACCGATATGTTCGTTATAGTTGAACGGCACAATTCCGGGCGGACATGCCCCGGGCGAGCCAAAACACGGAGGGAACGTATGCGTGGGTCTTCATTCGATGGGCGTGGCGACGGCGAGAATAGGGTCGCCCAATTCCCCAGCAGGAACGGGGCAGGTTCCGGCGGCGTGGACGCGACGGGCGTGCTGGATAGTCGCCTGCTGCCGGATCAGGAGTTCGTCGCGCAGTGGGACGCGGTGATCGTAGAGCCGTCGCAGAAGGACAGGCTGCTGTCGCAGGCGATCCTGAACTTCACCCTGCGGGATAAGGTCAATCGGTCGAACCTGCCGCTGCATGGGCTTATCGTTCTTCATGGACCTCCGGGAACCGGCAAGACTTCGTTGGCACGGGGCCTAGCGGCGCGCACCGCCGAGGCTATCCGCAAGCTAGGCCAGTTTCGTTTCATCGAGGTCGAACCCCATGCCTTGGCGGGCGCGGCGTTGGGCAAGAGCCAGCGTGCGGTTCGTGACCTTCTCGGCCAGACGGTAGCGGAGCAGGCGGAACGTGGCCCGCTCATCGTGCTGCTGGACGAGGTGGAAACGCTGGCGGCGGACCGCAACCGCATGAGCATGGACGCGAACCCCATTGACGTGCATCGCGCGACGGATGCCGTGCTTGCACAGCTTGACCAGCTCGCGGCGAAATATCCGCATCTGCTGTTCATCGCCACCAGTAACTTCACACGCGCTGTGGACGGTGCATTCCTCTCCCGCGCTGACCTGATCGAGAACGTCGGCCTGCCGGGGCCGGAGGCGTGCCGGGCCATTCTGGCATCGGCGGTCCAGGAACTGGCGAAGTCGTATGAGGCGGTGGGCCACATTCTCAAGGACTCGGATTTCGAGCGGGCCGCGAAGCAGTGCGTCGGCTTGGATGGTCGCCGTATTCGCAAGCTGGTCATCTCGGCCTGCGCCCTCCGCAAGCAGACCGCCATTGATCCATCGGGCCTGACCGGGGCCGATCTGCTGACCGCAGCGAAGCAGGCCCAGAACGAAAGCAAATCCGTGCTGGAGGGCCAATCATGAGTGCCGTTGCTCGAAGAATCCGGGCGACACCTGCCCGCGCCGCCTCTGATGCATGGCAGGTGATCGTTGATCTGATCGCCCCGAAGGACGGCGACGCCCGCCGCGAGCTTCTTAGTATCGCGGGCATCGCCTCCGCGATCATCTCCACCGAGTCGCCCAAAGCTTCGCCGATGGTCGTGCGCGGCAAGGGGCCGCGCGTCCGGATGTACTGCCTCTACGACGAGGATGCCGTCACCGGCGATGACGCCAACGAAGCCGCATTGGCCGAATGCCCGACGGCGGGCGATTGGGTGATGAGTCTGCCCGCCGACGCGGACGACGTGCCCTGGGTCAAGGATGCGCTGGCGAAGAAGTCCACGCGGGTGAAAGTCCGCGAGAAGAGCGAGCCGTTCGATGACGGCGAGGAACAACCTGGCAAGGCCGCGACGGCGGATGCGGCGATCAACATGGAGGCATTCCTGCGTCCATGAGCACTTTCGTTGCGGTCAACACCTATACGCATTCCGTGACCTACGTCACGGACAAGATGCTGATGCTGCTCAAGGACATCATCCGTTGGAGCGGCCTCAGCCCGGAGAAACTCGCCTCCGATTGGACAGTCCTGCACCGTGGGATCAGCACATGGCTGACCACTCACGATCTGGAGGAGGTGCATCTCGAAGTCTACAACCGCAATACGGGTGATCTGGTCGGCCGGTGGGACTTCGAGATTTACTACGGCTCCTCCGGCGACGGCGGAGGGATGTGGGTCAACCCGGAAGATGTGAAATACGCCATCAATAAGGCGGGGCTATGGCCCTCGGCCTGCGACTACCGCATCGTCATTACCAACAAACCCGGCAGGCCGAATGTCGAAGGCTGGTCAGGGACGATGCTACGTTCGACGGACGGATTTGTCCGGCAGAGCATCGGCACGACCATTGACGGGAACGGCCTGAGAACGGGAACCACGTACTGGAGGAAGGCGAAGTGATTACCGTGGCAGAAGCCTTCAAGAAGTTCCGCAGCCGCCTGGAACTCACCAACGCCGAACAGGACGACGCCTCGCGCCGTCACAACGAAATCCGTGACTTCCTCAAGACCAAGTTTGACATCGAGCGCGACTTCCTTACCGGGTCGTACAAGCGGTGGACAAAGACCAAGCCGCTGAAGGACGTGGATATTTTCTGCGTCCTGGGCAAGAGGGAAAAGCACCGCCGCGATCAGCCTCCGGCCGATCTGCTCAAGGCATTCGAGGGCGCTCTGGTGGAAAAGTATGGCCGCGACAAGGTGTCGCGCCAGCGTAGGTCGGTCACGGTTGAGTTCGGCGTTAAGCCGAACGACGACGAGGACACGGGCGGCAAGGTCATGAGCTTCGACGTGGTACCGGCGTTTGCCAAGAACAGCCACTACGAAATCCCCGATACCGCCACCTCGTCGGGATGGACGGAAACCGATCCCGAAGTCCACTTCGATTTGGCGGTCAAGGCCCAGGAAGCGTACAGCGGGGAGTGGAAGGGAATCGTGCGGATGACGAAGAAGTGGAACGCCAATCAGGGCAAGCCGGTCAAGCCCTCGTTCTTGATCGAGGTCATGGCGCTGGAACTACTGCATCCGCCGTTTGGCGGCGATTACCGCTACGAGATCAAGGCATTCCTGGCGAGTCTTGCTGACCGTCTCAATGAGACCTGGGCTGACCCCGCCAAGCTCGGCCCGCCAGTCAGCGACGGCATGGATCAGTGGGCGCGTGACGCCGCGAAGGAGAAGCTCCGGGCCGGTTCCGACGCCGCCGCGAAGGCCATTCAGCTTGAGCGACAGGGCAAGAATGGCGAGGCCCTGAAAGTTTGGCGGTACGAGGTCTTCGGCCCGATGTTCCCGCTGTCGTAAGGAGGATGATCCGGTATGCCTGATTCACACTTAAGCAAGACGCGCGGGATGGAGTTCCTCCAACGCGCCTTCGCCAGCGAGCAATCCTGCCTTGTCGCCAAGTTGCGTTCGTCCGACCGCATCGTCCATGACGGCGATCGCGGCGAGGTCAACGAGCAGTATTTCATCGAAGTGCTGCGGAACTACCTGCCCAACCGCTACTCCGTCCACAAGGCCACGATCCTCGATAGCGAAGGGCAGGTCTCCGATTCCATTGATGTCGTGGTGCATGACCGGCAATACACGCCGACGATGCTGGGCAGCGATGCCCACCGCTATATTCCTGCCGAAGCAGTGTACGCCGTCTTCGAGTGCAAGCCGACGATAGACAAGGCGTATCTGGAATACGCGGGGGAGAAGGCGGCTTCGGTGCGCCGGTTGAAGCGGACTTCGGTTCGGATTGCCCATGCTGGCGGTTACTACGACCCCAAGCCGCACTTCGAGATCATCGCGGGCATCCTGGCGATTGACGTGGACTGGAAAGACGGCTTCACGACTTCGTTCGAGCATCACCACGGGGAGCTGACCGGGCATAACCGCCTGAATTGCGGGCTGGCAGTCGCGGGGCACTCGTTCGACACGTTCAACGCGGGGGGCGAATACACCTACTGCAAGTCAGAGAACGCTCTCGTCTACTTCCTTTTTCGCCTGTTGAATCAGCTTCAATCGCTTGGGACCGTCCCGGCAATCGACTGGAATGCGTATGCCTCGCAACTTTCGAAGTAGTTGCTGGTCTGGTGGCTCCTTTCTTCGACAGCGGCGAACCAGCGCACAGCCATACTCTCGTCGCTCATCCATCAGAAAAGAGGCTTAATGAGGCTTCCCTTTTCCGCCAAGTTTCCGCCAACGCTGGCCCTGTGAATGCCCTCTGCCTAGAATATAAAAGCCACATGGAAATGGCGGAAGTCCCTATTCCTCAAGAGGTTCCTGCGAAACGTCCCTGATAGTACCCTGCAAGTCCAATGGGCCGAAACTAGGTGCAGCGCCTGGTTCGGCGTGCCTTTACTCGTCCACCTCGGGTGGTGGCTCAGCCTGGCCCTGCTGCCGGAGCACCTTGCCCTCGTCCATGATCGCTTGAGCCTCCCGCAGCGTCAACTTCCCA
>CAADGY010000016.1 GCA_900696665.1 uncultured Acidobacteriota bacterium
AAGGAATTGCTGCGGCAGGCGCTGCGTTACGGGGTCGGTGATGTCGGCGTGGAACAAGTCAAACGGCAACTGCTGCGGGATGAGTTCATCACCCAAAAGGCAGACGGTCACGAATGGTTCACCACCAGGGGAGTATTGGCTGAGGAAAGGCGGCTGATCGATTTCGTGCGCGACGGCAAGGGGAAGTTCAACCCGTTCCGTTCCGGGTCGTGTGAACTCCAGAATCAGACGCTTTCGGAGGAACAACGCAACGCCGTGAGGCATGTTCTCCGAAGCAAGGATTGGGTGACGGCCATTCGCGGCGGTGCAGGCACAGGCAAAACCACGATGATGAAAGAGGCGGTTGCCGCGATTGAATCCGGCGGGCAAAAGGTGTTCACGTTCGCCCCGTCGGCGGAAGCGTCACGTGGGGTGTTGCGAACCGATGCCGGATTTGCAAACGCTGAAACCGTGGAAGCATTACTGCAAAGCGCGAAACTCCAAGAGCAAGTTGGAGGGCAGGTGATCTGGATTGATGAAGCCGGACTGTTGGGTGCTCGCACCCTGGCGCGGGTGGCCGCGCTCGCCGAAAAGCAAAACTGCCGCCTCGTCCTGTCGGGTGACACCGCGCAACATCGGGCCGTTGAGCGTGGGGATGCACTGCGCCTGTTGGAAGAACATGCTGGCTTGCAGGCTGCCGAACTGAAAGAAATCTGGCGACAAAAGAGCGATTCACACAAGGCGGTCGTCGCCGATTTGCGGGCGGGTGAGTTGGAACGCGCGTTCAAGCAACTGGACAAGCTCGGAATGCTGCGGGAGCTCGCGTCGGAGAATCGGCATGAATCGTTGGCCGCTGATTACGTCGCTGCCATCGAGGACGGCAAATCGGCTCTGGTCATTTCCCCGACGCACGTTGAGGGCGAACGGGTGACAACCCGGATTCGCGAACGGTTGAAACAGGCACGCCAATTGCGCGACGAAGAACGCGAGTTCCTTCAACTGAAAAATCTGCAATGGACGGAAGCGCAACGGAGCGATGCGCTCAATTACCTGCCTGACATGGTGATTCAGTTCCATCAAAACGTTCCCGGTTTCCGGCGCGGCGAGCGGGCAAAGGTGAAGCGGCGGGATGCGAGAACCGTGGAAGTCGAGCGGGAGAATGGTACCGTAGAGTCGCTGCCCCTGGACCATCCGGCACGGTATCAGGTCTATGCATCCCGCACGATTGCTCTGGCTGTCGGTGATATGGTACGGATCACGCAGAACGGATTCACGCGAGACAGGCATCGGCTGAACAACGGAGAGTTGCGAGAAATCAAGGGTTTCACGCCGGACGGCGACATCAAGCTCGCCAACGGCTGGGTGCTTTCAAAAGGCTACGGCAACCTGACGCACGGCTATTGCGTCACCTCCTACGCATCGCAGAGCAAAAGTGTGGACCGTGTGTTCATTGCCGAAAGTTCCGAGTCCTTCCGGGCCGCTGACCGGCAACAGTTTTACGTGTCAGTCAGCCGCTTCAAACAGGCGTTGACAATCTACACCGACGATAAAGAGGAGTTATTTGAAGCTGTCGGCAAATCCTCTGAACGGCTCTCGGCAACGGATTTGATGCAGGTCGACAAAACAATCCGGGAGACAGCAAGCGAAGAACCCGCAGCAAAAGTGCGACGCAGGCCGATCCGGGAGAGCATTAAAGCGAACCTGATCACGACGCAGACCAAACAGGCCCAATCCAAGGGCATGAGAACGCGTTAAGCTCCGGTCGGGGGACAAAACTGCGTTCATTTGCAGGATTTTTCAGAGGGCATGCGGCTCTTCCTTCACAGTGGTTTGGAGCAACTCCAACCGAACTTCAAATTTAGGAGAAAGTTCCAGAGGCTGACCAGCACAATGGCGATGAAATTTGCCAGATACAGGTTCCATCGCAGCCCATGCACCTGGATGTTCAGCAGCAGTAAGCTCAATGCAATCCCCGACAGGCAGATCAGATTGAATTTCAGGAAACGAATGAGCCGTTGACTTGGCGAGTGGCGCCCGGTTGCCATTCCGCGAAAAGTCCAGAGATCGTTCCACAAGAAATTGTTGAAGATCGCCGTTTCGGCAGCGATGGTCTTGCTGAGACTGAGGTTCCAGCCCAGCATTGCGGACGAAGCCAGCAGGTGGAGGACGCCCATGTCCACCACGATCCCTGTGCCGCCCACCACGCAGAATTTCACATATCGCTTCCATAACGGTTCGGGCAAACCGCCCTTTGTTGTGTCTGCCGGTTGCATCGGTTCAGAAGCCTGCCTGTTTCGCGACAGTCCGCCGTGCGTAGAGCCGGTGGCGGCCATCTTCGTAAATCACTCGATACTCTGCACCGAGCAAATCGCTGAACGGCGTCTCGGTGGTGGTGCTTTTCAAGAGGATGATCTCGGGTTTTGACTCGGACATTTCGGAGGCAATCCGGGCACCGGTCATGTCGCCGGCCCAAAGCCGTTTCAAGGGCACGACCGCGAGTTGCGGCGGCATGGGGATCTCACTGTGGAATGAGTAGATGGGTTCTTCCGCATAGATGAATCTG
>CAADGY010000017.1 GCA_900696665.1 uncultured Acidobacteriota bacterium
GTCTCTAAGCCCCAGTGACTGAAGAGCCGCTCCGCGTGCCCATCTGTGCGTTGTGCTAGTCTACCCCAGCCGGTCCGACGTAACAAGAACAATCTGCGGCTGAGAGCAACCGGGAACGGTGCCGCGGTCCCAGGGTTCCTGGGTGCAAATGCGCTGGAAATCTTCTTACGTACCCCGCCCGGAATCGCAATAGATAACGCGGGAAATATCTACGTGGCGGATTATGCCAACCATCATGTTCTTCGCATCGCTCCCGATAGTTCCGTTTACTGAGTCTTCTTGTCGCCGGCGCTCGTCTATATCGCCGATTACGGCAACAAGCGCGTCCGCGCAATCGACGCCGACGGCCGCATCTTCACCGTGGCTGGGCATGGCAACTCCGAGTACGCGGGCGACGGCGGCCCCGCCACCCTGCCGCCGGACGCTGCCGATGGACGCCACACCGTCAGCCTCCGCCATTGGCAATGCGCGCGCTATCCACATCCAGCGGCAGTAACTAACATTCCGAGGAGCCGGCGGCCGCATGAGCTTCATGCAACTCACGAAACCAGCGCACATAATTCGTGACTCCCTCCTCCAACCGCACTTGGGCGCGCCACCCGGTGTGGTGTGCCCGAGTGCAATCAGCGATCAGTTGCGCAGGGTCACCTGACCTTGCGACGCCGGAAAACAAAGGACCTTCCGGTTCACTGAAGCAGCGAAACAACTCCGTTAAGACCGAGCGGATGCTTATTCCTTCACCGGTGCCGCCGTTGACCACCGGGCACCGATCCGAGGCTTGCTCCGTCATTTTTAACAGCAACTCTACCGCGTCGGATACGTAAAGGAAATCCCTGACTTCGGAGCCGTCACCACTGAATTCGTACCGCTTCTGCAGGATTTTCCAGCTCGCGTCCCACAGCAGTTGCTTGCGTAATTCCGGCCCGTAAACCGAAAAGAACCGAACAACCGCGACAGCCAGTCCGAACGATGAAGCATACGATCTGCACAGATCCTCCGCAATCTTCTTATGTACGCCGTAAGGCGAGATCGGATTAGCTGGTTCCGTCTCGCACAGTCGTCGTCCGCCGGCCGCTCCATAAACCGCAGCGCTCGAAAGCAGTACCACGCGGCAATCCGGCACGTGTAGCCGGACGAACTCGAGCACCGCGATTGTGCTCGTGACGCTACGCTGATAGTCCTGCAAGGGATGCTGCATCGAGAAGCCGACCGAGCCGCTGCCGGCGCAGTGAAAAATCACGGATGGCTGCTCCGCGTACGTCAGCATCTCGTTCAAATCGACATCCGCGTGCCGCCAGTCGCATAAGCCCCAGCCCGCCCACTCCTCACGCCCCCAACTGCCATGCCCAATACCGATAACCCGGTAGCCGGCCGCCGCCAGCCGGCGCGCCAGATGTCTTCCGATGAATCCATACGCTCCGGTAACTACCGCTGTCTGCATGCAATCACCATCTCTCCGGCGCAACCTCCGGGCTGTCCGGACATTGTCGGGTTTTCAGCATTGAATGTCGATAGACGGCGGCAATTTCCGACATCATGCGCTCTACCGTGAAGCACTGACGTACGCGTTCGCGTGCCCGCATTCCCATCTCCAGGCGCAGTTGCTTATTCTTCGCGAGTGCCGCTAGCGCGTTTCCCAAAGCAGAGGCATCGCCGGGCGGCACCAACAAACCTGTCAGGTCCGGCGCAATTGACTCGCAAGTCCCACCGGCATCGCTCGCCACAACCGGCAATCCCGCGGCCTGCGCCTCCAGCACTGAGGTTGGCAGCCCTTCATCCAGCAGGCTCGGCAGAGCGAAGATATCCATGGAGGCGAGTACGCCCGGTAAGTCCTCGTAGTAGCCAGCGAGAACCACACGGCCGGCAATACCCAGATCCTTCGCCCGCCGCTCGATCTGCTCGCGCATATAACCTCTGCCGACGATCAGCAATCGCAACTCGGGTAAGTCTTTCGCCAGTCGCTGCGCGGCATCGAGTAGCACGATATGGCCCTTCTCCCCTGAAAGACGACTTACGGTTCCAACAACGATGGAATCCTCCGGCAGTCGAAAATGCCGTCTCACCTCGTTCCTACGTGACCCTTGGCCGAACTTGTCCGCTTCGATGCCGGTGTAAACGACACAGATCCGTTGTGCGGCTGTTCGGCCCGTTAACAGCTTTCGCTTCATCGTGTGCGACACCGTGTACACCACGTCAAACCTGGGCAATGCCAGGTTCAGATCGATCCAGTAATAGAGCAGCAACTTCCGGCGCGACCAGCCGTCGAACCATCCGTCTCCCGAAACAATCTGTACGTTAGACTTCGGTTCGAACCAGCCGTAAGCGCTCGCTACACGCGCGCACGGTTGCCGCGTATTGGTGTAAGCAACGATCAGATTCGACACGTTGTCGTGGGTGTGAATGATCCTGATATCGTACTTGGCGGCCAGGTCCGCAATAGCGCGCCGGGCACTCAACCAACTCGGCGGACCGCCCCAGGGGATCCGCTCCGGCAACACTTCATGCCCTTCGCGCCGGAGGATCTCAAAAAACTCTTCATCCACGGGATTCGAGGGTGCATAGCCGGCCACCA
>CAADGY010000018.1 GCA_900696665.1 uncultured Acidobacteriota bacterium
AGGAAATCAACATTGTGCGGGATTGCGCCGCCGAAAAAACAGAGCCGCCAGATGATTTCACGATTTTCAAGACGCCGACTGGAAGAATGCTGTTGGAGTCATTGCGGCGACGGCAGCGCATCGACCTTGTTGAATGGAGCAACGGTCGCAACGCCTGCCCGAAATGCCACCTGGTTTTGCCGGAATCAGTAAAGCGGACGCTTGAATCGGAGCGGCTAGCGGTGTGCCCGCATCGCAATCACTTCCTCGTTCATTTGAAAGTCGCATGAGCCTTGATCTCCAAGACATCCCGAAAGGGCCGCACTTGCTGCCGGAATTCGATCCGGGGCGCGGCGGTGTAGATTTTCTGGGGTTGCGGCAGGTCAACTTGGACCTGATGGCCGAATGTCTTCCCGGTATCAACAATGTTACCTACTACATTCGACCATACAGCGTGCTCAGTTGGATTTATTGGAAATTCTACGAAAGCAAGAAGGCGGATTCCGATGACAAGGCGACCGCCAAGGAACTTGCCCGTTTCAAGGAGAAGGTCGAGAGCTTGTTTTTGTGGGGGCATCAAATCAACCCTGTAAAGTGGCGGGCCGGCGCTCGTGTTCCTGGAATGCGGTCAAAACCCAAAATCCAACAAGCAAACAAAGCGGATCTAGCTTTTAGGTCATGGGGAAGAAGTGCGGACAACACCAGCCTGCAAGCCGCTGTGCAATATGGCCCTTCGGCGAAAGACCGAGGCGGGCTTGGTTTCATCCATCAGATTGAAGGACCGTTTTTCCAAGTCACCAGGGAAGGTGCTGGGCTTGCAGAAGCATTGGATTCTTCACTTCAAAAGCGCCGAGCGTATTCGATGCTTTCGGACCAAGAAGAACTGTTTGCGAGCGAAACCCAAGCCTCAGAATTGTTTGAATCTTGGCGGGTAGATGATCCCCCAACCAAGCAGGAACGGGAAATCTTCGCCGGTTGTTTTTACGATGAATCCAAGATCAACGAATCAAGCGATATTGGCCGCCGAAGCGCCACTCTGCATCTGATCCTGTCCGTGCTCCGCAACAGCAACCAGCCAATGCAGGAGGAGGAGATACGTAGGAGCATGGCTTTCCAACGGCTGCCAAATAGGAAAAAGATCAAGTTGGAGCGAGGCCCGGAGCAAAGTTCAAAGAAGTGGCTGTTGCTGCAAGTGAGACAGGCGTAACGCATCGCAATGGAATGTCTTCTAGCGTGGGTTGAGCACCGCATCTTAAACTGTCACGAACGCAACCCCGCCAGAATCATTAGTTCTCTCCGGGATATTTTGGCGAAATCTGCTCCCGAAGTATTCGCCAAAAAGTCTCCAGACTCTGCCGTGGAATCGTGGCTTGGCGAAATAAAGGCGCTCGACGACTACATTGCGCGGGCGGCGACAGATGACGGCGTGAGTCTTTTCTGGCTGTCGCGCGAGTTGGAACGTGTTGTCGGAGATGAACCAGATTCATTATGTGCTCCCGCCGTAAAGCTGCTTCTACTGATGCGCCGCTTTGGTGAGTGGCTGATGGACGACTCACAGCTAAAGCAGGAGATTGGACGTGGTGGAGCGCCACGCATCTCCCTTGCCTATTGGTGCAAAGTGTTCGACAAGAATTCTCAGCAGCCATTGGAACACTTGCTTGCCGTTCTGATTGAAAACTTGGTTCTGAGTCAGCATTTCGCGGTTGCCACAAACCGTTTCGACGGAGGCCGGCAACGATTGCGGATCATCTTGGAAGAAGGCGGTCTTGAGGCACTGGTTGAATATCCGTGGCGGCCACGCATCACGGCAGATCGCCTGGCCAGCTCGTTGTCGTTACTCGTTGATTGCGGCCTCGTTTCGTATGATTCGGATTCCGATAAATACCACTGCCAGTAATAGCTTCCCGCTTGGACTCGTTGCGGATGGCGCTTGGACGCATTCAGGACTGAATGCGCATCTTGTGTAACTGATACATCCGCCCCTTTGTCGCTTGTGCTGAACTGCTGGGGTGATCACGAGCACGACTCAATCAGCAGCCCGCAAGCTCCAGGCATCTACCACACTGACCGGAAACACACTCGCGTGCTCGGCGATCCCGTCACGCACAGTTGTCGAAACTTCCACTGAAAACGCGGTCGAGGAAGCTGCCCCGTGTCGTGGGTTCAGTAAGCCTCGGGCACATCCGATCCGGCGTGGACAAGTTCAACGGGCAAAATGGTCGGCGAAACGTCGCCTCGGGCATCACCAGAAATTCGCCAACAGGCAATCACTTCGCATTCGCATCTGACTATGCAAACACCCACCACCGCCCAACTCCGCACCGCCATCGAGGTGCTGAAGAGGCTTGGAGAACGGCTCAACACCCACGCTGAGAACTCGGCCATGCAACTCGCTGAGTCACCCGTCACCGCACATCAGGCCGCGCAAATTGGCGTAGGCGCGATTGAACAAACCACCCGCATTGAAGGTGTCGTCACGCAATTGGAGCAGTGGCGCACGGAACTCAATCAACAAAGGAGGCGATGTGTTTCCCATCACGTTTAAGGCAGAACAAGCCTTACCCCTTGTTGTCACAAGGACTCTGCGTCCGCGAAGGAATCGCGACATGGACGCGCAACAACCGCGAGCGGGCAAAGGCCCGCGGCCACGGACTGAACCAGTCCGTGACCGCGAATTGGCCACAGGCACGGCGCATTCGCGCAAGGGCCGAAAGCGCGGACAAGCCGCAGACGCAGGCAGTCCATTTCCGCAGTCGCGGCAACAAATTGTCCGTGTCCGTGAACTATCAGCGGACCAAAACAGTCGCGATCAGGCAACGGTCACGAACGTGATTCGTCCCAGTTCAGTCCAGGACGACAAAATGTCCGCGTCCACGGACACGTCGCAGCCGCGAGCAGGTCGGAAAACATCCGTGACTCAGACGCAGGCAGTTCATCGACTGTCCGTGTCCATTGCGCTGCCAACAGAATTCCCCGTCCGTATTCAATACGCTCCCGCGTATGACCTCATTTGATCCAGCCAGTGTCCGGCAGGCGGTCGCAGAGTTCACGCCGCGCCGTCCCGAGAAGTTCCAGGACCTGATGCCCGCAAAGGATGTCATCGTTGAACTCCGGCAGAAGCGCGCGTCGTATCGTGCGATTGCCGAATTGCTCACGCAGCATTGCCTGCCAACCAGCAAGACGGCCATCGCCGTGTTCTGTCACGAAGTGCTGGGAGAAATCGTCCGTCCACGCCGGCGTCCCGGACGCAAACGACCCGTCGTCCCCACGGCGGCTAATCCAGCGTCCACGCCAGAACAACTAACAGCTGCACCGACTCCCACCGAGCAGACGGGTCATGGCAACGGTGATGACACGCAAGCGCGCAGCCGTGGCCCACGCATCGCCCAAGTGCGGATGCTCAAACC
>CAADGY010000019.1 GCA_900696665.1 uncultured Acidobacteriota bacterium
AGGAGTGAAGCGGAAGATGAGCAACTACAACTTGCGGCCCCGCAAGCCGCAACGGACCCGCCGAGTCGATGCCTCCAAGCGAATCAGGATCGTTAAGTGAACTGTATTGAGGCTAGTCGAGTTGATGAGCGTGCTGGAGCGGTTCTGAGCATGTTCGTCTGGGGGCCGGCGACACGCATCTACCTGGCGGCCGGCGGAACGGATATGCGCAAGGGCTTCGACGGGCTGTTTGGGCTGGCGCGCGACCGGCTGGAGTTGGAGCCTTTAAGCGGGCACGTGTTCGTCTTCGCCAACGCGCCACGGAACCGGCTGAAGCTTTTGTATTGGGACGGTAGTGGGCTCTGGGTTTGCGCGAAGCGGGTGGAGCGAGGCCGGTTTTGGTGGCCGAAGGCCGGCGGCGAAGCCAAGGTGGTTCTGAGCGCGGAGGAGTTGGCGATGCTGGTGGGTGGGATCGATCTCGAGTCGAGCAGGCGGCGGGCGTGGTACCGGCGGCCTGCGGGGATGGGAAGCGAAGCGAATATTGTCGAAAAAAGACCAATCCAATAAACCATAATCAAGTATAATTGTCCACTAGTGTCCCAATCAATTCAATCAGTTCTGTGCACACATCCATTTCATTGCGCCGCTATAGCGACGACAAAGCACGGCACAATGTACCCGAACGGCAATTCTTACCAGAGCGTGACACGCCACAAAGTATCCAACGCCGCGCACAGACGTAACGGCGGCAATCTGCCGCCGGGAACGCGCCCTCGAAGCCCCGCGGTCCGGCAAGTTTCACTCGAGGCCACGAACCGGTTCCGATGCTCAGCTATCTCCCGAATCCGCTATGATTGGCTAATTGAAATACCGCAGAGGAGCAGGCTCAATGAGCGACCCTACTAAAGCATTAGCGACCCAATTGTCCAATATCGAGGCAAAGACCGGCAAAAGCCTCGCGGAATTGAAGCGGCTCGTGCGGGACTCCGGATTGGAAAAGCACAGCGCCATCCGGGACATGCTGAAAGTGAAGTTCGCATTGGGCTACGGAGACGCCAACACGCTGGCGCACATGGCCCGCCAGGACGAAGCCCCCGCCGCGGAAACGGACGATTACGGCCTGGCCGCGATCTACGCCGGTCCGAAGGCTGCGCTGCGGCCGGTTCACGACGCTGTCCTGGCGCTGGTGAAGGGCCTGGGCGAATTCGAAATCGCGCCCAAGAAGACATATTGGAGTCTGAGGCGAAAGAAGCAATTCGCAATGGTGGGTCCGGCAACGAATACGCGAGTCGAAGTCGGCCTGAACATCAAGCAATTCCAGCCGACGGCCCGGCTCGAAGCGTTGCCCCCGAAATCGATGTGCACCTGCAAGGTGAAACTGACCGAGGCCGGACAGGCCGACGCCGAGTTACTGGCGTGGCTGAAACAGGCCTACGACGAGGCAGGCTGATCGCCGCTGAGCCCCATAGAAACCAACCCATCGGCCCTTTCCACCGCTCCCCGAATGGGCCAATTCGGGGAGTCAGGTCCCAGGCACCGGAATAGCACCGGAATACCCCCGCTCCCCGAACACCCCGGCCAGCGGCCCGCTGGTTGCTGGTGGTGACAGGCGATGCAGGACGCTCAATCGGGGCGTGAAATTCCCCGCTGACGCGCTGCTTTCCATCGAAGCACGCCGAAACGATGAATCAATATTGCAGTAAATGCCAGCGCGTGGGCAGTAGCTTTCGGCCAATAAAGCTGAAAGAAACCGGCTCCCGCCGTATACGGTTTACTCATCTCCATCGCCGCCACCACCACCGGCACAACGACAACCATGCCGCAAACCATCCCGGCAAGCTCCAGCCGCTCGCGCATGTTCATGGACGCACCTTACCACGCCCCCACGCCGACCGGCGTTCGCATGGGCTCCACCCCCGCCACCCGGCTCACCGTCTCTCCAAGCAATCGCCCACATACCAATGAGCCTCCGGCGTCAGCCGGAGGTAAAGCGCATGGGCGCTCCCTTCCTACCGGTCCAATCAACCCTTCCAACAACGCCCGAACTGACTCAAGTCGAATAGTCCGTGCCTAGGATCCCACAAGGGCGTCGAGGAACTCGGCCAGCCTTGGATGATCGCGAATAGTATCGAAGTCACTGTCCTGTTCAACCTGATGGCGGGTGACGTCTCGCTTCGTAAGTGGTTCTTTATGAATGACTTGACACGGCGAGGAGGCAGGCCGTGGGAGTTCGGGCATTTGGGGGCGATAAAACAAAGTGCCGCTGAAATGGTTTGTAGGTCCAAGTGCTATCAGAATCATTGGGTTGGGAGAATGATTGGCGCGTGGAAGGGAGGGAGAGCGGTGCGGCGAGGGCGGGCGGTTCGTCTGTAAGTCACTCATAAAAAGAGGTTTGCGACAGTGGGACGAGGTCTTTGACCCTGTGGGCCCGAGGTCATTGACTCTATGGGCCACCGTCGGGGGACACTCCAACCGGATGTCCCCGAGTGTCCCCAAAACCCGATTGCTACTCTCTTTGCGTGTTGCCCAAAAGCTTCCTTTTAATCCGCGTCAGCTGATCGGAGGTGATTGTTTCTTCGCCCTCGATGTCGCGACTGATCTTACCAGTTTTCAAATCGACGAAATAGTTCCCGATCAGACCAGTCGCTCCCTTCGGACAGTAACTCCTCAACTGAAAAGCTGCAGTCGTCTTGTCAATCCAGAGGAGTTCGATTCGGGGACATTGAGACCTATCCTTCGCTCGCAGGTAATCTGGCGTGTGTTCGATAAGGTGACGTGCATCACGCTCCTTCAACCCACTTGCCGGACGCGCATCTTGTATTACAACAAAGAGACAAAAGGCAATGAGAATAGTAGGCACGGCACGTTCTCCATTATGGCTCGAGGCAATGACGCCGACGCTGTATCGAACGTTCCCTGAACAGATCTTCCGTAGGTGGCGCCTTGGTCGTCGTGTTCAGAGTTAAAGCCTGCATTCGCGATTGCTGCTGCGATGGCGGCTGGTCCTCAGCGTTTCGGGGGGACACTCAATCACTTTACCTCGCATCTGAATGCCTACGGTAACTGCGAGCACCCTAACCGAATGGGGCTATTCGCCCGCCGAGTACTCTCATTCCAACGGGTTGAGGCGCACGCCACAACCTTCAGCGGGTTGATCGCCCACACACTCAGCCCCGCTCCCCGGAAGGAGTCTGGTGATTGAGTGTCCCCGAAACCCGAAACCCCAAGCACGTCCCGGGTCGCCTTGCCTGCCAACCGCCTCTCAAAAACCGGCGGCTCGCGGTGCTCGGCGCGCCCCTCGCATTCGTTAGACCCGGCGCCCTGCGGGCGCTGAGGTTCGCGATAGAGTGATGGAGTATCCCGGATCGCCATGCCCCTCCTCCCCTTCG
>CAADGY010000020.1 GCA_900696665.1 uncultured Acidobacteriota bacterium
CTCGCCACGCGCCAGAACAACAGCGTCGAACTTTTTGTCAGCGCGATCGTCAACGACCGCCAGGCGTTCAGTCCCGGCAACAGTCACTGGTTTGGCCGCAACCTCGATCCGTGGCGTATTTACGCCTTCACCGACCGACCTGCCTATCGCCCGAAGGAAACTGTGAGTTGGAAGTTAATTGCGCGCCGCCACAATGGCTCGGTCTATTCCACGCCAAGCGATCAGGTTATTGAGTTTGAAATCACCGATCCGCGCGGCACGAAGGTCAAGGCGGACAAGGCCACGCTCAACGCGTTTGGCAGCGCGTGGGGCACGCTCGAACTAACCGAGCAGATGCCGCTCGGCGAATATCGCGTGCAGTTCTGGGATGCCGGCCGCAAGACCGGCCTCGGTAACGCCACGTTGTTCCGGCTCGAAGAATACAAATTGCCAGAGTTCAAAGTGAGCGTGAAGACGCCGGAGGATGACGGCAAACGAAAATCCTTCCGCCTCGGTGAAAAAGTCGAGGTCGAAATTCAGGCGGATTATTACTTTGGCGGGGCAGTGGCGAACGCGACTGTCGAAGTGCTCGTCCACCAGAGTCCTTTCTATCAATCCTGGCACAAGCCGCGCGAGTTTCCCTGGTTCTACGAGGACATGGAAAGCCATCAGGCACGATGGGGTCGCGGTTACGGGGGCGGCCAGGTTGTGAAACGCGAGACGCTCAAGACTGACGCCACAGGCAAGGCCATGCTCACGTTCGACACGCCGCGCGGTGCGGCCCAGGATTTCGAGTATCGCGTGGAGGCGCGGGTGACCGACGCGAGCCGACGCGAGATTGTGGGCAACGGCAGCGTGCGCGTGACGCGGCAACGCTACTACGTTTATGCGAACGCGGAGCACAACCTTTACCGCCCGCAGGACAAGGTCGGAGTGGAATTCAAGGCGCTGGACGCCAACGATCAACCGGTGGTGACGGAAGGCACGGTTAAAGTCACACGGGATTACTGGTGGGAAATCTGGATCGCGCCTGACGGCAAAGAAGTGAAAGGCGACGAACTGAAATCACTGCGCGATCAGGCCGCCATCTGGCCGCCACCTCCCACGCGGCCCAACGAGCCAGGCTGGAGACTCAAGTTCCGCGGTTACGAGCACGATGACATTCTGACGCGCACGCTCAGGACGGACACGAACGGCGTGGCGGAATTCAGCTTCACACCGGAGCGCGACGGTTACTATCGCGTCGCGTGGACGAGTGAAGACGCAATCGCCAAGAGCCGATCGCAAATAGCCAATCCGATTCGCGCCGAAACCACGGTCTGGGTTTGCAGCGGCCAGACGACTGAACTGGGATACCGCTACCAGGGTGTGCAGATCATCGCGGACAAGGACACGTTCCGCGTCGGTAACGAGGCACCCATCATGCTCGTTGCTCCCACAGCGGACCGTTACGTGCTGTTCTCGGTCGAGGGCGAAGACCTTTACAGCTATCGCCTGGTCCACATCACGGGAACGGTTAAGCTGATCGACCTGCTCATCGAAGAGAAGCACGTGCCGAACATCTTTCTGGGCGCGGCACTGGTGAGTGATCGGCAAGTCTTCATGGATACGAAACAGATCGTCGTCCCGCCCACGAGGAATTTCCTGACCGTTGAGGTGCAGCCCGACCGTCCGCAATATCAGCCGCGCGAAGAGGGCACGTTGACCGTCACGACCAGAAACGACGAAGGCAAACCGGTGTCCGCGGAAGTTGCCTTGAGCCTTGTGGACTAATCGGTGTTCTACATTCAGAGCGATTATGCCGGCGATCCTCGGAAATTTTACTTTGGCGAGAAACGCGGCCAGTACGTGCAGACGCAGAGCACCTTCCAGCAAAAGAGCTACGCGAAGCTGGTGGAGTGGGAGAACGATCAGTTAATTGACGAAGCCCTGAAGCAACGGCGGGAGGCCCGGGCTCGCGGACCGGCGGCGTGGGAGGAGGGACGTGACTTGGGTTTGGCGGACGTGGCGGAAGTGGAATCTGACGCGCTGGGCGGACCGGTACCGCGGCGCGCCATGCGCCGTGCCGATGAAGCAGCGTTTTACGATCGTGGTGGCGTCGCCGGATTGGTCGCAGCGCCCGCCCCCGCAGCCATGACGATGGCCAAAGGCGTGGCCGCCAACCGCGCCGAAGCCTCGGCGGAAATGCCACCAGACCAGGAACCTGCGGTTCAGGTTCGGACCGATTTCCGCTCGACGGTGCTGTGGCAACCGGACGTGAAGACCGACGCAACAGGCCAGGCGACGGTGAAGGTGAAATATCCCGATGCGCTCACGACTTGGAAAGCCACGGCGCGCGCGGCGACCAGCGGAAATCAATTCGGCATCGCCGACGCGACGACACGCACCAAACAGCCGCTCATCGTCCGATTGCAAGCGCCGCGCTTCTTCGTCGTCGGCGACACGGTGACGATCTCAGCCGTGGTGAACAACAACACGGACCACGAGTTGAGAGTCGGCATCTCGTTGAACGTAAATGCTGCGAAAGGCCTGAAAGTTGAAGCAACTGCGAGCGACAAAGTGGGAGTTTACGGTTCGTTCACGAATGTTCCCGCCAATGGCGAAGCGCGAATGGATTGGGTGGTTGCCGTTCAAGAACTTGGTGACGCGGTGCTTAGAGTGTTTGCGAGCGCTGATAGTCTCTCTGACGCCATGGAAAAGACCTATACGATCTATGAA
>CAADGY010000021.1 GCA_900696665.1 uncultured Acidobacteriota bacterium
GGTTCGGCGTCGGGTCGCTGTTGTAAATGCTGGAGACGAACAAATCATGCAACGGCGTGTTGCCCGGACCGCCGAGGTCAATGGCCACCACCGCGTTGGGCCCCAGCGCCACGCTGGGAATCACGACGGGGTCGGTCGCCAGCGCCGGATTGGCGGCATGGACCACCGTGATGACATTGGCGTCCGCGGAGGCCAGAGCGAGCGAATCGTGCTTCAAATCCGCCAGCTTGCCGACCGACACCCCCGCCACGTCCTTGGCGCCGCTCGAGCGCCAGTCCACCCAGTCGAATCGCCCGGGCTCCAACTGATAACCCAGCCGCACCCGGCCGGTATAACGATCCACAATCACCACGTCCGGCTTGCCGTCGCCGTTGAAATCGCCCGTGGAAAGAAATTCCTGTTCCGTTTCATAAACAAACGCCCCGGCGGAATGACCCAACCCCAAGACACCGCCCAGCAAAAGCGTCAAGGCCACGGACCTGGGCCATGACTGCCGTTTTCGAGTGGTGTGCGTGGAATACTCCGCGTCCCGTTCAACCCTGACTGTCTCCGAAGCATGCATGATCATCGTCTCATAGACGGCGGTGTTCCGCCGCGTCATCAAATTACCTGCCGATTCAGCCGCCCAAAGTCCAGCACATTTCCCACCAGGATCAAGCCGGGCGGGTAATGCCGGTTTTCCAACCGGCCCGGCGCCGACTGGAAAGTCGGTGTTACGATGGGTCAGCCCGTCCGGGAATTCTACAATGGCTGTTCCATCTTTCTGGTAATCCGCCCCTCCGACAGTTCGGCGGACTGGCAACAAGCAGATGCGTCCGCCGGGAAGCGAAATTGTGTGGAAAACGCGCGGCGCGAAAACTTAAAGCACACGGCGGAGGCCTGTGCTCTCATTGCCACTGCATGAATCCGGCCCAAACGATTCGTCCCCGAGGCTCGGTTGCGCGCTTTACGCATCGGTCCTTGGACGCGGACGGCATGCGCACCAGCCCAAGGCGATTATCATTCCAATGACGCACAGGGACCACTGGCGCAGCATGGCGGCGTTGTACAAGGCGTGAAACAGGACACAATTCCAGGCACTCCGCCTGTGCTCCCGAATCAGACACAGGGCGACTCCGCCAATCGTCAGCGAAAACAGGGCCACCAAGTCCTGTGATACCAACCCCCAATGGAACCAGGTTTGCACGCCGACCACGAGGAGCATGCTCGGCAGCAGGTGAAAAGTTCCGCGGAATGCCCGGTAAACGACCCCTCGCATCAGCAGCTCTTCCACCGTTGGGTCAGGAGCACGGTGTATATGACAAAGAACTCCCAGTGAAACCCTCCTCCGCGGGCGTAGGCCGAAGCCGGGTCATGCGCCTGGCCAAACCCCATCTTCACGCATTGCAGGACCAGGATGCCAAAGCCCAGGGCGGCCCAGGCCAGAAACCAGCCCGGGAGACCCGGCCGCAGGTCAAATCCCGCTTGATGCAGGAAAGTCTTCAGCGAACGGTTTCGCGTCACCCAGTACGCGAGCCCGAGCCACAGACACGCCCGTAACGACACGAACATGCTCTCGGCAAAATAGGAGTTCGCGCGCACCCAGTTGGCAAATCCCGCGCTGCCCGCATACGCCGTGTGCAGCGCACGGTTCAGCGCGAAGGAGGACAAGACGAGAGCCAGCGAACAAATGAATCCATCGCGGGCGGTCCACGAAACCTGGCTTCGCGGGGATTGGATTAAACGCATGACTCAATGGCGGATGACGATGACCGGAGGACGATTGTAGGGGCAGGTGGAGCAAAGATTTCCCGGATCTGGCGGCCGAGTCATCGGAGGTCTGGATACGGAAATTATCGGAAAACCCGCCCCAGTTGATGGATTGAAATCGGGGAACTGAAAGGGGTACCGGTTGGCCGGGTCAACGGGTGGCCGTTGGGGTGGATAAGTTGACCACAAGTGACCAAAGCACCTTTCTGGCTTGCACTCGCACTTCGGCGGCCAAAAAGGACTGGTGGAAGGCTGGCTGGGTAACGGGTGGTGCGGAGGATGCGCAAAGTGGAAATGCCCGGGCTCGTAGTTCCTAGTCTGAACAGCCGGACCATATAAAGTTTCTGCTGGTCCCAGAGGCACTTCCACTGGAGGAATGTAAGTCGGCCTACCATGGAATTGTGGCCTGCTATGAACACTTTGCCCGCGCAGCCCAAGAATATCAAAGAGTTGCGCCGGGCTATTGGCCACAAACGCATAGAGGTTGATTCCTCCCTCCTCCCCAATCGGATCCCGATTGAGCCACTCTGCGACATCACGACGTCCAGACCTCCGGCACGAGGGGCGGCGTAGAGGCGTTGTAGGCATGGATCGCACGCTCCGGCATCCCCGCCGGTGACCGGCCCGACCTGCAACGGGTGGTGGTAGTTGTATTCTCATGGTCGTTCCGCGTTCACCCCGCCCTGCCGCCCAGCCTACTCCGCCGCGCCGGAGGAACGCAAGGGCTGTGGCACACGCGCGGGTGGCCGACCTGCTATCGAGCCGGCCTGAGGCGAGCCAGATTCCTTACACCACTTGTGCGGGACACCGGCGTCTTACGCATCAGGCCCAGCAGTTCGCTTCATGAGGTAGCCGATTCCAAGCGCGAACGCTGTTGTTATCGAGGCAACGAAGAGATTGCCCAGTGCCGCAGAGGCAGAAAAGAGCTCATGCCCATCAATTCCACCCCGTTCGAACATCACGAAAGGGAAACCCACCCGCAAGATTCCGTCGTTCACTTGGATAACGCCATATCCTGAAGAACGAAGGAAATAGGATGCGCCGTTCGCGATGATGAACAAGGAAATGCTCACGGCCACCCACACGATGATTCGCTTCGCTGCCATAACCCCAACGTCCTCTCACTATTTCTTCTTCCAACCCCAGTAGGTTGGAGCTCGGTCATTAATGGTGACCCCTTGGAGACGGAGGCAGTTCCTGGCATTGTTTTCTTCAAGGATGGTTGGATCTTTGCCACCGCCACCTTGGTGGTTGGATGGATCGGTGGGATGCGTCAAGTCAAGGTAGCCGTGTCCAATTGCCTCATGCCAAAGAACGACATCGAACGGCGTTGTATTCCAGACAATGCTCCCGCCAGGCCCAACCTCCGGGAGACTTACATCGAGTCCCGGGTAAATCATCACGTTGTCAGACGATTCTGTCGCGTTGTGCAGATAGTCGACACCGTTGGCAAATCGAGTTGAAGGGTAATGAATGTAGATGTCCTTCTTCGGAAGGTTGTCACCCAGCGCCGCCTTGAGCCATTTCCAGCAAGGATTGCAGACGCAATTCGGCTTCTCGTCAGTGTAGTAAAGCTCCCAACCCACAAAACGCCTCTCCGTCCGTTTCCACCACAAGAAGCCAACCTCAACTTCCCGAATGATGGGGGCTTTTTGCAGCTTCGCGCAGTCTCCAATTATTCGTTGGAAGCCGCTGAGAACGTGGTCGTCAAAGCGTGTGTAATCCAAACCGCCGACTGGTGGCGCAATCACGTAGATTCGCAAGCCGAGCGGATCAACATATCGCTGCGGGTTGTTGTGAACGAACCCGTAGAGGTTCATCCCGCCTGCTTCCTCAATGGGGTCTCTGTTTGGCCACCGCTGCAAACTGGGGCTGTAA
>CAADGY010000022.1 GCA_900696665.1 uncultured Acidobacteriota bacterium
CGAGATGGCAGCGCCGTCATGGCAACGGGTTTGCTCTTGCATCCCGAAAACGTGGGTGAGACGACAACGGCAAGAAGCGCAGACAACAACAGGTTGATGGGCGTGCGGTGTGTCGTTTTCATTTTGGAGGCGTCCTTTCGACAAGGCTGACTTCGAGTTGCAGGGGGGCTCCGACCTCATTTGCGGCGGCTTGGAGATTCACAGAGAATTGCGGCATCATAATTCCTCTGAGTTGAAGATGAACGGTTGCCATGCGCGTTCTGCCAAGTGGCAGGTTATCGGCTCGCTCGGTGCTAAACGCAGCAATGATAACGCGTTCCTGTTGCATCGCTTTCGGATCGTAGTAGGGGGCTTCTCGAAATGCCGGATGTTCGCCGCCCTCGATGCCAACGATCTTCGCGTTACCGGTGGTCACGGAAAACTCCAGTTGATACGCCGCGAGCGGTTTGTCCTTCGAGTCCACGTAAATGTCCACGGCAAGAAACCGGACATCGTTGGTGGTCGGCTGTTGCGCCGAGCCGCCGAGGGCCAGCAAGAAGAGCCCGAGAGCGAGGCAAAGTCTTCGTACTATCAATGAGCAGGAGCAAAGGATACTCTCATTAGCATCGGGCTTTAGCCCGGTGGACTTGGATGTGGTCGCGCAAAACCGTTTCAACGGTTTTGGTTCGAGAGCCTGAAAACCGTTAAAGCGGTTTTCAGGGCGGCGTGGTTTGAGCACCGGGCTGAAGCCCGGTGCTAAGGAGAGAGTCTCGTTGTCCGGACAATTGCGGCCGGCTGGAAAGAAGGTGCTCACGAGCGCCCGCCTTTCTCCAGTTTCACCGCTTCTGTCGCAATGGTTTCCGCGTCGCGTTGATCCACCACGCCGTCGCCATTCAGATCGAAGTGTGCTCCGGGCTGGGCACCGGACTGCAACTGGCGGGCAAGCTGAAAGGCATCGAGAATGTCCACACGCCCGTCGCGGTTCAGGTCTTCACGGGCAAAGACCGAGGCACGATTCAACAGTGAACCCGGGCGAGTCAGCCAGAAGCCAGCGGCGCACAATAACAAGGACGCGGTCGCAAAGGCCAGCCAGCGAAACCAGTACGCAACGGGGGACGGGCTGCGTGGTTTGCCAGGCGCAAGATGCTCTCGTGCCGCGCGCAAAACTGATTCATCCACCGTGGCTGGCACAAACACGCGTTGCGACTGACTTTGTTTAAGGGCGGCAATGAGCCCTGGCGGTGCAGCGGAGTCGGCCGAGTCGTTGTCGCGGTTTGTTGCCATCGTCATCCAGTTAAGTGCGCAAACGGGCAAAAAGGTTCACGGCTCGAAGAATTCCCTGGTTCGCGGGTCGTGGCGCAGTGTTTCCAACGCGTTGTGCAGACGGGACTTTACCGTGCCGAGCGGGACGCTCATGGCTTCTGCAATTTCCGCGAGGCTCAATCCCTCCACGAAGCGAAGCAACAGGACTTCGCGATGTTCCTCCGAGAGGTTCGCCAGGACCACCTCCAGATCACCGGTCTTGTGCGGGGCCGGGTCGCCCGCAAGATTCGCAAGGAGGGCTTGTTCCGCTTCATCAGACTGGTAACGCTGCGATTTACGGCGGGTGGCAATGGAGAGATTCTTCACGGCTGGATAGAAAAAAGTCTTCAGGTTCGAGTTCAACCGGAAGCCGGGGAACTTTTTCAGGAAGTAGAGAAAGGTTTCCTGCATCACGTCGAGGGCCAGGTCTTCGCTGCCCATGAAACGGCAGGCCAGATTCACCACCCAGTCCCGATGGCGAAAGTACAGCACCTCAAACGCGGCTGCGTCGCCGGCGTTGATGGCGGCGATGAGCTGCGCGTCGGTGCGCGGATCAATTTGGTCCTGCGATTCCACCCGGACTTCTGGCCAAGCGCTTGGGCGCATGGTTCGCCGCGTTGCGTTGCGGCATCAAGTTCTTAAGTGGGTCTGGCTGCTAAAAGGTTCATGGTGAGCCAGCAAAAGTCGCCATTATTGGAGCTAAGAAATAGCATTTACATCTGTGCTGGTCGTTGGTAAGATCACAGTTGATCTGGAAGTTCGCCCACTTGCGTTCCGGGGGCGTTGCAAACCCGGCGACGAGCAGGCTGAAACGGAGTCGCCGGAAAGTGAAAAGGCAACTGGTCAACCTGCTTCATCATTATGAGCACAAAGCTGTTTGTTGGGAATTTATCCCAGAACACGACGGAACATCTGGTGCGCGATCTTTTTGCGGTGCATGGCAGGGTCACAGAGGTGGACATGATCACTGACCGGAACAGTGGGCGCTCGCGTGGTTTTGCGTTCGTGACGATGGAATCCCAGGCGGCGGCCAACGCCGCCATCCTCGCCCTGAACGGCAAGCCCGTCGGCGGAAGAACCCTGTTGGTCAATCAAGCAGTGGCCCGATGAGCCAGATGCTCTGGACGCCTTCGCGCCACCGCCCTTGTTGCGGCAACTGTTGGCTCTGAGAGGTGTTTCACAAATGCCGTGAAAATGCCGTTTGCCTTCGGGCTGAGAAAGATTAGACTAATCCCACAATAGACCGCTCGCCCTATCGCGAACATGGTGAATCTTCAGTTGAACGTGTTTCAGTGATGATTTGAAACCCGAAAGTCGGGAACAGTCGAGAGTCAGGCAGTCAGTCTAGTTTATCATCATGAGCACGAAATTGTTTGTTGGGAATCTGTCCTACAACACCACCGAGAACCAGCTTCAGGACATGTTCGGCGCGCACGGCGCCGTCACCGAGGTGGACATCATCATGGACAAATTCAGCGGCCGTTCACGCGGTTTCGCCTTTGTCACCATGGAAGCCAAGGAAGCCGCCGACGCGGCGGTGCAGGCCTTGAATGGCAAGTCCATTGACGGCCGCGCCCTGACGGTCAACGAGGCACGCCCGCGGGAAGAGCGTCCTCGATCCGGCGGCGGTTACGGCGGGGGCCGCGGCGAGCGCGGCGGTCGCCGGGAACACAGCCGCTACTGAGGCGGGCCAATCTGCGAGGGTTTTCGCGCGCGGGCGCCGGCAACGGCGCCCGCGTTTTTTACTCATGGGAGTGACCGACGAGATTGAGTCACTGGGGCTTCAGTTCAGCTTGAGGAAATTCTGGAGGATCTGCCGGCCGCTTTCCGTGAGGATGCTCTCCGGGTGAAACTGCACGCCCCAGATGGGAAGCTGTCGGTGCTTGACACCCATGATCTCGCCTTCCTCGGACTCCGCCGTGACTTCCAGACAATTGGGCAGGGAATCGCGTTGAATGACCAGCGAGTGATAGCGCGTGGCGGCAAAGGGGTTGGGCATGCCCTCGAACAGATCCC
>CAADGY010000023.1 GCA_900696665.1 uncultured Acidobacteriota bacterium
GTTCTTCCTGATGATGGCGGTGGTGGCCGTTGGGTTTGCGGGCTATTCTTCGGGCGGGAGCAGGATGTATTTCGCCCGCACCATCTCCCACGCTGGGTCGTGGGGCTGCCGTGCCGTTGATCCCGTTTGTATCAACTGGGTGCGCAGCGTCGCCATTTCGTCCTTCGTCTTTTCCTCCGCCTCCAGAAGCATCTGGTGCAGGCGACCCGTTCGCTCCAGTTCGCGCACCATCTTCGGTCGGTGTTCGCGCCAGTGTTTCTCGGCCATCCGTCCGTATTGGGTCAATGGAGTCATGGGCAGTCCTTCGCGTTGAGAAAAGGTCCAGTTGCTGATCGGATGGTAGCTGGTTACGGCGGAGGGCCATGATTGTTTTTGAAAGTTTTTTACGGACAACCTCATGGCCGGAATAGCTCGTCGATATCTACATTGAATGCTTGGGCAATGAAGCAACAGTGTTTGTCGGTGGCCACGCTGCGGCGCAGCTCGATGTTCGCGAGAATGTCCCGCGTGATGTTGCATTGCAGGATCTGAAGCTTTGCCACCAGCATGTCCTGCGTCCACCCCCGCTGGTAACGCAGCCTGGCGATCTTCCTACCGACAAGATTGGCATCGTGCGCCATAATTTCTGGTGTCCTTGATACATCTCTTTTTGCCGGGTGATGCGTAGCTGCTACACGAAGCAATTGTTATCCATGATGGTTGGCAAATCCGTGAGGTTGGTGCATGAAGCTGGGCATGACAGTTCAGAGGGTGGTTCAGGAACGAATCCTTTCATCTGGCAGTGCGGAATCCCCCAATGGAACGGATCAAGAATCGGAAAGGGCCGCACACCGCGGCCGTGATTTCGAGCCAATGAATGCTCGCACCAAAAGCGAGCTCAACTGCGCCCGTTTTTCTGGTCTTCGATTTCCTTGTGCAGCCAGGCGCGGGCATAAGCCCACCAGCGTTTGGCCGTTGGCGCTGAAACACCAAGAATCTCGGCGGCCTCGTCAATGGTGAGTCCGGTGAAGTAACGCAACTTGACCAGTTCCGCCTTTTGTTTGTCCTGCGCGGCGAACCGCTCCAACGCCGCGTTCACGGCCAGCAGGTCATCGTCCATCACATCCACAGCGATCTCGATTTCCTGAACATCCAGCCGCTGCTGTCCGCCGCCGTGGCGCAGTGCGCGTTTGCGTCGGGCGTTGTCGATCAGGATGCGGCGCATCGCCTCGGCTGCCGCCCCGAAAAAATGCGGCCGTCCGTTCCATGCCTGACTTTCCTGGCCGCCGAGTCGCAGCCACGCTTCATGAACCAGCGCGGTGGGCTGCAGCGTCTGGCCGGGAGCTTCTTGCGCCATCTTTAACGCTGCCAGCCGGCGCAACTCGTCGTAAACCAACGGGAGCAGTTCTTTGGCAGCTTGGGCATTTCCGTTTTGAATGGCGGAAAGAATACGCGTGACTTCGCCTGCGTTGGATTCAGAACCACTCACGGATTGCTTCCGCCTTTCCCTGATTTACCTTCGAGTGCCAGCACATTGGTCAGGTCGCCACATGAAGCGATCACAGACGGATGGTCGTCACCAAAAAGTGTCCGCCGGATATCAATAACCCGGCGGAGGCTGGCTTCGGATTCGCTCAATTTCCCTTCATCACACAGCAC
Organism: uncultured Acidobacteriota bacterium; assembly: GCA_900696665.1. Taxonomy (GTDB): domain Bacteria; phylum Acidobacteriota; class Terriglobia; order Bryobacterales; family Bryobacteraceae; genus CAADGY01. The sequence continues at coordinate 1,639 of CAADGY010000023.1, forward strand.
GAGGGCCAGATGGTTGAGGGTGGTGGCCAGGTTTGGATGGGCGTCGCCCAAGAACTTGCCCTGTATCGCTGCTGACTGCTGCAACAAACCTTCCGCCTCGGCCAGCTTGTTTTCGTCCCGTCGGATGAGGGCGAGGTTGCTGAGGGATTCGGCGATGGCGGGATTTTCTTCGCCAAATAGATTTTTGCGCATGGCGAGCGCCTCGGACTCCAGATGCCCGGCTTCGACCAGATTTTTCCCGTCGCGCATCAGCACCGCCAGATGGTGGAGGGAGGCGGCCAGTTCGGGATGCTCCGGGCCGAGCAGTTTGCGGCGTTGCGCCAGCGCTTCGCGGAGCAGTTTTTCCCCTTCAACGGTGTTGCCTTGAGCGGCCAGGATCAAGCCAAGATTGTTGATGGCGGTGGCGACGGAAGGATACTCCGGGCCGAAAATTTTCGTCTGCATTGCGAGTGACAGGCGCCCGAGGGTTTCAGCTTCGTCCAGCTTGCCCTCCTCACGCAATACGAAGGCCAGGTTGTCCATCGTGATGGCCAGTCCGGGCTGGTTGTCGCCCAGCAGCTTTTTCTGAATGTCGATTGATTCGCGGAGGCATCGCTCGGCTTCGGTGGGTTTGCCTTCGGCGTCCAGTGCGAGGGCAAGATTGTTCAGCGAAGTGGCCACGGCCAGATGGTCATGACCGAACAATTTCAGGTCCATCGCCAGCGCTTCGCGATGAAGCCTTTCGGCTTCGGCCAGCCTGCCTTCGCTGCGCAGCACCAGCGCCAGATTATTAAGTGATTCGGCGACTTTGGCGTGTTCGTTGCCATGATGTTTGCGACGCAGTTCGAGCGCTTCGCGTTGCAACGCCTCGGCTTCGGGGAGCTTGCCCTGATCGCGCAGCACCAGCGCCAGATCGTTGAGGGAAACGGCCACGTCGCGGTGTTTGGCACCGCGCGCGAGCTCCTGCAACGATCGCGCGTTGCGATGCAGTTGCTCGGCCTTGCCGGACTGGCCGAGGGCGCGATAGACCTCACCGAGCGTGTTGCAGATTTCGGCCTGCACTTCCGGCTGATCCTTCAAATCGTTCGTCACGCGCGCAAGGGTTTTATCGAGAATCTCGCGCAACAGTGTCGTGTCGCGTCCTAGCGCGACGCCCGGCCCGACGCCTTTGAGCATGTCTTCCAGGAAGAGCGCCACCTGCTGGCTGCGCTGCGCCTCCCGGTCGGCGTCGCGTCGCGCAGCTTGTTCGCGGAAGAACAACCAGGTGGAAACCACCAGGCCGGCAACAATTGCGGTGGCCACCGCGGTGCTGGCGGTGAAAAC
>CAADGY010000024.1 GCA_900696665.1 uncultured Acidobacteriota bacterium
CAATCACTTCGCCGAACTGCAGACCGTTGAGGAGATCCTCGACGCCAGCGCGTTCCGCAAGGTGGGCCTCGGCAGGCAGCAACTGGTGGTGCTGGTCCACAGCGGCTCGCGTGGATTGGGTGAATCCATCCTGCGGGCTCACGTGGAACAGCACTTCGGTGACGGCGTGGAAGCAGATTCGTTCGCGGCAGAGGCATACCTCCGCGACCACGATTATGCTGTGCGCTGGGCCAAGGCGAACCGGGAACTCATCGCCCGCCGCTTCGTCGCGACGCTCGGTGCGGAAGCCGAAGGCCTCTGGGACGGATGCCACAACAGCATCATTCGTAGGACAGGCGTCGCGCCTGTCTCCAATCAATGCGCGGTCGAAGAATGGAGTCAGGCGCGACGCCTGACTTACGTTCATCGCAAAGGCGCTGTCGATTCCGAGTGTGACTTCGTGGTCATCCCCGGTTCTCGCGGCTCGTTGAGCTACTTGGTGAAACCGACAGGCAATGGTGAAAGTCACGCCTGGTCACTGGCACACGGTGCGGGTCGGAAGTGGGCGCGCAGCGCAGCTCGCCTCCGCATGCGCGAACGCTTCCACATGCACCAGTTGGTTCAGACACCACTCGGCGGTCGGGTGGTCTGCGAAGAGCGTGACCTGCTCTACGAAGAAGCGCCGGGCGCCTACAAGAAGATCGAGACGGTGGTTCAGGACCTCGTTGCTGCCGGACTTGTGTCCGTCATCGCGACGTTGCGACCGCTCCTCACTTACAAGACGCGCAAACAGAAGCGGTGAGGGGGTGAGCGGGTGAGCCGGTGGGTGGGCGGGAAGGTTTCTCACTCACTCACTTTCTCACCTGCCCACTCACCCGCCTTTTCGTCCGTGAATGCAAAGCAGCTCGCGCAATCAGCCCTTCAAGCTGGTCCTAGCCGGTGCGAGTCCGGCCACGGATGCCATTTTGCTCTCAAGGTGTAATCAGTCTCCTGCACGCCGCTTTGCGAAGGCGGAGGTTCGTGGTGCAAATCCACGTGAGAGCGCCAGCGCCTTCGGCGCAATAGCCGATAGCCAATAAGCAATCGCCGAGAATCGCGATCATGCGGTCTTGGCTATTGATAATTGATCATCGGCTATTCGCGCTGGCGCGCAGCCCCCGTGCCTCAGCAGCTACAGGGCGGGTTTCGTAAACCCGTATTCGTCGGTGCGAGTCCGACCCGGGGCTCCAGCCTTCGCCAATTGCGTTAGCGATTGGCGAGGGTTGCCCACCATAGCTTCAGCGAAGGTGGGCTTGTTCGCTGGTCTGCACGGCTGCGGCTGGCAGGCCAGTTTAATGGTGATCATGATGTAACATGCAGCATCACGCCCCGTGAAGGCGTTTGTGCCGGTGCAAATCCGGTTGGTCACCCCAACCTTCGCCCATTTTATTCAAGTGGGTGAAGGTTGCCCTCCGTAGCTTCAGCGAAGGAGGGCTGTCATTTGCCAATCGGCTACGGTTGGCAGGCCAATCTCGATGGGCCGAAGTTGATCGGTTATCCTCCACCATAAGGAGGGCGTAGCGTCTTGGGCGAACGTTCCAGCGCTCCGGGTTCGATTCCCGGCATGGAGTGCCTCCGTTCGATCACGCCACTTGTCCATCGTGACTTGCCGGGCACCGCGTTTGCGTTGTGCTCGGCTCAGAACCGCATCCGCGAAGTGACGCAATGTTTGTGCTGCCTCGCGGACAGTCCCGTAGTTCAATTGCGATAGAACACCCGGGTTCATTCTCGGGAGACGTGGGTTCGATTCCCATCGGTGCGCCATTTTCGACGGGCCGTTGAGTTTGGGTTATCGGTGAAGCGGGCAACCGCGAGCGGGTTCGAGCCCTGCACCATCGGGTAACTGATGGATTCCCAACTCGCTTTTTGTCCGTCTTACTTTTCGACGGGTCGCAGGATTGGGTTATCGCTTAAGACGACGTGGCCGCGGGTTCGAGTCCCGCCTCTGGCTCCAGATGCCGGAGTAGCTCAGTGGTAGAGCACGTAAACTCCCAGTTCGATCTTTATCCGTCGTTTCTTTCAGCGGGCCGTATATTATGGCCGGGCATTACTTGCTGATACGAGCTCGCATCCGTTCATCAACGGTGCTCCAGAGGGATTGGATCAAGGGACTGTCAGGATCGTCGCTTCTACCAGGAAGGCAGAGTGTGCTGCTGCAACTCCTAGAAGAGTGTAACCTTGGGACGGGTTGCTACGTAGTTCATCTTTGAATAGAAGAACTCTAACCTGATGAAATTGAAAACGATTCTTGGGATCTCTCTCCTGCTGGCGGTGGCCACCGTGGCTTTGGTATGGCAGAAAGTACGAACGCAAGAACTCCGGAGCGACATCGAATCCTTGCGACGGGAGGCAGCACAACTCCCGGAACTCCACGCGGAATTGGAACGGTTGCGCAAGATTGAGGTGAAGGACTCCGAGTTAGCGCGGCTAAAAAGCGAAGAAACCAAGCGGGACCGGGAGTTGATGCAGTTGCGCGGCCGATTGGGGGCGTTATTGCGCAACCAGGCAGAGGCGGCTTCGATGGCGACCAACACGGCGATGCGTGGCCCCAGCCCCAGCACCTCCACAGTGGGGTCGGAAGGTACGGCTATTCCGGGGCAATCGGAAAACTCACCCGATTGGCTGCGAGCCACAGTGGACCTGAATGTTGATGCCCAGATCGCGCAAGCTCGGGAGCGACTCCAACTCAACCCTGAGCAGGAACAGTCAATGCGCGCCGCAGTAAGCCAAGCCCTGAATGCAGGCCAGGAAGACCTCCGCAAAGTGCTTTCGGGCCAGGCGCAACCGGAGGACGTTCCCACCACTTTGGAATGGGCCAAGGGATTGGAGCAACAAATTCTTGCGGTGCTGACGCCCGAGCAGCAGGCGGCCTATTACCGCTACAAGGAGCAGGACATCCAAGCTAATGCCCGCCTCATGGCCAATGGTGAATTGCTGAAGATACAAAACAGTCTTGGGTTGTCACCAGAGCAACAGGACCAAGCCTTCGGGGCGTTGTATAACCACGCGGTGAGCCAGCTCAATCCGGACGAAGCCTCGCTCGCCGAACGGCCGCGCAATCCCATAGCCGCCTTGGCATGGGAGAACAGCCGTAAACTCCAGGCCCTTGAGACAGCCCTGAGCTCGCAACAGTTGGAGTCGTATCGCCGCATTCAGGACTTGCAAGTCCAGTATTGGAGATCAGTGGCGGCGGGCAACGCTGCCCCGGCGACGGGCAACAAGCCCTGACACTTCCACCACTGATTCACCGCTCGCACTCTTGATGGGCCGAAGTTGTGGATTATCGCATGTTGTTGGTTCGAATCCAATCCCCGGAAGAATTCGGGGTAGCTCAATGGTAGAGCAGCCTCCGCAAGGAGTAATGCCACGGCGTCCCTTGCCCATCAGTAATTCTTTGCGAAGCCTACAGCTTTGCGCTTAGCCGCCGCTCCACCGTGACCAACATTCGCTCCAGTTTGTCGAGCGATTCCGGCGTGCCCTTGAGTTCGAGCAAGGGTTTCAGTTCCGTCCGGATTTGCGTCAGGTTCAGCTTGCCGTGCTGGCGGGTTAACACGCGCTCGACATCGCCCCAGTCCAGATCACGTCCGGCAAAAGCTTTGTGAACGACCAGATCCTCCGCCGAACAGGTGAACAGTAGTTGATCCGTCGCCCACGCCCACTCGGAAGCGCGTTGCACCGTGCGCTCCTCAAACGGCAAACCGCCCAGCGCCGCGTCCACGCCGATGCCTTTGCTCGTTTCGAGCAACAGCACGCGATGGGCGAGCGCGAACTCTCGCGCGTCAGGTCGGCGCGGGTTGAATTCTTTGAGCAGCGCGTCCACGAATTGTTCCTCGCGACCGAATCCCGTCAGGAGGGTGAGGTCAACGTCCTGCGTAAGGCGTGGTTCG
>CAADGY010000025.1 GCA_900696665.1 uncultured Acidobacteriota bacterium
GGCGCCGACGTCGTCGCCGGGAAACAAGTCGATCCGGCCCAGTCCGCGAAGCAACGCGTATTCAGCCGTCCATCGTCCCACGCCTCGCAGTTCCTTTAGCCGGGATATCGCTTGTCCGTTATCCAAATCCGCAAGCGTCCCCAGATCAAGCCGCCCATCGGAGATGATCTGGCCAAGTTCAATCAGCGCGCGGGATTTGGCGGTGCTGAATCCAAGCGAACGCACGCCTGTCGGAGATGCCGCCGCGAGATCCTCCGGTTTCGGTAATGCGTATTGCCGGCCATTCGGCCCTTCGAACGGCAGCCCGTATGCCGCCGATAGCCGGTTGAGTAGCATGATGGCCACCGTCAGGCTCAGTTGCTGGCAGGCAATGCCGTTCACGATCCCTTCCCACAAGGTTGGAAATCGCGGTGGCTTCAGGCCACGAAACCTGCTGGAAAGCTCGTGCAGCCGGGGTTGGTTCGCGGCGAGTTTGTAGAACGCCGTTAGATCGATCCGTAACCCCAGGAGAAGTTCCAGCCGGGATGCAATTACGGCTTTCGCTTGGGCGCCTTCATTCAGGCCGGAGACGGTCACATCGAGCCGGGGTGCATCCACGCCTCCCGTTTGGGTAACGTTGATCAGCGCCGGTTCGCCTTGGACAATGAGGACACGCCGATAGGTTTTCCCGTCCCAAAGATCGATGCCATTTTCCGGGCGGCGCCGGATAGCCCACGCCGTCAGATCGAGCCGGAACGGCGGCGCCGGATTCAGGGAGAACCGGATGCGGCCCATCCGTTCACTCCCAGTTGCCCGGCACCACATAGTACAATTTGGCTCTTTTACAAATGTTCGTGCACATGCCCGTCAGAAAGTCTTTAGGTATTCCACGAGATCGTTTCGTTCGCCGTCGAGCAAGCCCAGAGATTTGCACGAATTGTAGTGATCTACGACTTCACCAAGGGATTGAAACCGGCCATCGTGGTAATAACCACCCTTTTCGCGGGTGTGAAGTCCACCGAGCGGTGTCGTCCGGTAGGCGCGGTCCGGCGAACGCCCGGCCTGGAACTCATCGATACAGATTTCCTTTGCGGTGTGCATGTTCCATCCAGGTTCCGTGTATAGCGGCGGCACATGGCACTGGGCGCACTGAGCCTTGGTCTCAAAAATCTCCTTGCCACGGATGGCGGCGTAGTTGAACGGGTCAAGCCGGGCTTGGGGAACCGGTAGCGCGAGTTGATACATCTGCAGCGCGGCTAGTTTTGACGTCACCAAGTCCGGATTGCTTCTCACATTTCCGAACCCTGCTTTCGCGGCTATCGGAAACTGTTCCTTGTCGTTGAGGCGAGGATCGTAGAACGTCCCCTGTCCGTGCATCTCCAAAACCGCAACAAGCGCGTTCCAATGGGACACCGAGCCCCACCCAGTATAAGTGTGCAGGTTCACTCCACCCATTCCAAATGCAGCGGGTAGCAAGGTAGCCGCTGACTTTCCGTCGGGCCGAAAGGCTTTTCCGTCGAATGCGAGTTGTGCGTCGAACTTGCCAGGCCCCCAACTACGAAGCACCTTCCGCACAGTGGCATCGTCGACTTCCAAGAGCTTAGTGAAGTAACTCAGATCGGGCGCTAGCGAAATGACCGTCCCAACATCAAGGTCACGGTTAGGCCATCCGTCCCGGCGCAGCCCAATGCCTGGCGCCAGTGAGTTGTCCACCGTGGAATGGCATAAGGCGCATTGAATGCCTATCGAGTTCAAGTTGCCGCTCTTATCGAAGAATCCGGTTATGCCTACCACGGCGCCCAGCTTCAGAAGTGTATGTGTTACGGCGGGATCATCGATATCGACCTTGCCATTCCGAATGGCGGCTTGGATACTCCCGGGTAGTCTTTCCGAGTCGACCTTGAGTCCCACCGAAAGCGCTACGCGGGGACTCAGCGTCTTTACGGCCTCATGAAGTTTCAGCGAGCCACCCCAGAAAGCTTCGTCTCCAAAAGTGTCGTACCGGAAGATCTCCCTTCCGCGTTCGACCAACTGCCTGGCATTCCGCACTGCGGGGTCCTTCCGGTCCGCACGTGGCTCGCCTTGCGCCCGCAGATCTTTACTCGTCCACGCCAACACAAGTCCGATTGCCGCAATCAACCATGCTGCCAATACGGCATACGAAAACCTCCCGGTACGTTTCCAGGGTGTCATTACTATGTGCTCCTTTGTCGGTCTCTTGAGCTACTCGATGCCGTCATTACAGAGTTCGAAGTCGAGGAAGGGTTACAGGTGAATCAGGAGTACTTCCGCTGGATCCGGCAATTCGTGACTCCGCACTTTACTCGTCTCACGCTCGGCCGTCAGCTGCGGGAGAGCATAAACGCCGGCGGCGATTGCCACCTCGCGTACGGCAACATCGGAGTGTGTGCCATTAGTGGCTAGATTAATGGCGATTACCCCGAGCCAAGCCGCGGCCAAGCAGGCCGCTATCTTTGTCCAACCCGAAAACACCGCAACACCAACGGCGGCCTCCACCATGCCGATAGCGCCCATGAACACAGGTGCCGACGCGGGCTAAGGTACCGATCCCGGCTGTAGCCGGAGACCGGTGATCCTCGCCAGAACCTGGGCGACGATTCGGTTGCAGCGCACGCCGAGGAAGTTGAACAATCCATCCGGGCTTGGGCCGAAGCCCGGTTCGAGGAGACCTCTCAGCATCTTGCGGGCACGATGGAGCCGCGTTTTGACAGCCTGTTCGTGA
>CAADGY010000026.1 GCA_900696665.1 uncultured Acidobacteriota bacterium
ACTTCCGCCACTACGTGCAGGCCGGCGCGCCGCTCAGGGACGTTTCGCCCGAGCACCCGCTCGAATATCTTCACGAGCCATTTCACTACTCGCTGCGGCCCGGTCAGGGCATCGTGCTGGTGACCGAACGCGACTGACCGGCCAGTAAATTTTGGTGGCCAGAAGCAGACACGCCTGTTAACTTTCACCGTGTCTTCAGCAGGTCCGGTGTGCGGTCAAACGCACACTGGCCGGGCTGGATGCGAAACACTAAACTGCGCCCAGAGAATGTTGCTTATGCACCTGCACTCCAACCCATTAAACCGGCAGGCGGCGACCCGGCCTGCGTGTCAACGTTTCCAATCCCTGCTCCAGGCGCCGACCGGGCGCGGCTTTACCCTCATCGAACTGCTGGTGGTGATCGCGATCATCGCCATTCTCGCTTCGATGCTCTTGCCCGCACTTTCCAAGGCCAAGACCAAGGCGCAGGGCATCGGTTGCCTGAATAATACCAAGCAAATCACGCTGGCCTGGCACCTTTACACTGGGGACAACGATGACCGGGTGGCCAACAATTACGGAGTCACCGAAACCATAGAAGCGATAGATCCTCCGAGCCGCCTCGATAATTGGGTCAACAACGTCATGACTTGGGGGGCCGGCGGTTCCACGGGGGACAGGAGCAATACCAACAATTTGTGGGTGGCTACCGGTGTTTTGGGCAAGTACACCGCAGCCGCGATCGCAGCCTACAAATGCCCGGCGGACACGTTCCTAAGTCCTGTCCAGCGCAATGCTGGGTGGATCCAGCGCAACCGTAGTCTGGCGATGAACTCAGTGTTCGGACGGTTCAGAAGCATTACACTGAACGATCCAACTGCCTTGGGCAGGAACTGGGGCTTTCAGGATTATCGGCAATATCTAAAGCTCGCCCAAGTTCCCAAGCCAGGCCGAACCTGGCTTGTGGTGGACGAGCACCCTGATTCCATCAATGACGGTTACTTCATTAACAACCCAGATGCCGGCAATTGGCAGGATATTCCGGCATCCTACCATAACGGCGCTTGTGGATTCTCTTTCGTCGACGGGCATTCCGAGATCAAGAAATGGCAGAGCAGAACATCCAAGTACCGCGTGTATTTCGATGGTAATCCACCCAGAATGGGCTTCGATGCCGCTGGTCGAAATTACTTTTACTGGTACCGCGAGCGTACTGGGTATATCAGCTTCGTAGATAGCCGGCCGATGTTCGGCTACTGAATAGTATGGATGCACCGGAATACTGGTCAGAGACAGAATCCGTTCTGCAGAGCCAATGCTCCGCCCCAGTCTCTCCAAGACCGCGTTTATGTCGGCCGTCTGCGGGCCTGTTGTTTTGCTACTGCCAACGACGCGGGACGCTTGTTGCGAGAAAAAGACCGAGCGTTGACTTGCCCATGCTGTTCGGGCCTTCGCAGATTCCTAGGCCTTCAAGACCTCCCCCGGTCAGGTCTACCCAGACACCCGATGAGTGCAGCGCCACAGTGTCGAATGGTGCCACAGTCTGGTAAGGCGGAAAGTCGGCGTAAGCATACATCTGATTACCGTCAGACCAAATCGAACTGATGGCTGGGCCGCTTTGCCAGGTCCATACTGTGAGCGTCGTAGGGTTTCGTATGCCGAGCTTAGCGAAGTCGAAGCCCCTGGCAGCGGCTCCACAAGTACATTCAGGACAAGGATCAAGAATGAAATATCCGTTCACCCATGAAGTTTCAAACGTTTGCATATAGACGTTGGTGCCAAGCTTCACTGCATTATGAGCGTAAGTCGCGCGTCCTTGATAGACCTTAAAAACGCAATTGTCATAGGGATCGTAGCCACAGATTTGAAAACCAGTCCCCACAGGTGTCCACGTGCCGCCATCGCTTGACTCTACGAACTTCGAGACATTGGGCCCGACATCGAAGCGTCCCACCACTATCAGTTCGTGCTTCCGACTAAAGCGATCAACCACCATGGAGTGTACGCCGTCGGTTGTATACCAATGACTAGAAGGCAAGCCGCCTTCAAGATTGTACCAATCCCAACCATTCCACGCAGCAATGTGGGCAATCGGTTGACCACCAGCTTGCGAAAGGTAACCGCCAACGTACAGGAAATCCCCGCGGTATTTGCTATCATCAGGAGCCACGACCATCGTCCTCAACACCCCGACCACTCCGTTTCCCAGCGCGATAAACTGACCATTACTCAGATTCACCTGAGCCACGTTATTCAGCGTGACCCAGTCGCCACCGTTATACCCTGGGCCTCACCCGGTTTGATGGACACCTTGGAGGCGGTGCGCTAACAGAAAGCGCACATGAACAAGACCAAGACCATTGAGCCCAAGAACACGATGACTGCGGCAGTGGGGCCGCGAGCCAAACGCTATGATGACGCCTTCAAACACCAGGCCGTCGAGTTGTGGATCAAGACCGGCAAACCCGGCACCCAGATCGCCTGCGAACTGGGTGTCAGCTATCCCTGTCTCAAGGACTGGAAGCGCCGTTACTACGGCGACGCCACGCCCGAGCGGGACGATCCCGCCGAGGAAATCCGCGCGCTCAAGGCCGAACTGGCCCGGGTGCGCGAACAGCGGGACATACTAAAAGAAACGCTGGACATTTTCACCGAACCGTCGAAGAACGCTACCAACGGATCGAAGCCATGAAAGCGGAACATTCGCTCGCGCAACTCTGCGCCGCCTTTGACGTCAGCCGCTCGGGCTACCATGCCTGGAAACAGGCCGAGCCGAGCGCCCGCGCCCAAGCCGACGCCGTGCTGGCGGCCCAAATCAAGGCGGTGCATGAAGCCCAGCGGGGGCGTTATGGCAGCCCGCGCATTCAGCGGGAACTGGCGGCCCAAGGTCAACGACATGGGCAGAAACGGATCGCCCGCTTGATGCAGGCCCACGGCCTGCGCGGGCGTTGTCCCCGGCGTTTTGTGCCGCGCACCACTGACAGCGACCATGACCAGCCGATCGCCCCGAACCGGCTGGCGCAAGCGCCGGCCCCCACCGGCCCCAATCAAATCTGGGTCAGCGACCTGACCTACGTCGCCACCCGGGAAGGCTGGCTGTATGTGGCGGTGATCCTGGATTTGTGGAGCCGGCGGGTGGTGGGCTGGAGCGCAGGGCCGACGCTCCAAGCGTGTCTGGTCGTGGCCGCGCTGCGCATGGCCTTGAAACAGCGGCAGCCGCCGCGGGGACTGCTGCATCACAGCGACCGGGGCGTGCAATACGCCAGCGGCGAACACCGCGCCCTGATCGTTGCGGCCCGCTTGGTATTGAGCATGAGCCGGGCGGGCAATCCGTATGACAACGCGGCGATGGAAAGCTTCAGGGCCACCTACAAACGCGAATGCGTTGCCCTGGCCGAGGAAGCGGGCGGTTACGCCACGCGTGCCGCGGCCCAACTGGATTTTTTCGGCTACGCCGAACAGTATTACAACCGGGCGCGGCGCCACAGCGCACTCGGTTACAAGAGCCCTGTGGACTTTGAAACCCAACTAAACTAAAACATCCATGCGCACCGCCCCTCCAAGGTGTGAGATGGACCCCATTTTTTAGACCAGAGGTATAGGTGGATTTTTTGGAGTCTGTTCTTGACGGGTTCGATGAACGAGCCGGTGCAAAAGCACGAAAGGACAGACAACAAAATGAGAGCGAAGCGA
>CAADGY010000027.1 GCA_900696665.1 uncultured Acidobacteriota bacterium
ACCAACGAAAGGAAAATCCGGGCAGCATCCACAAGCCTGTTATTTCAGGCTCATCCCGCATTGCAATGAACCTGTCGTTTCAGGCTCATCTCGCGCTGGAATCAATTCTCAATTTCAGGCTCATTTCTGGATTGGAAAATGCTGCGCGTGAGCGCGTGACTTATCTCCAGCGGGAGGCCGGGGCCTGAAAGAGACCATCGCGTCTGCGGATGCAATCTACTTCAAGTTCTGGAGCACTTTTTCAACAAGGTACTTCACTTTGGCCAGTGAGAACCGGACGTGCTTCAGCTTATTCAGATGCGGCAGCACCTCGTCGGCACATACTCGACCCCCAATTTACTCCGTGACGCCGTTGTTCGACGATCACAGCAAGACCTGCACCCCGGCCCGCCGTGAATCAGTCGTCTAATCCGTCCGGGGATCCAAGGCTGCCAAGCGCAAAGCCGGTACCAAGCTCACTGCCCACGGTTTACCAATCCACAGCTTCCAGAGTCTGCTTGCCCACCAGGCTACGCTGAGCCTCAACAAGGTGCGGCCGAACAATTCAGCGCTGCCATGGTTGGTTTGAACGATGTCCTCCATGCCATCGCTCGTGCCGCAAGCGCCTGACACTCCGGCTGCTGCCCGGAGAAACTCGCGAGGTCTCATATCACGATTCAGCGATCCGCAGGATTTCCTGCATGGAAGCATGCGACGACTCGATCAGAGTGGGGCCGAAAATGTGTGTTTCCAGGCCGAACATTCCTTTGTACCCGTCGCGGTCCAACGCCTGGAAAATGGCAGCCCAGTTCAGCTTCTGCGGGCCATCGAGTATACTGCGGCCCTTGATTTGTACGTTTCCGATGCGCTGTTTCGGCAGCAGCGCATATCCATCGGGAAAGGGAGTTTCTTTGAGGCCGACACCGTTCAAAGGATCCCAGTTGATGCCGATATTCGAGGCTGACGCCAGTTCGAGAATGCGAGCCAGCTCGGCGCATGTTCCCACGTTGCACGATCCCTCGTTCTCGATGAGCAGGTAAATACCCTGCTTACGGGCGATTCGCGCCATGCCGTCGAGAATCGCCGCGATCTTCGGGAATAGCGAGCCGGGATCGGCAACCCGCGAAAACGTGAACACGCGGACCTTATCCACACCAAAAATCTCTGCTGCCCGGATTGCCTTTTCGAGATCGGAGATGTGCTCATCGAAACGTTTCTGTTCGGCGGCTATCCGCTTGCTGCGCTGCTCCGGGCTCTCCTCGCGGCGGCGCACCGGTTCTGTGCCCGGCATGCCGAACTTCAGCATCCCCGTGTTCAGAAACGATACTCTCAGCCCGTTCTCCGATAACTCGCGCGCCTCGCCCCGAAGCCTGTCTTCAGGAAGGCGTGCGTATTCCCCTCCACCGCCGGGAACGCTCCGCAATTCGACATGGCTTAGCCCATACTGTCTCGCAAAAGCGATGGCTTCTTGCGGACTCTTAGCTATTTCATCCGTAATAGCGCTGATTCTGCCGCGCCCAATGGACGTTCTGGTCCATACGGCCGGTACGGCCAAAGTTGTAGCAAGAAACTGGCGGCGGGTTCGCAACAGGTTGACCTCGTGATGAGTTTCTCACAAAATTAGCACTCCACGACTCGCGTCTGCGAAGTTATTACAAAAGCTTCCGGGCCTGAAGCGGCAAATCTCTGCATATAGTTGGAATTATTCAGCTTTAAAGAAGATGTAGAATGGACGGAAACGTGCATTCCGGGCTCGTGGAGGAAATGATTTGACCCGTGTGGACTACTGGTGCTGGTCGTTGACCCTCGTTTTCGCCTCAGGGATGTGCGCACAGCATCCCCAGCAGTTTCAAGCGGAGCCGGAAGACGCGGCCGAGTGTCCCGTGATCGGCGCGGGCGCCGGAGAGAACGCAGAAGAGCCGGAACGTTATGGATTGCCGTTGCTCGGTCCTTCCCGCCCCACGCACCCTAGCGCGGGCCCGCTAACGCTCCGCGAGAAGGCCCGATATTACAGGTCCGCGTATGAGCCGCAGGATTTTGTCCGCTCCGCCTTTTGGTCTGCTATTGCGCAATGGAGAGATACCACGCCGGAATGGGGGCAGGGCATGAAAGGATACGGACGCCGCTTCGGGTCGCGTCTGGCTACCCATGCCATTCGCCGGAGTCTCCAATTCGGCATTGGAGCAATCCGCCGTGAAGATCCCCGCTATATCGGTTCGGGGAAAACCGGCAAGTGGGACCGGACGAAGTACGTCCTAAGCCGAACGTTTCTTGTTCGCAACGATAGCGGCGAGGATACGGTTGCTGCGGGCCGGCTGATCGGCGCATTCGGCGCCGGGCTGATCACGAACGCCTGGAAGCCCCCGAGTTCCAACAGCATTGCCGATGGCTTTCAAAGAGGGGGAATGACCATTGGTGGGGATGTGATCATGAATATGCTGCAGGAGTTCTGGCCCGAGATCCGCAGCGGCTTTTTCAGGCGAAACCGGCAGCCCTATGTGCCGACGGGTTCCGCCCCGAATACCGAAGCGGGAAGCCAACCACGCTGATCGCATAAGCCCCCCCCAGGAACTTCGCACAGTCGGCCCGATGCTTAAGTAGCTCAATGAGATAGCAGGAGATTCGCAAGGGAGAAGATTCGTATTTGCA
>CAADGY010000028.1 GCA_900696665.1 uncultured Acidobacteriota bacterium
GCGGCAGGTCTTTGGACGATTCGATGCCTGCCGCGGGCATCAGCCTCCCAACGGCCCGCTGTGAAAAGTACTGAGACCCCACGCCGTAATCGCCGGACCACTCATCGCGCGCCGCGTTCGGGTTGTAATCCACGGGCACGAAGGCCAGTTCGTTGATCCACGAAGTAATGTTGCCCTCGCTGTTCACCCAACCACCTGCCGTGCTGGTGCCGAGCGCGATGCCGAGCACGGCATTCTTGCCGAGGGCCATCGAACCGGCCAGGGCCGTGACTTCGCCGTCGTTCACCACTTCGAACGGCACGTTGTTCCAGGCTTTCCGGATTTCGAGGAAAAGGTCGCGCACCCGATGCTTGAACGCGTCGGGCGGCACCCCGCGAAACAACGAGGCCACCTTGACGCGGTTGTTCACGTAAACGCCGGCCGCGCTTCCGCCGATGGCATCCACGCGCGGCAAATGCGCCGCCGCCTTCTTCAGCGAATCCATGACGCCGTCGAAGTGAGATTGCGGGTCGGGATGGAAAGACGGGTCCCAGACCGTTTCCTCGCTGAACACCACCTTGCCATCCATCACGGCAGCGGCTTTGCGGTCGCTGCCACCGAGATCGAAACCGATGCGGCAACCGTTCAGATGGCGACCCAGTGGCTTTGCCTGCGCACGCTCGGGTGGAATGTCCTTGGTGTTCACCACTTCGAGCGGGTGGTCGAACATTTTTGAACCGACCATGTCGGAATCGAATCGGCCCGTGGCGTCATCGCGATAATGCGCGGACAGTTTCGCGGCGAGCGAGGGCGGTCCGTCGAAGAAGATCCGCCAGCCGCCGCGCGACCAGAGCAGGAACTTTACGATGCGCTCGAGGCAGGTGTAATTGCCGGCCGACTGCGGCGCAGCCTCTGAAAAAATTTCCGAGTGGAAGTGATAGACCGATCCGTCCGTTTGTTCGAGGGCGATCCTGACCGGCAGCGTTTGGCCCGAGCTTCGCACTTGCTCACGAAAGGCGCGATTGGCCAGCACCGCCGGACGGAAACCCGGATCGAGCACCGGCACCACTCGCGGCGCCACCAAAGCAAGCCCGTTGTTGTCGTTCACAGCACGCGAGGTTGTAGTTGAGCCGGCGGGTGAATTCAAGTTTGCAAATCCCGGCGGGCGCGGGTTGCGAGATGGCCGGCTGCCTGCAATTATTGATTGAAGTCAAAGCGCCAAGCTCCGAGGTTGTTAGCCTTTGAGCGGTTGATCCCGCAAGCGAAAGGATGCGACGATTGTTTCAATTCAAGACTGCAGGTGACATGACGCCGCAACGGCGACTGGCTGTGCTGGCCGCGGGTCTGGCGCTGGCGGCGAATCTCACCCTGGCCCAGAGCAGCGGCCCTTATGAGCAACCGCCCATCAACTATTCCACCACCCAGCCGCGTGATGCGGTCAGCCGCTTGCAGGAACGCTTGGCCGCCGGATCGTTTCGGCTCGCGGGCACCGGCAAAGCGGCTGTCGAGAGCCTGTTGCGGGAATTGAACATTCCGGTCGAAAGCCAGACGCTGGTCTTTTCCAAGACGAGCTTCCAGCGCTCCCGCATCCGGCCGGAGCAACCCCGGGCCCTCTACTTCTCGGATACCTGTTACGTGGGTTGGGTGCCTAACGGTTTGATTGAGATTGCCGCCGTGGATTCGGAACTGGGACCGATCTTCTACAGCTTCGATACGGACGACACCGATCCCAAGTTCGTGCGGGACAGCGATTGTCTGCGCTGCCACGGCGGGACGTTTGTCCGCGGAATTCCGGGTGTGTTCGTCCGATCGGTGTTTACCGACAGGACGGGTGAGCCGTTGTTGCGCTTTGGCTCGGAGGTGGTGGATTTTCGGACCCCTTTCACCAACCGCTGGGGTGGCTGGTATGTGACCGGCGAGCACGGCACGGTGTTGCACCGCGGCAACACGTTCGCGAGCGACAAGCAGGGGGAATTGGCGGTGGACCTGAAGCAAGGCGCAAACCTTTCCCGTCTGGCTGATTTCTTCGCCACCAAAGCCTACCTCACGGAGGGCAGCGACATCATTGCGCTGCTGGTTTTGGAACATCAACTGGCCATGCAGAACACACTCACACGGGCGTCCATGGAATGTCGTCGGATGCTGGCTTATCAGAGAAATCTGCAACGCGATCTCAAAGAGCCCGAGACCGAGGAACTGGTTTATGAGAGCGTCAAACGCGTGTTTGACAGCGCGGCGCGGGAGGTGGTGGACGATCTGCTGTTCAAGGACGAAGCGCCACTGCCGACGGGACTTGCCGGTTCACCGGCATTTCAAAGGGCGTTTCTCGCCACGGCGCGCCGTGCGAGTGACGGCAGTTCGTTGAAGGAATTTCACCTCGAGGGTCACCTGTTCAAGAACCGGTGCAGTTACCTGGTCCATTCGGAGTCGTTCCTGGCCTTGCCGAAGGAGTTGAAGAAACGGGTTTATGCCCGGCTGGCTCAAGCGTTGCATCCCACGAAGCCTGACCCGCGGTATTCGCACCTTGCCACGGAGGAGCGGGCGCGGATTTCCCTCATCCTGAGCGAGACGTTACCCGGGTATCCGCCCGCGGAGAGTTAGCGGCCCGGCCCAGAAGACGCTTTATTGGAGCTTGGTCGGGAATTGTTGCACGGTGGCATACAACGCCGCGAGGGTCCATCCGGTTCGCTCGGCGCGGAGACTTTCGCCGAGGCGAAAAGTGGCGATGGCATCGAACTTGGGCAGCATCAGGCAATAGCTGCTGTTGGCCATCATGCCCAGCAGTTCACCCTGCTTGCTGAACACCAGATCGCCCCGCGAAGGATTGAACTTTCCGAAAAGGCCGGGCAGGAC
>CAADGY010000029.1 GCA_900696665.1 uncultured Acidobacteriota bacterium
GCCTCGATCGGGTTGCGCAGTTCCGCGGGCACAAGTTCGGATGTCAGGCGGTACGCGCCATAGTGTAACCGCAGGAGCTTCTCTAAGCGCTGCCTTTCATAGTCGAACTCCAGTACCCGCAAGGCGCCAGGCGACCATATCAACACCAACTCGCCCACCGGCGACGGCATCCTGTCAATGAACAGATCCACTTTGTCCAGGATAATCCGCCGCCTGAGCGTTGACTAACAGGTCCGCGGTCTGCCGGCGGAGATGAGCGGTGACGCCGGCTATCTTCCGCTGAAGGTCCGCTGTGTTCCCACCCGAGCGCGACTGAGCTTCGAGAGCGCGTTGGTAGAGAGCGAGCGCCGTTCCGAGGCGGCCGATGTCGATCATATAACCCGCAAAGTTACTGAGTACAATAGCGAGGTCGGGGTGGTAGGGCCCGGTGGTGCGCTCCAAAGCTTGGATGGCCTGCCGGAAAAAAGGCTCGGCTTCCGCACGCCTGCCGGAGAGACGATAGATTTGCGCGAGATTGTTGCAGGCGACGGCAATGTGGGGGTGGAAACGACCGGACCGGCGGGTCCAGATATCAAGAGCCTCCCGCACCAGTGTTTCGGCTTTGATGTAGTTTCCGCGCCGGATCTCGATCTGTCCCAGGTTATTCAACGTTGCGGCCACGCCGGAATGTTCGGGTCCGAGTTCTTCCCTCTGAATCTTCAAGACCTCCCTGAACTGTTCCGCGGCTTCTCCGGTACGGCCCTGCCGTGCGCGAATGAGCGCAAGCGTGTAACGAAGCGCGGCGGTCTCCGCGCGTGAGAGAGACGGCGGAACCGCACTGATTGCGATAGCTTCCAGAATGGTGGCTTCTGCCTCCGGAAGGGTATCCTGATGGCGCAACAGTTGCGCCGCATAATTGTTCAAGATATTGACGCGAAACCGCCGGGTTCCGATACCGGTGGCTGTAAGCTCCGCCAGCAGTTCCCGGGTGCAGCCGGAGGCCTCGTCATAGCGTGCTTGCCGTTGGAGGACCACACACAGGTTGCTCTTTGCCGTCAAAGCAGCATGAGAAGTGTTGCCGGACAGCGCACGGTAAACGGTTTCGGCTCGCGCGTATTCACCCTCTTCGAGCAGGCGGTTGCCTTCGAGCAGCCGCGCTTCCGGCGTCTGCTGGCCGGAAGCGAAAGATGTCATCAAGAGCACCCAGATTTTTCGTCTCATTGCATTCCCCTCGCAGCTCAGAATGAGTCTTCGTTGCTGGTAGCGGGCAGTGAAAACAGGTAGGTTTACCGTAGGGTTTTGCGGTAAAACGCGCCGCGGTAGGATGGGGTTATGCCGCCCAACTCGTCACCAGACGCAGTTGTTCAGCGCCTGACAATTCTGCGCAATGGGCTTCTGGCGCTCCACAAATCGCTGCTCGACTCCGAGCGTGATTCTTACGAGAAGGACATCGGACGTATCACATCGAGCGGGCAATTCCTGAACCTGGTGCTTCACGATCCTTGGTTTGCCTGGTTGCGTGAGCTCTCGGAACTGATTGTGCTGATCGACGAGAGCCTGGCCGCCGAGCAGCCTCCGGTCATGGGCGATGCCGAACGTTTTTTTTTCCAGGTGCGAAGCCTGGTTGCTCCGGACGAGAACGGAAGCGGCTTCCGGAAGAACTATTTCGATGCGATGCAACGCGACCCGGCCATTGTGCTGGCGCACCGCGATATGACCAGACTGCTGGAGTTGGCCGGAAAGCGAGAATTGCGGTAACCCTCCCGATAGCGGAGAATGGTCGAACGCGGATGCTACGCACCGCTTCGGGCAGAAGATGAAACCTCTTGCTTTTTTCCTATGTGCCGCGGCTGCGGCTGTCGCGCAGCAACCTTACGACCTGCTTCTGAAAGGTGGACACGTAATTGACCCCAAAAATGGTATCGATGCCATCCGGGACGTGGCCGTAAAAGATGGCCGCATCGCCGCCGTGGCCGCAAGCATCCCCACCCCCGGTGCGCGTCGTGTGGTGGACGCTTCCTCGCTTTACGTGACGCCCGGTCTGGTGGACATTCATGTCCACGCCTTTGCCGGCTCCATGGGCCGGGAATACACGGGTGAGTTCTGCGTGCGTCCGGACGGGTTTACGTTTCGCAGCGGAGTTACCACTGTAGTGGATGCCGGCAGTTCCGGCTGGCGGAATTTTGGCGAGTTCCGGGATCAGATCATCAACCGTTCGCGAACGCGCGTGCTGGCGATGCTGAATATCGTCGGAAGCGGTATGGGGGGGCGCGGCGATGTGGAGCAGAACACCAAGGATATGGAACCCGCACGGACGGCGGAAGTGGCGAAGCGGAACAGCGATGTCGTCGTCGGCGTCAAAATCGCGCACTATGCGGGCCCGGAATGGATCGCGGTGGACCGTGCGATCGAGGCGGGCAAACTGGCCGGGTTGCCCGTGATGGTGGACTTCGCGACTTTCCGGCCGGAGAGACCTTTCGAGGACCTGGTGTTGAAGCGCTTGCGCCCAGGCGACATCTATACACATACCTACTTGTCCGCCGTGCCGATGCTGGATGACTCAGGGAAACTCCTGCCTTATCTCTTCGAGGCGCAGAAGCGCGGCGTGATCTTCGATGTGGGGCACGGCGGAGGCAGTTTCTCATTCCGGCAGGCGGTTCCGGCCGTCAAGCAGGGATTCCTGCCGGATTCGATTTCCACCGACCTGCACGTTCAAAGCATGAACGCTGGTATGAAAGACATGCTGAACGTCATGTCGAAATTCCTCAACATGGGCGTCACGCTCCAGGACGTCATTCTGCGAAGCACTTGGAACCCCGCGCGCGAGATTCACCGCGAGGAGCTTGGACATCTCTCCGTAGGGAGCCCAGCGGATATCGCTGTTCTGCGCCTTGAATCCGGATCGTTCGGCTTCCTGGATGCATCCGCGCGGCGTTTACGCGGAAACCGGAAATTGATTGCTGAACTCACAGTACGCGACGGTCGTGTGGTTTGGGATCTGAACGGGCTGGCAAGCGAGGATTGGGACCGTCCGCGGACCCGGTAGGGTCGCATGAGATTCGCAATAGGAATAGCGGCGGCGCTGGTCTTGTTTGCGAACGAATTGCGCATCGAACGTGTTTTCGGTCCAGAGGTCCCGACGGGCCCTTACAAGCACCCTGCCAATATCGGCGTCCTTCGAAATGGTGATCTCTATCTCGTTTACTACGGCGGCGCGGGCGAGTACGCAGTGGACACCGGCGTATTCGGATCGCGGCTTCGCAAAGGTGAAACGAAATGGAGCCAGCCGGAGCGAATCGCTCACGATCCGTTCCGCTCGGTTGGGAACGCTGTCGTATGGCAAGCTCCGGATGGGCTTGTCTGGCTATTCTATGTCGTACGCGACGGTGACACATGGTCCACCTCGCGAATTCAGGGTAAAGTCTCTCGTGACGAGGGCGAGACCTGGTCGGACAGCTTCATGATTTCGGATAAGGAAGGCATGATGGTGCGCAATAAGCCGATCGTCCTAAGCAGCGGTGAGTACTTGCTTCCCGTTTACCATGAAGTGGGCGGCGACACCGAGATGGTGGGCGCCGGCAGCACGTCGCGATTTCTGCGCTTCGATCCAAAATCGAAGGCGAAGGAATGGATCGCGCTGGGTGTCATCCGTTCGAAGAAGGGGAATATCCAGCCGGGTGTCGTGGAGCTCGGTAACGGTCACTTGATCGCGTATTGCCGGCGTGGCGGCGGCTATGGACCCGTGTCCGATGGATACGCGATTTATGCCGAATCGCACGATGGCGGCAAGACGTGGAACGAAGGCGCCGATTCGCAGTTTCCGAATCCGAATTCGGCTCTCGAGTTTCTGAAGCTCCGCAGCGGTAACCTGCTGTTGATTTTCAACGACAGCATGTACCAGCGAACCCCTCTAACGGCGGCACTGTCCACGGACGGGGGTAAGACATGGCCTTACCGCAAGAACATCGCCGCAGAGCCGAAGCAATCCTATGCATACCCGGCCGCTGCGCAGGACGCGGAGGGAAGAGTTCATCTTGTTTATACCTCCAACAATCGCAGTGAAATCCATCATGCCGTATTCGAGGAAAATTGGGTTCGAGAAAAACAGTAAGGACAGGAAGGTGCGGCAATGACCCGGCGCGCGTTGCTCTCCATGGCGCGGCGGCGCTGCCGTCTTCCTCCGCCGGACAGTTTGAGAACGACGGCAGCCGGCCGGTGAACAGCCGTGGACCACGCGACAGACCCGCGAGCTCTACCGGGCCTGGCGGCACGCCAATGGCGTGGGGCACGAACGCCTGTTGGCCGCGCCGAAGCTGTTGCACAAGACACAAACGGCGCTCTACACGCTCAACAAAGAGCTGAACCAGATCGCCGCCATCGCGCAACGGGCGCTCCAGCATCCGGTTAGGCTTGCCGGTCCAACTCTCGGATCACGTGGCTACAATTCAGAACTTTTTCCACAAGGTCCAGCGGCGTGTAGAAGTAGTGGTTGGATGCCTCGTAGGCGATCACCGACTGGTCGCGAGCGATAGGGAATTGCCGTCGGGCCAACTCGATCTCCTCTTCTGCAATCCGGCGCATCCTCGCGCGAGCAGCCCGGTCGCCTATCTTCTCCCGCAGAATGCAAAACTCCAGTTGGTTGGCTGTACTCTGGAAGTGGTAGTAGCAGGTCTCGGCGATGGCCAGGTCCAGTTCGGCAAAGCGTTTCTTGTGCGCGGGCACCACCGGGACCACACGTCTGAAGGTGGCAAGGCCTTCTTTCCATAGCGCTGCCATCACCGCAAATCCCTTCTGCACCGCTTCTGGTGAATGCCTGCCGCACCAACCCTTGTAGTCGTCGTAAGGGAACAGGATCATGGCGGCGCGATAACCGGTTGGACGGATACGGAGTGGGTTGGCAGGACCGTGTTGCGTAGGTACGATATAGGTCAGGCTCACGTCTCCAATACGGTAGGGATACTTCACGAATGCATCGCTGAATTGCTTCCAGGCCTGGACCACAATGCTGGCGGCACGCTTTCCATAGCGCTGAACCGCCGCCCTATTGAGGACTTCGTCCTTTGAGGGGCGCGGCTCGAAGTAATACGGCTTTGCCACCGCAAGGTTGGGAGACGCGTAGCCTCCGCAGGTCCACGAGGCCACGATGCCACTGACGCCAGCCTTGGCGAAATTCTCGCAATGGTCGAGGACCAGGTGCATGACGGGGATGTACGGAACGGCGGAGATCTCCCAGGTATTGTTGAACTGGACCTTGGCCATGGTGGTAAGGCCTGTCGTACGGGCACGCTCCCAATTTCTCAGCGAGCGCGGGCCAGGGTCGACGACGGATAGCACAAACTCGCCGACTCCGGGCTCGCTGAGCAGGCGCACGTCCTTCGGCAGGAGTGGGAGCAGATTGTCGGTTAGCTCGTCTCCCCAACCCCAGTCCCAGGCGATGACGTCCGCGGTCCCGCTATGCCGCCTCACGCCATTTCTCATCGTCACGATCACCTCGGCGATGACGTCCCAGCTCTTGCGTTGTGAGCAGCGCGGACAATCGCTCGCCACCGGCGCCTTCTTTCCCCATGCATCGCCTTTCGAGAAACAGTTGGTGAGGTTCTCCGACATGGTGATGCAGTAAATCCCGCCCAGGTCCGGCGCGTGGCGCACCACGTTCGCCAAGCTGTCGGCCAGCCATTCGCGAACCGCCGGAACGCTGGTGCACATCGCGTACAGGTTGCCATGCGGGGCGCCACGCATTTCGGGTCGCTTCTGGAAAAACGCGCCTGGCATGGCGCGCGGTTCGTTCAAGTACAAGTAGACGCGCAAGCCCAGGCGCTTTGCCCGGCGCGCCAGCGCGTCCAGGTTCTTCAGGCGCGTTTCCCAGCCAGCTCCGAACTCCGGGAACTGTTTGGAAGGAGCGAGTGTATTCAATACCGCCTGAATCCAAACGCCATTAATGCCGCGGCGAGCCAGTTTCTCAAGGTACGCGTCGGGAAACGGGTCGCGCTCCGTATCCATCAGTGGATCGCCGTATAACGCGAAATAGGAGTATAGGTAGCGTGGATTCCACACGGTCTTGTGTTGCAGTGTTCCCCGGCGCAGAAACGGACCTTCGCGTTCCTCCATACGGTCCTGAAGCAAGTAGATGCCTTGCAGTACTCCGGCTTCGTCGTTGCCGAGGATTCTAACCTCGCGCTCATCTACCTCGATCCGGAACGCTTCACGCCCGCCTTCGAGCCCGGAACCGAGTTCCAGGTGGATGTTTTTTGGGCCTCGGCCGGAGGCCACTTGCGCTCCCATCGCCGACTGCAACCAGCCGGCGAACCGGAGGCCCGCAGCTTCCAGTGAGTCAGCCGCCACGATGCCCCATCCGCGCGACAAATCGATTTCATCCTTGCCGGCACTCGCCTGCGGGTCGCGCGCAGGGAGATAGCGAGTCTCGCTCAAATCCCTCACAAAGGCAAACAGATCTTCTCCTTGCCTGTCGATGGTCTGGCCGAACACCTCCCGCACGGTTCGCCGAATCTCCTCGGCCGCGGCCTTCTCCCGCTCTGAAGGCGTACGGTAGATCAGCTCGTCACAGCGTGGTTTCGCCATCCCGAGCTTGACATCGAGGAAATCGTCTTCCTTAAGGATAAAATCGAATTTTTGGCGGTCCCAGCCCAGAAGTTCGATGATCTGCGACTCGGGCAGCAAGTGCCAGTTCTGGCGGATCAGCGTGATGTACAGCCGGGCGAGTTGATCGTCCGTGAGATGCCGCTTCTTCGGTAAACCCATCGACGAGCCCAGCCGGAGCACTGTTTCCGGCGTGGTGCGGATCACCGCGGCCATCCTGTCGACATTGGCGAGTTCCCAGTTGCGCCACACGAATTGATACAGGCGGCCCGGAAAATGCGCTTCCGGGATGGGCTCAGGGCTCTCTCCGGTGGCAAAGGCGCAGGCGCTACGCCGAATCGCGCGCAAACCAGGACCGAGATATAGAAATGCTCGTCGATTCATGATCCGAACCCCCAGCAGACTCTTTTCAGGCTATCCCAGTTCAGATCCGCGTCGTGAACCGGCCGCCAACAAACAGCCGGGAGTTGGACACCGGGGCAAACAGCAGCAACATGGCGCTCATCGCTCCTGAATCTATGTTTGTTCACTTGTTCACCACACGTTCACGGACCGGAAACGTTAGGGGAGCCGCCGCATTCCGCCCGTGCGCGCGGATCAGGCTCCAGCGGCTACGTAAGTCCCCACTTCTTGAGATCTGCCCGCTCCAGGCGCCTGAACGTCAGTCTGTCGCCGGCCGGGCCCTCGCGCCACACAGAATATCCCGCGCTCTTCATCTCATCGAGCCCTCGAACGACTGAGCCGAACACGTTGCCGGGCGTGAATCCGTCCGAAGGCGACAACAGCAGGTTATTGCGATCGTAAAAGACTGCCAGATCCACGACATTTTTGCCAGTGCGGGCCAAGTCCAACGGAAGGCGGATTCCGGGCGGCAACTCGAAATACATCACATCGCCAGGGATCGGGGTGATCGTGCGATTTTCGTTTCCCGGTCCAGCCTTTCCGAAAGCCGGCAAGAGAGTGAAGATCTCATGACTGGCGTATTTGGCGTGAAAGACATCCCCGCCTAGCGGCAGAGAACGCCAAACGGCATTGCAAGTCTTTGGAGCTTCCTCTTCCAGAAGCCGGGCAACGCAGCGCACCCGCCTTTTCTCGAGCGCGATCTCTATGTAACGCGGCATTATTTTTCAAACCCCCAGGAGCCGATCACAAGATCCAAAAGACTGTATACAACCCGTCTCAAGATCGTGTCAAGGACTCCATGCAGATAAGTGCTAACAACGGCTGGCAGCGTCGCGACAACCAAACTCCACCCCTGGACTTTGTTTTTGATGGGTGTTCTTCTTCAGATGACCCCACGGAGGACCCCCACTCGAGGCAGGGCAAGATAAATCTTGACGAGTTGCATACAATCCGTATAATTTTTGAATGAGAGTTGACGAAGTCTGTTCCGTGTGTTGGGGCTGCTGGTGCAATCAATGAGTAGGCTCAATTCTGGTCAGGCGTCCGCGTTACCGCCTAAGATAGCCCACGCGTTGGCCGGAAGGGGGATCCAGGCCGCCTCATCCGGGAAGTGTCATAACTGAGCAGATGTCCGCCGGTTCAATCGGGGACACGAAGCTATATCTGGGGGTCAGGCGATGTCTTTCGTAAAGTCAACTGATAATGTGGTTGCGTGGTCCGGGCGCCGGCTGCTTTTCTGCAGACCGTGGTTTCGCACCGCCGTAACGCTTCTCGTTTGCGCCGGTCTTGGGCCGGTTGCGCCGTCCCAGGTGACAACGTCGTCTGTCACCGGTTTCGTCATGGACACCTCCGACCGCCCGGTACCCGGAGCCACCGTGACCATAACAGAGGTTCGGACGGGCCTCACTCGCGTCACCACCACGGACGACCAGGGACGCTATTCAATCGTCGCCATCCCGGCCGGCGAGTACAACTTTGCGGTACGGCAACAAGGCTTCGAGATCATTGAGAGACCGGGACAATTGATTACGCAGCAGATTACCGCAAGGATCGATTTCGTCCTGAAAGTCGGCTCGGTATCGCAGTCGGTGACGGTCCAGGCCACTGCTCCGCTCCTTGAAACGGAATCGCCCGCCAACGCCGTTACGCTGAGCAATCGCGTGATCACCGAACTCCCAATGCTCGGTCACAACTACTTACAAGCGGCGATCCTGTCGCCGGGCGTCATTCCGGTGGCGGGCGATTCGATGCTGACTGTCTGCGTGGGAAACTACTTCAGCGGCGGTACGGGTTACAAGCCGGTCAGCGTGTCCGCGGCGGGCGGACGGCCCGACTTCACCGCCTTCATCCATGACGGCTTCGACGTTCGGGATCCCGGCTATGGCGGAGATCTTTTCCAGCCATCTCCGGAGGCCATCAGCAGCACACGGATCGTCCGCGGTTACGACAGCGCGCAGTTCGGCGGTGAGCCCAGCATCGTTTACGTCAGCACCAAGAGCGGAACGAACGATTACCATGGTTCGCTATGGGAATATCACCAAAACGCCGGGTTGAAAGCCCGCGAGTTCAACGCGGCCGACATTCCCCCATTGACCTACAATCAGGCGGGATTCACCTTTGGCGGTCCCGCGCTGCCGCAGTTGAGAAACAGGACATTCGTTTTCGGGGAGTTCCAGCTCACCCGCATGCGCTCGGGACAGCCAAACCATTACGTGGTGCCGACCGCTGATCAGTGGGCGGGTGACCTTTCGAGTATTCCGGTACAGCTTTATAACCCGTTTGACGTAAATCCGGCGACTCAACAGCGCCGGCCGTTTGCGAATAACCGGATTCCATCCAACCTCTTCAGTCCGATCGCGCAAAACTACAGGAAGTATGTGCCTTTGCCGAACGTTCCGGCCGCGGAGTACGGCGCCTTTAACTACACCAGGAGTGCGCGCGCGATCACCGACGACACGCAATACTTGATTCGCGTCGACCAGATACTGCCTCGCGGCGGCATGATGTTCGCCAAGTACTTCAACGATCACGTCACGTCGAAATCAGAGGGGATGACCCCGCTCGAAGGCTTCGGCACGCCGCTGAAAGGGCAGACGGCATCCCTGGAGTGGGTTCAGCCGCTGGGGCCGAACAAGCTGAACACTCTGCGGCTCGGGTTCTACCGCTCGCACGTGCTGTTCGGCGGCATCCCCACTGATACCGACATTACCGGCGAGTTGGGTTTCAAGAACTACGACTCGACAACAGCCTTCTGGGGCTTCCCGGGCCTTTCCGTCACCGGGTTTTCGCTGCCCAGCACTGCGATATACGATTACCTGTGGATAACGACACGAATCGGTTTGCACGAAAACTTTTCCTACATAAAAGGAAGGCACTCGTTAGATTTTGGAGCGACATTCCAGCCGTCGCAGTATCCACAGAAAAACGGTATATACCCACGTGGCAACCTGAGCTACGATGGGGAATTCACAAAACAGTCTGCGAGCAGCGCAGCGACACCGATCGGATTCGCGGACTTTCTATTGGGCGCTTACTCCACCGCCTGGGTCAATCCCGACGGCTTGCAGCCGGTACTTTCCAGCAACTACTATTCGTGGTACGTTCAGGACAAAATCCGTGTCAACAACAAGCTCACCGTCACGCTGGGCCTGCGTTGGGACTGGTGGTCGCCCCCGGTGGAGAGGTATAACCGCTGGATGACCTTCGACCAGAACAAGGGCGAACTCGCCTACGTTCTAAAGGATCCTTTCAACTGGCAAACCGACTTCCGAACCCTGAGTGGAGCGTATCCGCGCGGAATGTTCCTGAACTGGAAGAAGAAAAACTATTCGCCCCGCGTTGGAATTGCGTACCTGTTGACGCCGAAGACCACAATTCGCCTAGGTGCGGGGCTGTACTATGCCCAGGGCTTGAAAAACTTTCAGGATTTTGCCAGCTTCGGCAGCGGCAACCCTCCATTTTCGAACAGCCTGGTATCGACGAACGACCCCGCTCAGCTTACGCCTGGCCGGCTGGACAACACGCTCTACGATCGTCCCAGTATCGGCGCGATCAGCCCGGGCGCTTCTCTGGTTGTGCCTGATATCCATGCGCCTCAACCCTACGTGCAGCAGGTGACCTTTTCATTGGAGCGGCAAGTGGGGAGCGACATGGTTGTGAGCGCCGGTTACAACGGCGCGTGGGGCCGCCATCTCGTGAATGGAGGCACCAACATTAACCAAGCCGCGTTGCTGGACCCGAACAATCCGCTGCCGCTCGAACAACGGCTCCCTTATCCTCAGTTCGGGTTTATTTTTCTCCAGTCCAACAACAGCAACAGTTCCTATAACGGCATGCACCTGAGCTTGCAGAAGCGCTATAGCCACGGGCTGGAGCTGACCGCAAGCTACACGTGGAGCAAGTCGATTGACGTCTACACGTCGTCCTCCGCCGGGGGTAACAACCAGGACGCACGCTGCCTCCGCTGCGATCGGGCGTTGTCGGACAATGACCGGCGTCACTACTTCTCCCTGGGCTACGTTTGGGACCTCCCCTTCGGGCCGGGCCGCGCTTTTGCCAACACCGGAATCGGCAGCCGGGTTCTGGGGAATTGGCGGCTCAGCGGAATCACGCAACTTCGAGCCGGCACACCGCTGACGCCCACGACATCCACATCCTGGATCAACGTGGGCTCCTGGGTCGCACTGCCGCGAGCCAACCGGGTCTGCGGCGGCCGATTAAGCTCGCCATCGATGGACAAGTACTTCGACACCGGATGTTTTCCTGCGCAGCCACCGAACACGTTTGGGAATTCCGGGCGAAACGTGATCATCGGACCTGGTTCACAGCTCTGGGATATGTCAATAGCCCGTGTGTTTACGGTCTGGGAACGTCTACAGCTCATCGTGCGCGGCGAGTTCTACAGCGTCTTCAACCATCAGAACTGGGGATCTCCGGACACCGGCGTCTTCAGCCCTACTTTCGGCAAGATCTCTGGCAAGTCCGGCCCGAGAACGATGCAACTTGGTGTCAAGCTGGAGTTTTAGCATCCGTCACCGCCAGATCGGAGGGAATGCGTGAACCGCCGAGGTTTCTTTCGAAGAGTTTCTCTGTCTTCGCTTCTGCCGCTTCCATGGGGCGGAGGCGTCGCGGCTGCATCAGGGGAAGGTCCTCCCGGCGGTAGCTTCCATTCGCAGGCGTTTGCGGCGCTGCCGGTGGAGGAGTCCTATGCTTTTCATAAAGCTCTCTCCGAGGGCGAATGGCAGACACGCCGCGATCCGGCGGCCAAACCGTTGTCCACCGAAATGGCGATCACGGACGGCGGCTGGACGCTACTCCTCAAGAGCGGCGCCGGCGAACCCTTGCGGATGGCCGCGGCCGATCTTCGCGCCTACCTGGAACTCGCGATGAACACGCGGGTGTCCGTCCAAACCACCGTTGACCTCACTGGCTGGGCCGGCCGCGAGAACGTCATCGTCGCCGCCGCGCGTCAGGACCTGCCCGGTTATGGGACGGACCTGAGTGCCAGCAAGGATTACCAGATCAGGGTGAACTCCGGGCAGGTTGTTATCTGTGGCTACGACGAACTGGGGGCGATGTATGGCCTGTACAATCTGGAAGAGCGCCTGGATTTGCGCCAAGGCCCTTTTCTGCCACGCGATCTGAACACCACTCGCCGCAGTTTGTATAAGGCTCGGATGACGATGTCGGGTCTCGGTTGGATGGAGTGGCCGGACAAGTACCTGGCGTGGCTTCCCCGCTACGGCTTCGACTCGATTTTCACCTCAATGTGCTCCAATCCTAACGGAGCCGTGACGCCCTCGTACCTGGACCGTGTGCCGTGGGGCTGCTCTTTCCGGTTCCACACGCAAGACCCCGCTCAGCTTCGCGACACAATTCGCCGGGCGGGCCGGTACGGCATCAGCATTTACTGCCCGATCATGTTCAGGTACACGGGCGAGCCCGACAACGAGAAGGAGCTGCGAAAACTTGTAGTTGACATCGTCACGCAATTCCCGGAAATCCGTGGATACGTGCTGTTGACGGAAGGATTTTTCTACCGGACATGGTTCGGCGCCGGAGGACACGGAGACTCGGACCTCCGCGAATGGATCAGACACTGGGCGCGTGGCGTCGGGATTGTCGCCGAAGAGTGTCACAAGCTCAACCCGGCGATTGAGATCCTGCCATGGGACTACAACATTGACTTCCGTCCGAACCAGGTCGAACTGAAGAAATACGTCATCGATCAACTCCCCAAGGGAACGATCCCGCTGGTGACCTTCGAAAACGGCAAAGCGATCGCCTTCGATGGTGAAAGCGGCTATGTGCACGACTATTCCATCAGCGTAGTTGGCCCGTCTGAGGTGGCCGCGGCACAGATCACTCAGGCGCACAAGCGCGGAATGGGCACCGTCTATACAAATGCGGATACGTGGTCCTGTCAGCAGTTTGGGACGTTGCCTCACCTGCCGTTTCCCTATCAGTGGTACGAGCGGTACCGTGCCCTTGAAGAAAGCGGAGTGGATGGAACGCTCGAAAGCTGGACACCCGGATTCAAGCCGAACTTCGTGGCCGAGTTGCGAGCGTGGTACAGCTGGACTGAGGCGCCGCCGCTCGATCATATCCTCCGGCAGATCGCCCACCGCGATTTTGGCGCAGGATCGGAGGATTTGGTCCTCGATGCCTGGAAGCGCTTCAGCTCCGCCGTCCGCATGAATCCCAACACGGGCCCGAGCGCGTGTGGCTATAATGCGGTGGCAAATCCGCTGTTTTTCAAGCAACCGGCGGAGCATATCCATACCATGGGTCACAGTTTCTGCGATCAGCAGAAGTGGATGGAGGCGACCAATACCAACCCGTACTGGCCTTACGTGGTTCGTTCGTTCCTCTTTTACCCGGATTTCACCAACCGCACCAACAAGGCCGAGGAATATGCCAGGCCGTTCAGTCTCAAGGTATTCAAAAAATATCTCCTGGCGGCCGCGGACGAGATGGAGCGCGGTCTGGAGAGTTATCGGCGCGCCGCGTTGAACGCACCCCCTTCGAAGAGGGCGAACGCTTTTCGCGAAGTCCTCCTGGCAGAGCAGATTGAGCGCACGATGCGGAGCAGCGAGGCCATTTTAGAGTTTGAAGACCTGCGGTTCCGGCTGGAGAACACCCGCGATAAGGCCGTGTGCCTGGACCTGTTGCAGCGCATGACAGAAATTGTGGAGTCGGAAGTTGCCCGAACGGAAGCCTCCCTCGAGACCGCCCGGCGCGACTCCCGTGTCGGTTACGAGTGGGAAAATGACTATATTTACTGGCCGCAGGTCTTGGAGAAGAAGCTTAACCTGTTGCGCTTGGCATTGAACGAGCAGCTTCCGGCTTACCGCCGGCAGTACAGTTAGCAGGGTCTCACTCCGCGGATCCATCACCGATACCTGGTAGAGGATCCGGTTTCAATCGCCACGATTCACCATAAGTTGCTAGAACGGTTGCGCCCAGCACCAACAGGCCGCTTCCGATCATTGCCAAGGTGATTTTCTCGCGAAGGACGATGGCCGCCACCAGCACGCCAAGCACCGGCTGGAGGTACGTGGCCACCATGATCTGTCCGGCATCGAGATACACCAGTAGCCGGAAAAAGACAATCATCGTGAGCGCGTAGAAAACCACGCCGAGAAAGGCGAGCGACAGCCAGGTTGTGAGAGTGTAGCCTGCAACCGCGGCTGGCGTGAAATCCTCGAAATAGAGGAACGGCGCGGCGCCGAGAAATCCGAGCAACTGCCCCAAGAAAAGCAGAAGAACCGGCTCGGTTGATGCGAGCAGCTTTTTGCTGTAGACGACGTAGAGCGCGTTGGAGACAGTGCCGCCGAGCAGCATGACGTTCGGCGCCAGGTGCCTGCGTGAGAAGTCGGCGTTCGACCAGTCGGCGATGGACAGGGTGAACACCCCGGTAAGAGCGATTGCCAGGCTGACCACACGGATATAGGTCAGCCGCTCACCAAGGACGGCCGCCGCCAGCACCGCAGTCAGGACCGGCACCGCCGTCGAGATCAGCGCTCCATTCGCAGCGAGGGTCTGGCTAGCCCCCCACGCATACAGAAGCGCCATGCCGGCCACGCCGGCGATACCCATCATTGCGAAATCAAAGTACTCGTAAAGGCTCCTCCGTTTCGATTTGCTGCGCAGTTGCAAATGGACGAAAGGATAGAGTGTAAGGACCGAGATGCCCAAGCTCCAAAGATTGAGAACGACGGGCCCCATTTGCTGCTGTGCGGATTTAATCGCTACCCAACTGCTGCCCCAGATGAGCTGGATCAACAGCAGGAGCGCGAATGCGGATTTGCTGGGCTTCGGCATTGGTCTGCGCCGGCGGACCTCCGCGATCAGTCCCACTCCGTCAGGTCGACATCCCGCTCGGCTTCAGCCGATTCGATTAGCGCCAGGGCGACCCTGACGGCACGCTTCGCCTCGACCGGCGTGATCACGGAAGGTTCGATGTTATCCGCGACACAATCGCAAAAGTAAGCCAGTTCATCCCGCAGGGCTCCGCGCACCGACCCGGCTACGCTCGGATCGTAACTGATGTCGGGAACGTCGTACCCGGTCTCGCGCAATACATTGTAGTTGCCAGGAAGCAATTGTATGTTGGCGGTGCCGGCCGTTCCGATGAGTTGAACACCATCATCCAGGCCGATTCCAGCGGCTGCGGGCAGCAGCCAGATCGTCTCGACAATGCCGACCGCGCCTCCCTCAAACTCAAGCACACCCCAGAAGGTATCCGGGTGCATGGTCGTGGTGACGCGCCGGCCGAAACCACGCACACGGCGCACGGGCTTGCCCGTGTACCACAGCATGAGATCGATGTCGTGAATCGAATTCTCCAGGACAGGATGAGTGCGCCCGTACCGCGGTAGCAAGGTCTTCGGACGATTGCCCCAACTGTGGATGGAGACGATCTCTCCCAGACGGCCCGAGTCCAGCTCGTCTTTCAGCATGAGGCACTTGGTCTCGAATCGGAGGATGTGCCCGACCATGAGAATTCGGCCCGCGGTGCAAGACGCCTCAATCATCCGGGTGCAGTCGTCGATCTCGATCGCAAGCGGCTTTTCAACGAATACATGTTTCCCGGCAGAGAGAGCCGTGAGCACAGGATCGGCGTGGGCCTCCTCGGACGTGACCACATCGACGGCGTCGAGGTCCGGCAGCGTACAGATCTCCTGATAACTCTCGCAGACTCGCGGAATCTTAAACTCGGCCGCCATCAGGCGGGCGCGGTCGCGATCGACGTCGAAAACCGCCGCGATTTCCGCGTTCCGCACAGCGCGAAAAGCCCGCAGATGACGCTCCCCGAACAGGCCACAACCCACGAGGCCCAGGCGCACCTTGTCCATCCGATTCCTCCATGTTTCCTCCACAGGCAGCGGCATATTTGGCAGACAATGGGTGTCCTGTGACGCAGTTCTAATATCCACACGCCCGCCTGCGGCTCAGCCACGGTCCAAAAGGCAACAGCAGGTAATTGTAGACAGTATAGTAAGTATGCGAATTGTATGCAATGTAGTAGCGCTAATCCCTTTGATTTTGTTCTGAAACCGGGGGAAATCCGCTCTCCCGCCTCCCATTGCGATTCGTTCCATCTCTCAGCCAATCGGCTGTCAAGAGGAACGTTCTACTTTGCCCATATAGGAACTTCTCACTTTGCTGCGACACCTTGCGGCAGCAGCACTTGCGCCCGAAGGCAGCTTTGTGATATCCAATTCCGCTTAGGAGACCAGACAAATGTGTCCCAAATGGCGACTCGCTTTCTATCTGCCAGCATTCCTCCTGGCGATTCTTTTTCATCCCTCCTGCTCGTCCGGGCCCCGTGCTCCGGAGAAAGGCACACCCGCTTTTTACTGGCAGGCGGCTCAGGAGCGGTTCGCGGCCGGTGATTACCGGAAGACGAACGACCATCTCGACCAGTTGCTCAAATCGGATAACGAGTATACAAGCCGCGCCCAAGCATGGCGGCTTGTGCTGCTGACCGGAATGACTGCGAGCCATATGGAGTTGGCGGACAGCTTCGAGAACGGCGCGCGGGCCAACAAAGCCAATCCGGTTCCCTTCCGGAGATACAGCTCCGATTTCCGAAACGAAGCGAATCGGCTCGCTCTCCAAAAAGCGGAGACCTTTCTGGATTTCCAAAAGAAGAACAAGGATAGCGAAATCTGGCTGGATTATGGTTTTCCGACAGGCAGCGCAGCGCCTGTCATGCAATTGACCAAAGCGAGTACGGGGATTTTAATGGCCACCGACGAAGTGGAAACCGCGCAGAGGCGTGCGGTGGAGCGTGGCGTTCTGATGGCTACTTGCAGCGCTGTCGGTGCTCCAGGAGATACGGCCAAAGCGCTGGAAGTGTTCAAAAGTGGCCAGGTGAAAGTACCGCGGGCGCAGTTCATGATGGCGCTGGCCGATTCGCTTTATCACGAAGCGGGATTGTATGCTCCCCGGAAACTGGATCAGCCCGACCGCGCCAATGCGTTCTGCGATCTGGCGATGAACGCTCTG
This sequence comes from uncultured Acidobacteriota bacterium, assembly GCA_900696665.1. GTDB lineage: Bacteria > Acidobacteriota > Terriglobia > Bryobacterales > Bryobacteraceae > CAADGY01. The sequence continues at coordinate 16,993 of CAADGY010000029.1, forward strand.
AAAGAAGTTCCCGAGTCCAAGGAGAGCAAAGAGCTGAAGTCCAAGATCGACGATACCCTCAAAAAATTGCGGAAGAGGTAGAAAACCGGTTACTGGCGTGTGCGGCTCCGTTTCGAGCCGTCACGCCTTAGGAGCGGGGGGCTGCAGTGCGTTTTTCAACCAGCTCCTTAACCGAGGTAATCGAACAGGCTCGTCTTCGGAAGACTGCCTTTTGAGCTGAGCGCCGCCTGTTGATGGAACGCCGCCTGCTGGAATTCCAGGATTGCCTCAGTGATATCGGCTTCCTGTATCCCTGCGACCTCGGCTTGCAGCCGCAACTGCATTTTGTTGACGTACTCGATTCCATCCGAAACCCGGTTTTGCACAGAGCCGTAAAAGGCGAGGCTGCGGTTTACGTGAATCGAGGCGCCACGCAATTCGGCCACTCCCGCGTCAATGCGGGCGATATCGTTGTCGCGAAGGCCTTTTCTCAACTCGTTAAGCGCATGCAGAACGCTGTTGCCGGACGGATCAAAAATCTCCTCGCCAGTTTTGGAAGTCGAAAACGTTGTTCCAGCCGGATGTTGCAACCGGCGAGTAGCTTCCGTTCCCTGGTAACCGCCAACCGGGTTGTCGGGGTCGGAGGCATCGTATGGAAATGCGGCAGTGCTATCGCTATCACCACTGAAAATGTAGCGGCCCTCCACCTTGGAGTTCGCCAGGTTCGTGATTTGCTCCAGAATTCCTTCGACTTCAATAGCGAGGGTGCTGCGCATCTGATCCGTGGCGGTTCCTCCCGCGCCCTGCAATCCGAGCACGATCGCCCGATCAATGAATTTGACAGCGGACTGTAGCGCTTGTTCCCCTGTGTCGGCTTCGACTTTCACCCGGGCCAGATTCATACCGATCTGGCCAAGCTGCTCGATTTCGAAGCGGGCTTGCATCAGGTTGGATAGCTGATCGGGATCATCGGATGCTTGCGTGATCCTGAGGCCCGTTGCGAGTTGCCGTTGTGCACGCTCCGCGCGCGCCTGAATGAGAGAAAGCGCCCGCAGGAAGTTATCATCTGCGGGGCTGAGGGAACGGATCATCTATGATCTCCTGTTGAAGCTCATCGCATCATTCCGATGACGGTTTCGGTCAACTCGTCCAGCGTCCTCACCAGTTGCGCAGAGGCCTGGTAGCCGCGCTGAAGCTGGATCAGCATGACCGCTTCTTCGTCAAGAGAAACCGACGAGACTTCGCTTCTCAACGCCCGCGCCTGTGTGAGAAGCAAAGATTGTGTGTTTTGGTTTTCACGCGCGTTCGACAAACTTCGGCCCACGCGCCCCGCCAGCTTGCCGTAGAATTCGGCGAAAGTAAAATTGTCGAGTTCGGCAAATTGCTTTGAGTTGGGCAGGGCCGCCAGCTCCAGCAGATTGCCATTCCCTCCCGGAGGAGCGGGCGGCGGGAGCGACGCGGCAATGTCATCCCCGCTATAGGCGGGATCCACATGTAGCGTCAAGGCTGCCCCGGCCGCGGCGTCCAGTGAGAAAAGGTCTAGTGCCGGAGGCTGCCCGGACGCGTCCACACCCTGTGAAAGAACGGTGTTGACATTGCCGGCCACAGACGCGGCAAAACGGTCCACATCGTCCACCAGTGACGGGATCACGGTATTCCTAAGTTCGAGCAGAGCGCCAAGCCGCCCGCCGGTGAGCTGGCCGGTGATGTTCTTGCCGTCCGGATTGAGAACTTGTGCGTCACTTGCGCCTGACACATCGGCATGAAGCTCATACAGCCGGTCGCCGATGACCAGCGGGGTCTGCCCTCCGGCCAGCACTGTGATGGAGCCGTCCTCTTGCGGCAGGGTCGAGTAGTTCACCAGCTCAGATAACTCTTCCAGTGCAACGTGCAGGTGCGCATCCAGGCCGGCATCACCACGTTCCCGAAAGTTCTGGCGGCGTTCCAGGTTGATCTCCCGGATTGTGCTGGCGATCGAGTTGATCCTGTCGATGACAGAACCGATCTGCCGGTTTGTGTTTTGACCGGCATTCACGAGTGCGATTGCCGTCTGGTTGAAGGCGGTTGCCACGTCCTGCGCGCGGTCGATCACTACCTGCCGGTTAGCAGGATCGTTGGGCGAGACACTCAAAACCGAAAAGCTCTGGAAAAATTTGCTGAGCGCGCCGGGGATACCGGCGTTCTCCGCCACCGTGAAAACAGGCTCGATGCGCGCCAGGTCAGTTGCGAGCTGCGAATGATACCCGTAACCTTCTGCCTGATTTCTCACACTCCGCTCGGCATACTCGTTACGGGCGCTCAGGATCGGGCCGGCGGCAAGGCCCCCCGTCTGTGCACCGTCTTGCGAGAACGGAAGGGCGATCATCGTCAATCTCTGGCGGACATATCCCGGCGTGGAAGCGTTCGAAACGTTGTTCTGAATCGTGTTAAGCGCTCGCTCATACACGCGCATGCCCGCTGCAGCCGAAGATAGAGAAGAAAAGAAATTGCCCATTATCAGCCCGTTACCATCACTCGCGACGCATCCGGAGAGGGGAGTTCCGTCTGCGGCCCATAGCCCGCCTCCTGCTCTGTGGACGCCTCACAACCTATATAGAAACCGGCGGCCTGTGCCAGCAGAGAAAGGATCCGCGCCAGGTCCCGCCGGAACGTATTGAGATCCGCCAGAAGCATCTCCCGTTCGCCGGGCTCCACCACCGGGGCCCCGCTCACCGGCTCCAGGAAAGCCAGTGCGCGCTCCAGCCGGTCCGGGCTCATCATCAAAGCCTGGACGCCGCCGCTCGAAAGCTCAGACTGTAGCGTGGCAACGAGCTCTCTGGCCCGTCGAACACGCTCCAGCGCGGCAGTCCCCGACATCAGGAACGCACTCCCAACCCGTCCTCAACTATGGCGCGGCTGATAACCGTTGCGTCCACATGGTACCGGCGTGCCTGGAAATCGGCGGACAACTTTTCTATCCGGCTGAGCCGTTCCGGCGAGTCGGAAGCCAGTGCGCTGAGATGTCCAGCCAGATTGGAGATCTCTACCTGGTCATTCCGTAAGCCAGTTTGTCTGGAGCCTCGTGCGCTGGTGCCCCTGCCAACAGCATCGGCTGCTGATGGCCCACCCGGGCCATAAACGCCGGCTCCGTAACCGTTTGGATCATGTATCTTCATGCGTTGTTCGAGGCCCGTCTTCGGCGGGTTTGTTCCTCTCTCGCTATCTCATCGGCATGGGGGCCGGTGTTCATTAGCTCGCAAACTCAATTATTTTCACTCCAGATCTTCGAGGACGATCTCGGCGGTCACATCGCCGCCCTCTCCGAGTGTGACAAGCTTGCCGCGTCCCGGTTTCCAGTCTTCCGACTCGCTGTCGACCGGCGCAAACGTGCTGAGGACCTCATACCGGCCGGGTGGAAAGCCGTTGAGCCAAAATTTTCCGCTTGCGTCGGTTCGTGTGGTGCGCAGGCCACCGAGCCGGCTGCGCAGATCGCTATCCACGGGGTTGAAATAGACAGGCGCACCAATCGCGGGTGCGCCGTCCCGGGTCGACACCGTACCTCGCAGAGAGCCCGGGTCCGAAGAAAAAAGGATCACCACCTCCGTGTTCCGTCCGGATACCATGTCGAATTCGTGCGCGAACGGGGAGATACGGGCGCCTCGTACCCCGGAGACGTAAATGTCCGGTGGTGCGGACGCCGCCACCTCCCAAGTGCCGGGAGTAAGAGGCAGCACGTCACCGCATACTGCCCGGTCCGGAGTCGGGTCTCTCAGGTCCCGGCGCCGCAGAAAGACAGACACGGCTTTGTGCTGAAGCGGGTTGCCGTTCCTGTTCTCGCAGCGCAGGATCAAGCGGGGAGATGGCGCCATCTCGACGGTTACCCGCTGGGATTCCCCACCGATCCAGATCTTTTGGAAGGACGATAGCGGTGCGGAGCGGTCTCCGGCCTGGGCGAGCAGACTGTAAGGTCCTGGCGCGAGGTGTTCGAAATGGAACTCGCCGCCGGGAGGCACCTGCGTCCGCAAGACCCCGGTATCGCCGTACAAAAAGATGGAAACGGGCACCGGGCTGGCCACCGTTCCCCGCAGCGATGCCAGCCTTCCCGGCAGGGGCTGGATGTTCACCCCGATGGTGTCCTGCTCGAGCTGTACTATCACGGGATGCGCTTCGACAGCGCTCGCCGTCTGCCCGAAAAAGGTGGGAAGCAGGCCTTGCTGATCTTCGAGCAGGCGAGCGGTCGAGCGGATCAGATACTTTCCCGGCTCCAGGTTTGAAATGCGATAAATGCCGCGGTCATCGGTGATCCCGCTACCAGCGAGGGTGAGCTTGGAGGCGGCCCGGTAGGCATGGACTGTCACGCCCGGAAGCCCTAGCTGGTTCTCGTCGCCGATCTCGCCGGTTACCGCGCCGAGTTTGTGCAGACGAAGCTGAACGATGTGCTGTGTTTCGGCATCCAGCACAATAGGGGTTCCCGGCGCGTTCCAGCGCCGCTGTCCATAGCGGGTAACCGCAAATCCGGCCCTTTCGGCGCGCAGCAGGTAAGTACCAGCGGAAAGAGAACGGAATGCAAACTGGCCCGATGAACTCGAAAATGCGGTTGCGTTTCCGCTCGTTGAACCGGTGCCCTCCAGGATGACACGTGCACGGGCAATCAGCTTGCCGGTGCTGTTTTCAACAACGATACCTTCGATGCCCGCCCCAAAGGCACAATACGCCACCACAAGACATGCCAGAACGAAAAGTGCCGGGCGATCAGGAAAACGGAGGGAACGCAAAAGCCCGGGAGACTTTCTCCTGTTGCCGTTTTCCCCTGCGCCCCGGACCGTGAGAATCCTCAGGCTCATTAAGACCCATCTTGGCCCGGTAGTGCTCGATCAACTCGGTCTCATCATGGCCCACGATGGCGGCGTACTGGCGGATGTAGCTTGTTGAGAAGATTCCACCCGGCAACTGATTAAACTCCTCGTCTTCAATCGCCTTGAGGAAACGCATGCTGATTTTCGTCTCATCCTCAATGTCACGCAAAGAGATTTTCTTTTTCTCCCGAAGTAAAGCGAGATTCAGTTGGGGTGTAAGTTTATTATTGGCGGCGCGCTGATCAGATGCCATTCGAACTCCAATAAGGCGAACTGCGCGTATCCATAACCGATACGCGGCGCAGAACAAGTAAGCTCCATATTAACTCACAAGATGCGGGTGTAAGCAAGGAACTTGACTTAAATTATCAAACAAAACCACCGTAAATTGGAGCGTCCCCACTTTTGAGGGTAAGCGCTGCTACCATCAACAGGGGATGCCGGGGAGAGACGCCTGCCGTACACCGCGCGGCGTCCTCCGGCGGATGAGGTCAGGCGCTCACGTTCGACACCCACCAGGGCGCCGTAGTGTCTTCGCGAATCACGATGTCGTTGAGAAAAGCCGCGGCTTTGGTCAGTCCCTCATTGGGCGACATCAGGCTGTCCTCGTGCTCGATTGAAAGCGCGTAATCGTAGCCGAACATACGCAGCGTGGAGACGAATTCGCGCCACCATTCAGCCCCGTGGCCGTAGCCGCAGGTGCGGAAAATCCACGCCCGGTTGCGTTCGTCGGTGTAGAGTTTCATATCGAGCACTCCACTGACGGGCAGATTGCGATGATAGATTTGCGTGTCCTTGGCGTGGACGTGGAAGATCGAGTCGCCCAGAACGCGGATGGCGGCAATCGGATCGATATTCTGCCAGAACATGTGGCTGGGATCGTAATTGCAGCCGATGTTCGGGCCGGCGATGGCCCGTAGCTTCAACATCGTCTCAGGGCTGTAGACGAGGAACCCGGGATGCATTTCAATGGCGATTTTTACACCGTGGTCGGCGGCGAATTTCGTTCGTTCGGTCCAGAATGGAGCCGCCTGCTTTTCCCACTGCCATTGAAGCAGGTCCTGATAATGTGGAGGCCAGGGCGATGTCACCCAATTTGGATATTTCGAGTTCTCGCTGTCTCCAGGGCAGCCGGAAAAATCGATAACAACGGGCACACCGAGTTTTTCCGCCAAAAGAATAGTTTTCCGTTGTGTTTCCCGGTTCTTATTTCGGATTTCGGCATTCGGGTGCAACGGTTCCCCGTGACAGCTTAGGGCGCTGATGGAGATACCGTTGTCACTCAACTTCTGTTTAAAAGTTTTGAGTTCGGCGTCGTTGTCCAACATGGACAGCTTGCAATGGGGATCACCCGGGTAGTTGCCGGTGCCGAGTTCGACGGTGTCGATCCCGAGGTTCTTGATCTTCCCGATCACCTGATCGAGGGAGAACTTGGACAGCAGCGCAGTGAACACTCCAACTCTCACGATCTGTTTCTCCTTGTTGTAAGTAGTGCGGAATGCACCTGTCAGAATATCATGCGCACCGGACGCGAGCCTGGAAAGTTGTATAGAATAGCCGCTTCAGGAGCGTAAGATGAAATCAACACTCCAAAAACTCACCGGACGCCGTTCGTTTCTGACCGCGGCCGGCGGAGCACTTGGAACCGCCTTTTGGGCCGACGATACCCTGGACGCCGCCACGCAGCACGTAAACACGCGTTCCAAACCGTCCGAGTTGAAGATCACCGACCTGCGTGTTGCCGTAGTGGCGCGCGCTCCGATGACTTGTCCCGTCATTCGCATTGATACGAATCAAGGCATATCGGGATTGGGCGAGGTGCGCGATGGAGCAAGCAAAACGTACGCGCTGATGTTGAAGAGCCGGCTGCTTGGAGAAAACCCCTGCAACGTGGATAAGATCTTCCGCAAGATCAAGCAATTCGGCGGACATGCCCGCCAGGGGGGCGGAGTCTGCGGCGTGGAGATGGCTCTATGGGACCTGGCAGGCAAGGCCTATAACGTCCCTGTATATCAGATGCTCGGCGGCAAGTTCCGGGACCGTATCCGGTGCTATGCCGACACCACTTCGTCCCATGATCCCAAAGTGTACGGGGAGCGCATGAAAAAGCGGATGGAGCAGGGTTTCACTTTTCTCAAGATGGATCTGGGCGCCAATCTGGTGGAGAAGGTCCCCGGTGCGCTGACACGCCCCCTCGGATCGACCTTGCGCGAAATGAATAATACCCAGCACATGTTCACCGGAATCGAACTGACCGACAAGGGAATCGCAATGATGGCGGATTATGCCGGCGGAATACGCGATGTTATTGGGATGGAAGTTCCTTTGGCCGCCGACCATTTCGGGCATATCGGGGTGAATTCGTGTATCCGCTTGGGCAAAGCCCTCGAAAAATACAACATGGCATGGCTCGAGGACATGATCCCGTGGCAACACACGGAGTTGATGAAGCAGATCACGGACGCAGTGGACATCCCGATTTTGACGGGAGAGGACATCTATCTGAAGGAGCCTTTTTTTAAATTGTGCAGGAAACACGCTGTGGACATGATCCATCCGGACCTGGCGACATCCGGCGGCATTCTCGAAACCAAAAAGATCGGCGACGGGGCGCAGGAATACGGAGTTGCGATGGCAATGCATTTTGCGGGGACTCCCGTTTCCTTCATGGCGAACCTGCACTGCGCTGCGGCCACCGAAAACTTTGTTGCCCTGGAGCATCACTCCGTGGATGTGCCCTGGTGGGAAGATCTGGTGCAAGGCATTGAAAAACCAATTGTGAATCGCGGATTTGCAAAAGTACCCGAGGGGCCCGGACTGGGCATCACCTTGAACGACGACGTGATGAAACAGCATCTGCTGGAACCCGGGTACTTCGAACCGACCCCCGAGTGGGATAAGGAGAGATCGCACGACCGGCAATGGAGTTAACCCCACCTTAGGGGCCGACTAGGGTGAAACAGGAGCGAAAGTTAAGGCTAAACTTGATTGACGCAATAAGAACGAACCTCTAGAATCGACTCGTAGTTTGTTAGAGCCGGCAGTACGGAAGACGGTATGGAAGAAAACGACGTGCAGCAACCAGAAACGAGAACCGGCCCGGTTCGCATTCGGGTGGCAATCGCCGACGATCACCCTATTGTGCGCGATGGATTGCGCAAGTTATTGAGCCTTGAAGACGATATCGAAGTCGTCGGAGAAGCCGGGGATGGCCGGGAAGTGGTCGAACTTGTAGAGCAGGTGGAACCGGACGTTCTGCTGCTCGATTTGCGAATGCCGGGTTTGGACGGCCTCTCCGCCATGCAGGCGCTACAGCATGCCAGGAAGCGCACCCGCGTGGTGGTGTTGACTGCTTCCGATGACAAGAACGAGTTTGTCCAGGCGATGAAACTCGGCTGCTCCGGAATCGTGCTTAAGCAGACGGCTCCCGAGTTGATCGTGAAAAGCATCCGCAAGGTACATGCGGGCGAGATCTGGCTGGATTCCAATACCACCGCGGCCGTCATGCGCCAGTTTGCGTCACCGGAAGATACTGGCTCGGCGCCGGGCGGCAAGACCCGGGAGAGGTCACCCCTTAGCGCCCGGGAGCGTGAGATTGTAGCTTTGGTTGCCCAGGGCTACAAAAACAAAGAGATGGCCGAGAAGATGTTTATTAGCGAGCAGACAGTGAAAAACCATCTGCACAATATTTTTGACAAACTAGGCGTGTCAGACCGCCTGGAACTCGCGCTGTATGCCATTCACAAGGGACTCCATCTGAACGGAGAACGGTAGCTGAAACCCACCCTTTTCTTGCCTCTGCGTAATAGCGCTATAACCTGGGATAGCACCGCTCCACTCCTTCAGCCGGGCCGCTATTGGACCCAGATGCAGTAAAGCGCCTTCCCGCCGCTGACTCAATCCCGAATCACACTTCAGGCCGGTCGGACGGCGCGCGCCGATATCGTCATGGAAGCCAGGCGCGTCATGCAACTTATGCTTCTACTCCCGGGTGTCTATGACACTACGTGCGACAACAGCAGCCTCCGGGTGGGGAATCGTGCAGGCTGCATTTGCGACAGGCGAACCTGTCTTACGGGGATCCGCAAATACGATCCGTCTCTCTACCCTTGCTTTTCTCTACGTTTGGGTCTAGCATCGTAATGGGAGGATGCCTTTCAGATGAGAAACTCTCTTATAGCCATGCTGGTAGTGCTCGCCCTGGCACTCCCGCAGGCGTTGTTTCCGCAGGCAGCGATGCCAAGAATGACTTCGGTGGAGCCGGCGAATGCAAAAGCGGGTGACACTCTCTCGGTGGCGGGAGAAAATCTCGAAAAAGCGAATGTCGCCGAGCTATATCTTACTGACGGAAAAAATGACTTGAAGGTAGCCGTGGAGGAACAGACCGCGACAGGCCTTAAGTTCAAAATTCCCGGCTCGTGCAAATCCGGACGGTTCGCCCTCATGGTCCTTACAGGCGGCAAAGAACCGAAGCTGATCGAACAGCCGGTGAAAGTTACAGTCGAGTAGGCTCGCAAGTTCCGAATCCAGCCGGACTCGGGCTTATGGCTCCCGAGAAGATTGTACTGCGCCCGTTGCTTCCTTGTTGACTTCTGGTGCGATAATTCAAGCTGTACGACAGTTAAATGACTGCTTTGCTGTTTGCTCTCCTGATGTCCGGGTGTGTCTCAACCCAGATGGCCGTGGTTGTGAAACCCGTGGCGGACATGTATTCCCGTCCCAGCCTGGATGCGGACGTCGTGTCCCAGGCCCTCTACGGATCGAACGTTGCCGTTCAGGAAACCGGTGAAGGTTGGCTGAAGATACAGACTGGCGACGAATACTCCGGTTGGGTTCCGGTGGAGCACCTGCGCGTGCTGGCGTGTGGCGAACGCAGGTATGCTTCTTCGGCCAGTATTCAGGTGGAGAGCCTTTTCGCGCACATCTACCATGAGCCGAGTGTCACGAAACGGCGGCCAATGCTGACTGTTGCCTTCGAAACCAGGTTGGAACCCACCGGCAGCCGTTTCAAAGACGGCGAAAGGTGGATCGAAGTCCGGCTGCCTGATAGCACCAGGGGCTGGATCCAGGAAGGCGATGTGACGGCCGGTACACGTGTTCTCTCGATGGCTGAAACCATACAGCTTGCTCGCCGCTTCATTGGACTGCCGTACACCTGGGGTGGAACGTCGAGCTTCGGCTACGATTGCTCGGGGTTCGTACAGATGCTGTACCGCAAGCATGGCGTCTCTCTTCCGCGCGATTCCCGGCCTCAGGCGCGCTGGAAAGGTTTTGTGGCGGTAGAGGGCGGAGAGCCCGTAGCGGGCGACTTGTTGTACTTCGGGAGCGCTCCCGAAAAGATCACGCACACGGGAATGTACATCGGCGACGGCCAGTTCATTCATGCGACAGCGCACGAAAAGCCAGTAATACAAATCAGCAGGCTGACGGACCCGCACTGGTCGCAATTGCTGGTCGCCATCAGGAGGCTGAAATGAATCGACGCGAGTGGCTCCGCGCTGTCGGTTCGGCGGCAGCGGCTCCTCTGCCCGTTGCCGCGGCGCAGTCGGGCCTGCGAACGGAAATTCTGAAATTGAAACTCCGGCACACTTGGACCACGGTCATGTCCTCCAGCAACTTCCGGAACACGTTGGCGGTGACTTTCACGCGGCAGGGAGTGACCGGATACGGCGAAGGGGCGCCGATCGTGCGATACCACGAGAGTGCGGAAACCGCACAGGCCGCCGTCGCATCGGTGGCGGACCTTCTGGATTCAGCCGATCCCTGGCAATTTTCGAAGCTGATGGGCGAGGTCTTCCGGCGCATCGACGGCCACTATGCGGCGAAGGCGGCGATCGACATCGCCCTGATGGACTGGGTGGGGAAAAAGCTTGGAGTCCCGCTGTATCGCTATTTCGGACTGGACCCCGCGGCGGCTCCGGTGACGACATTCTCGATTGGGATCGACAAGCCGGAAATTGTGAAACAGAAAGTGCGGGAAGCCGCGCCGTATCCCATTCTGAAGATCAAGGTAGGGTTGGATTCTGACGAGGAGATGATTGCCGCCGTTCGCAGCGTCACGGACAAGCCGTTGCGGGTGGACGCCAACGAGGGTTGGAAGAACAAGGAAGAGGCTGCGCGGAAAATCGACTGGCTGGAAAAGCAGGGCGTCGAATTCGTGGAACAACCGATGCCGGCGGACATGCTCGAAGAGACGCAGTGGGTGCGCAGCCGCGTGAGGCTTCCCATCATCGCGGACGAGGCGTCGCTTCGTCCTTCCGATGTGCCCAAGCTAGCCGGCTGTTTCGACGGCATCAACGTGAAGCTGGACAAAACCGGTGGCATCCTAGAAGCCCATAAAATGATACAGATGGCGAAATCGCTCGGCATGAAAACGATGCTTGGGTGCATGATTTCGAGTTCCATCTCCATTACCGCCGCCGCCCACCTTTCGCCGCTGGTCGACTATGCCGATCTCGACGGCAACCTCTTGATCGCTAATGATCCCTATGAAGGGGTGACGGTACGGGACGGCAAGCTCGTTCTTCCGGACCGCCCGGGGTTGGGGCTCAAGCCTGCAGTGTAAGAACCAGGGGGCTGGAACGTAGCGCTGGACCAGGTCCGGTGAACGCTCCGGTCATGCCCATGGATTGGCGGACGCCGTAAGCGGTGCCGCGCTTCCGCTCGGGCGTCAAAAGCGCGGCAGAGGCGTCCCCCGGCGCCCCCCGAATCTCTTTGCCGGTGCTATCCAGAGAGCGGGCGGTGAAGGGCGGGCTGCATTCCCTTAATTCAACTGCTTAAGAACATCGGCGACGGAAACGGACAACGGGGTTGTAGGCCGCGAGATAAGACGCGACAACTCGCGCCCGTCATCAAATAGCGCATCTTTTGATGCGCCGGTATCAAAGCTCGCATATGCCTGGGCAACGGGTTGAGGCAAGCCAAGACCGGCCAGGGCGGCTGCGTACTCAGCCTCCGGCAGGTTCTTATAGGGGATGTTCTTGCCCGTTTGACGGGAGACTTCGGCGGCCAAATCGTTAAGGGTGTAAGCTTCGTCGCCGGCGAGTTCGTAGACCTTACCCTCGTGCCCGTCACCGGTCAGCACGGCCACCGCCGCATCAGCATAGTCCGCACGTGCTGCGGATGAGATTCTGCCGTTGCCTGCGCTGCCGGGAAAGGCGCCACTGGCGAGGGCAGCGGGGATGGAGGCGGTGTAATTCTCCGTGTACCAGCCGTTGCGTAGGACGGTGAACGGAATACCGGAGGCCTTCAGTTCCGCCTCGGTGGCGGAATGCGAAACCGCGAGGCTCGTAATGGCCGAAGTATCCGCATGAAGAAGGCTGGTGTAAACAATCCGCTTGACACCGGCCTTCTTCGCGGCTTCGATGACGTTGCGGTGCTGTGCGGCACGCTCGTCAACGCTATTCGACGAGATAAGGAGCAGCGTATCCACTCCGGCAAGTGCACGGTCGAGTGTGTCCGGCTTACTGTAGTCGGCCTCGCGCACGGTAACGCCGAGATCCGCCGCCTTGGCGGGCGTACGCACCAGCACGATGATATGTTCCGCGGGCACTCTGGTCTTGAGTTTGTTAACGATGAGACGGCCGAGCTGGCCGGTAGCTCCGGTGATGGCGATGGTCATCATTTCCTCCCTTTCCTAGCGTAGAGTGAGAGTTTGACACGTGGGTAAAAGTACAGGAAAATCGAATTGCAGGCTCACACGTGCGGATGTGGCGGAACTGGCAGACGCGCATGGTTCAGGTCCATGTTCTCGCAAGGGAGTGGAGGTTCAAGTCCTCTCATCCGCACCAAATTACCCCGCTATCGTAAGTTCAATCCGCCATCCACGGCGAGCACCTGGCCGGTAATGAAATTACTCGCGCGAAGAAAATAAACGACGGCATCGGCGACTTCTTCGGGTGTGCCCGGGCGTTTCGCCGGGGTGTTTCGCACCATTGTTCCGGCCTCGCTGTTCAGATCATTAAACGGGATCACGCCGGGAGCAACGGAGTTCACTGTGATGGCGGGAGCGAACGCTTTGGCCAGCGCCTTGGTCAGCATAATCAGACCCGCCTTCGACGCGCAGTAGTGGGCGTGTTCGGCCCAGGGGCGCAGTCCTCCCAGCGAGCTGATGTTCACGATGCGGCCGCCGCCGTTCATCCGCATCAGGCGCGCAGCCTGCTGGCAGCAGAAAAACGCAGCCTTCAAATTCACGGAATGTATGAAATCCCAATCTGCTTCGGTAATCTCCGTCGGATCAAAGCGCGTGAATCGGGCTGCGTTGTTTACCAATCCGTAAAGCGGCTCACCGGAAGCCTCAATCTGTTCGAACAGGCGGATGATTTCGGGCACACTCTCGAGGTTTGCCCGGAACAGTGGCGCTCCGCCGCATTCCCGGGCTGTCTGGCGTGCTTCCGCTTCCGAGCGGTGATAATGAATGAGTACGCGGGCGCCTTCGCTAGCCAGCCGCAGAGCGATGCTCCGGCCTATACGTTTGGCGGCTCCCGTTACCAGTACGGACTTATCCTGCAGGGGGTTCATCAGGATGTCCATCTCGGGTCACCATGAACTTCCACTTCTTCGGGCGCGGCGCCTTCTTCCGGAGGTTGCGGCAGCCGCCCGCTCCAATTGGCCCAAGCCCAGAAGATGGCAGTCATGGAGCTCAGCGCCCCGCTCCATGCTCCAATTGTTCGAGGTCCCCACGCCTGCGATGCCACGCCCGCACCCATCATCGAAAGCATCATGGTAGCCCACGTCATCGACTCCATCGTAGAGAAAACACGCCCGCGGTATTCGTCGGAAACATGCCGGAGCAATTGAGTGTAGTTGAGGACGGAGCTGACCGCCACCGCGGCGCGCGAAACGCCAATGAACACCAGGGCCAGCCAGAATTCCTGCATCTGGCTGAAGACGACATATGCTCCGCCATGCACGACGTAACAGATACTGATCGTGATCTTGTACGCCTGAAACCCGATCCGCTTGCCGAGCCAATGGCCCAAAGTTCCGCCTACCAGCAAGCCCACTCCCGCGCAGCCCCAGATAATGCCGATACCGGCCGCGCCGCGCTTGAAAACCACTTCTCCGAACAGTGTAAACAGGATTTGCGCCGCGCCACCCCCCGTGGCCCACCCCACACCGATCAGTGCGATGCCCATGATCAGCGGAAACCCCCGCATATAGCGAAGCCCCTCCGTATATTCGTGCCAGGGCCGCACCACTTCGCTTTCTGTCAGTGCCTTACGCTTCGCTTGAAAAAGGGCTCCGCCTCCTATTCGCGAAATAGCCCAGGCGGAAAACAGGAAAGATGCCGAGTTAAAGACGAAGGCCCATGCGTAGCCAAACTGCATGACTGTGGTTCCACCCAACATGGTTCCGATAGTGAGTGTCGTCCATTGGGTGGTTTGGGTCAGCGAGTTGGCGGTATGCAACTCCTGCTTCGTGGCGATGGTGGGAAGGATGGAGGCACGGCCGCTGGTGAAGAATGGCGAGGCGAACATCAGGAGGGCACTGAAAACGTAC
>CAADGY010000030.1 GCA_900696665.1 uncultured Acidobacteriota bacterium
CCGCGATCTGGTCGGCACGGTGCGCGACGGGCAGCGTTTCGTGACGACCGGCGACGTGCTCATGGAAGAGCGCCGCATGATCGAATTCGCGCGGCGGGGCAGGGGAACCTGCCGGCCGCTGGGCGATGCCTCGCACACGTTCCGGCGCGAATGGCTCAACGCCGATCAGCGCCGTGCCGTGATGCACGTGCTCACCTCGCCGGACCGCGTCATGCTGATCCGCGGCGGCGCGGGGACGGGCAAGACCTCGATGATGATGGAAGCGGTGGAGGCAATTCAGGAGAAGGACAGGCACGTCTTCACCTTCGCCCCGTCGGCCGACGCCAGCCGCGGCGTGCTGCGGCAGGAGGGCTTTGCCGACGCCGAAACCGTCGCCCGGCTGCTCAAGGATGAACAGCTTCAGGCGCAGGCGCGCGGGCAGGTGATCTGGATCGACGAGGCCGGGCTGCTCGGCACGAGGACGACGGCCGAAGTGTTCGATCTCGCGCATCGAATCGACGCCCGCGTCATTCTCTCCGGGGACCGAAGGCAGCACGGGTCGGTGGAGCGCGGCGCCGCGCTGCGGCTGCTCGAAAACGAAGCCGGCCTCGTGCCGGCGGAGATTCGGGAGATTCAGCGGCAGAAGGGCGCGTACAAGCAGGCGGTGCAGGCCCTGAGCGAAGGCCGCACGGCCGACGGCTTCCGCCGGCTCGACAAGCTGGGCTGGGTCAGGGAAGTCACGGAAACCGACCGCTACAAGGCGCTGGCGGATGACTATGTCGCCGCGGTCGCGGCCGGCGAGTCGGCCCTGGTCGTGTCGCCGACGCACCGCGAGGGCGAGTGGATCACCGACGAAATCCGCGGCCACCTGAAGCGCGCCGGCCGGCTCACGGGCGGCGAGCGGCGAATGATCGCGCTGACGAACGCCAATCTCACCGAAGCCGAGCGCCGTGACCCCTTGAACTATGCCCCCGGCGACGTGCTGGTGTTCCACCAGAACGCCAAGGGCTATCGCAAGGGCCAGCGCGTGGTCGTGGGCGATCCCGGCGCGCCGGGACTGCCGCTCTCGGAGGCGGCGCGGTTCACCGTCTATCACCCCGGCATCCTGCCGGTCGCCCCCGGCGACATCATCCGCATCACCCGTAACGGCGCCACGGCCGACGGCCGTCACCGGCTCAATAATGGCGGGATTTTCACGGTGAAAGATTTTGACGCCAGGGGCGACATCATCCTCGCGAACGGCTGGAGGGTTGCCGGGGACTTCGGGCACATGGCGTACGGGTATGTCGTCACCAGCCACGCTTCGCAGGGCAAGACCGTTGACCGCGTCTTCATCGGCGAGTCGGCGCAATCGTTCCCGGCGGCGTCGCGTGAGCAGTTCTACGTATCGGTCTCGCGCGGCCGGAAGCAAGCGACAATCTACACCGACGACAAGGAAGCGCTGCTCGAAGCGGTCAGTCGCTCCGACGACCGGCTCTCGGCCACGGAAATGCTCGGCGAGCGCCAGCGGCGGCAGCGCACGTCGGTTTTCCAGCGTCTGGAAGAGTTGCAGCCCGCGCCGCAACTCCCGCATCAACCCGAACAAGTGAGACTCAACTATGACAGGTAAGATACTCGAACGCTACACCGTCCGGAGCGGCGTCAACGCGATGAATGGCGGAAACGCGGTGCCCGCGGCCGACGAAATCGACGTTGACGACCTGGGCTGTTTCGGCTGGCTGCGGGGGATCCGCGACCGTGCCCTGTCCATCGAACTACGCAAGGCCAACGGGAACATCGTGGCCATTCCCTATCACGCGATCGAACGCTTCGAGTTCGACCCGTCGGAGGGCATCACGCTCTCACTCGCCGGCGGCAAGGTCTGCGTCAAGGGGCGCAATCTGAACGCCGAGATGCGCCCCACCGTCCGCCTCTTTGAGGGGATGACGCGGCACCGGGTCTCATGGGTCCAGGAAGCGGACAGCCGCGCCGACGCCGCGGCGTGCGGCGCCGATACCGTGATTCACGCGATTGAGTGGTGAAGAATGGACGGATGCCCGTCGGCCTAGCGGTGTCGGCCGTGGCCGCGGCGTTTGGATTCGCGATGGTTCAGCTCGCGCAGGAGCGGCTGGAGCATCTGCGCGACGGACGACAGGGCCATGACCCCCATGCAGACCATCGCCACCTTGTTGAAGACCACCGCGTCGTCCCTCGGCGCGTGCTTGGCCATGATCTGCGCCGTGTTGGCAAGGTGGAGCGGATTTGGAGTGTTCATCGGTAGCCCTCGTCTTGATGCTGTCGCTCGCGCGACGTTGATAAGACGATTGTAGCGTAACAGTGTGACAGTATTATGACAGTTGTGTGGCATTTGTGTGACAAGTTGCCGTCGTTACTCTCCATCGCCTGCCAGCTGATCTAACTCAATCGAGGTGATTTCAACTCTGAGGCTTACTTTCCTGTCTACATCTTCAATGTACCGTCCGTAAAAAAACACTAGAAACACAGTAGCCTCCTCGTGCCTCATGGCTACACGCCTGTTTGACACGAGGAGGCGTGGCACGCTACGGTCATATTAGGATAATGTTTGTCATCGCGATCCTGAAATTCCGAATAAAGTGAGTTTCCCAATATGCATGGTTAGCACCTTCAGGCTGAGCTACACCGCGAGCAATGGCATCGAGGTATTGCCTGGCTATGTTCAGGTGGTGCCGGCCGCTGCTCGATGGGCGATCTCGCTCCATATTGTCGAGTAGTGCGAGTAGAGTGGAAAGCACCTTCTGTCTTTCTTCCGAAAACATGATCCGATCTCGATTCTCGTGCCACAAAACATCTTTACAAAAGACCTAACACTCGGGTATAATTTAATGCGTCAATTATTTGGGAGGGGCTCGCTCCCACGTGGAAACTAATACTGATACGCGCCGCGCGCGCCTCATCTCTGACATCTTTCGGGAACTACCGTCCTCGTTTGAGGACTGTTTCGACGTACTCGTGGCAACCAGAAAGCTCTTCTTTTCACAGTTAGCGAAGGCTGTAGAGCAGCCGCTGAATGACTGGTTAAGGTCGATGCCACAAGACACCATTGCCGAGAAACGGAATCTGGCCATTATTGCGAATAATCGACTCCATGAACTGCATCTTGCCATCGCATCGCCAAGGAACGGAGAGCCGGCAATCCTAGGTGCGTATGCAAAAGATGCCGACCATGATGAGGGCCGCTTCCGTATTGAACTGCGTGATGGGCGCAGGCAGCGGATTCCAAGTGTCACCTCCCGAGAGCTACCGTATCTTGCGGTCATAGAAAACCCGCCACGGCGAGAAGCACTCGCAGGACTTGTCAAGAGTGCGACCACTTCACGAGATCCGTGATTGCCTGTGCTGGTTCGTTTGCGCTGCGGAATATCCTGCGTTTCACGGTCCGCGCGGTGATATCGAGGGGAGGCGCGGTATTTCGCCACGCGTTCAAGGGACCGTCGATGTAGCGATGTGGCGATCATGTTAAAGTATTAGATCGTGATTTACGCGAGGCAAGCACCCACGGCTGTGCTGGTTGGGCCACTACTGGCAGGGGAGTTCGCCGCGAATGACCGTTCCGGATGGAGAGATATGGTTACGGATGGTCAGGGCTGGTCGCTGATTCACGTTGCTTCACGGCTTGCCCAAACTGTACAATAAGGCACGGCACCGGCATTCAGCTATCCTCGCAGGTGTTCAGAGCCAAGGATCACGATGGCAGCCCGCTGGCTGGATTCACATGAATGACGATCGCAAATGGAAAGCGTACGGCCCCTACGAAGCGGACGATGTTACCCTCGTTCCGGTTGACGGGCAGCAATTAGCGGCAATCCGTAAGCGAAAAGGATTCTCTCAGAAAAAGCTTGCCAACTCGTCCGGCGTCCCTCTAGCCACACTGCAGAAGATTGAGCAGAACGTGGTCAAGACAACGAGGCGTGGAGGTCTTTGCTGTATCGCCAACGAGCTCCAAGTTAGGATTGACGAACTCGCGCCGCAGGCACAGCAGCCGCTCCACTCGATTGACGCAGGCGAACTTCTTGATGCGGCTGGCTCCGTTGTCACGGTAGCGCGCGAAGTGAACGAAATCCTCCCGGCAGGAAGCCCCCATCGTAGCTTTCTCGCCCAACACTGGTCTTCGATCGTCGAGGCCATCGAGGCCGACACGACGAAGCAACGAGTAAGCTCATTTGTTGCGGCGCGGGACTACAAGGCATGCCTTGCTGCACTTCCTGTTGACGATCGCCGCGGCATCTGCGCTTTTGCCGACTTGATCGACCCGATAGAGCTGCGGTTTTGGTGTTCGAATCCCACGCCAGAGAGCACATGGGTCAAAGAACGGGTATTCTGGGTGGACTGGAGCACGGTCCATGATGCGAGTGCGTTCTCGCGCATTCTCCACACATTGCATACGCAATCCCGGTACAGTCCTAACGATTATCATGTCAGACTGGGCGTTCTCCTTAGTGATATGCCGACTCTGTCGCATCCGCTTGGTTCCCGCGCAAGCGGGCAGCATCTCCTTCTAATGGAGCCTACCCTCGTCGGGGGATATGTACGTACCACAGGTGGAGACGAGAAAAACTTAATGATAACTGACCAGCAGCTTTATTTGAGGGCGCGCAACTATTACGACCATCTCAAGGAACTATCAGTTGCAGTGTCTCCGGAAGATGATGACGCGGCTATTCATAGGAAGCTGAACGGGCTTCATGGCGTTGGGGATTATGACCCAGCGTGGGGTGATCACAGTAAACGGCCCCCAAGGTACTTCGATTGCTACGAGCAGAACATCCGAAGGTGGATTCCTTGGTACTTGGAATTAAATCTATTGTGTGCAGGAGAAATACAGCATGCGCTATGGCGCAGGTTCTTGGAAGCGCGACGCCCTGCCCGCATACTTGAGATCGGCTTCGGCACAGGCGGGTTGACCCAGCATGTGCTCAACTGGATAGATTCAGCATCGCAGCTTGCGCAGGATGCTCAAGATCACAATCCGATTGTAGAGGGGTACTACGGACTCGATCCAGCCCCACAAATGTTTGACCGCCTACCGGAAGCCCTTGTCGGCCACAGGTTGTGCAAGTTCCAACGTCGCAGTATGTTTCGCTCGCCCGAAATTCGCAGACATATTGCGAATGGACGTATGGATATTCTGTGCGGATCCTTCGTCTTTCACGACATTATCGACGGCAAGCCGGAGACCACGATCGCGCCATTTTTGGAGGATGCGCGCAACTGTTTGGTTGACGACGGAGTGCTGATACTGGCAGATGTATTCGTGTCACCCGACGAAGAGGGACGACGAAAGGAGCTTTCTTGCTGGGAGGCCGGTATGCGGGCGCGAGGGATGACGGATGAGCAGATCGAAACGTTTCGGCAAGGCAACCCGGACATGTACCTGACGGCATCTGAGGAGCAACTGAGGGAAGTTGGGCACGAGTATGGATTTGGTAAGCCACTCTTCATGCGATTGCCCCACAGGGGCAGCGAGCATGTTCCGTTCAGAGTCGTAGTGATGCACCGCATGACAAGGAGCAAGAGCACATGAAGCTATCGCCATACGTCACTGGGGCTCGGAATTCTGATATTAGGGAGTGGACAAATTACATTCAGGAAAGGAACGCAATCAATCTCGCGCAAGGTATCTGTCACATCGAGCCCTCCGAAGAAAAACGACAAGCAGTTGCCTCGGCCTGCGAGATGGTTGAGCGTGGACTAACACAAAGCGGCTACAATAGTTATGCCCATTATTCAGGAATTCCTGAACTTCGTCGAGTCATTGCCGCAAAAGCGAAGGGGTTTAATGGACTTGACGTAGATGCTGATTCGGAGATTCTTGTCACAAACGGTGCATCTGGTGCTTTTAATTGCGCTGTTCATGCAATTGCACAAGCGGGAGAAGAGGTAATTCTGTTTGAGCCGTTATATACATATCACATTTACTTATTACGGATTCACGGCTTTCAGCCCCGAACGGTTAGACTCCGGCCACCAGCGTGGTCATTTACGATCGATGACCTAGAAGCCGCGTATTCGGAGAAGACCAGAGCCATTGTTGTGAATAGTCCAGCTAATCCGACAGGCAAAGTGTTCAGTTGCGCTGAACTCAGGATAGTGGCCCAGTTTTGCGAAAAACATGACTTGTGGGCAATCACAGACGAAGTCTACGAGTTCATGACATTTGATGGCTTGTCGCATGTCAGCTTGGCCGCACTACCGGGCATGTGGGAGAGGACAGTGACGTTGAATTCCTTCTCGAAACCGTTGGGCTTAACAGGTTGGAGGGTTGGGTACTCAATCGCACCGCGAGAGATTACGCAGGCAATGGGATACTTCAATGAATATGCGTATGTGTGTGCGCCTACTCCACTGCAACGTGCGATCGCAACTGCGTTCGAGAATTGGCGAGCATTTGAGGGTCTACGCCGTATCTATCAGCATAAGCGGGACATCCTCTGCAAGGCGCTGCATGTGGCTGAATTTCCATATCACGAGCCGAAGGGGGCGTTTTACGTGCTCGTCGATGTATCGAGGCTTGGTCTAGAGGATGGTGAAGCCGCGAACCGGCGGTTGATTGACAAGCCGAAAATTGGGGGCGTTCCTGCACACGACTTCTATACTGATGGCAGTGGTAAACAACAGATTCGATTTTGTTACGCCGTCGAAGATAGAGTTCTTCAAGACGCTGCTGAGCGGTTGAGTGGGCTTGCGTAAGGGAGAAGGGCCACTCAGTGGAGCAGCAATGACTACCACTATTAGATAGAGATCCTCTCCACTACATTCCTCGTGACCGTTCGGTCCCGCCGGTCGTAGAGCCGCGTCGTGCGGGGGTCGGCGTGGCCGAGCAGCTCCTGCACGTCTTCAAGCGGGACGCCCTGTTCCAGAAGGTCGGTAGCCGTCGTTGCCCGAAATGAATGACAGGTCAGTATCGATGGAAGGCCGGCGGCTATAAGCCGCCGTTTGACCATGCGGTGGATGTCCTTGGCTTGACACGGCCGGCTGCTCAGTTGGCCGGTACGCCCCAGCGCCGACAGGAACAGCGGCGCGTCGGGGTCGGCGTGTCCTCCCGCGTGGAAGAGGTAATCCTCGATGTATCCTTGCAGGTCGTGACGACACGGGATGTGCCGGTCGGCCCCGCCTTTTTCGTCGAATCGCAGATACCACTGCCGGCCGTCGGTGTAGAAATCGCGGCGGCGGAGCTTGGCAACGGCGCCGACGCGGGCGGCCGTGTACATCATGGTGGCGAGAATCGCCCGGTCGCGGAGGCCCACGACACTGCTCACGTCGATGGAAACCAACAGTGCACGGGCCTGGGCGGGGTCGGTCGCCGGCGTCTTGCCGGTGACGTTTCGGACGCGCGGGCCGCGAACGGACGCGGCGGGATTCAGGACGATCGCGTGCCGTTGCACAAGCGTGTCGAAGAACTTGCGGATCGCCGCCAGGTGGAGCTTCTGCGTCGGCTTCGACGCCGGCTTGCCTTTGGTGGTCATGAGCGTGCGGATGTAATGCCCGACGCTGCCCGGCGGAATCCGTCGAAGCTCGAAGCCCTGATCCCGGCACCATAGAAGGAACCGATGCACGGCATGGCGGTACGCCTTGCGGGTATAATCGCTGGCGATCTCGTCGCCGAAGAATTCGGCGTAGGCGAACCGCGCGTTCTTCCCGGCCTCGACGACGATTTCGGGCGACTCGACGGAATCGAGTTCCACCAATTCGCGTGTTGGTTGAAGAATTATGGAAATATCATTCACACGCATTCCATGCCGGAGAAAGTTGACGAGTCGTTAAGAGCAGTCGGACGCATTAAGCAGGGGTAGATAATGTCCTTTGTCTACCACAATCGCTTCGCCGGCGCAAGCGAGAATCATTCTCAATAGGACGAGTACGTCCAGCGGCCTAACTAGGAATCGTTGATCATTCTTAACCGTTGGATGCGAGTCTGTGCAGCTACTCTCCCGTTCGCGCATGCCAGCGATCCGCGTCGCGGCGGTCGTGCATCACACCGACGATCTCGATCCTGTCCGGCAGGCAACGATAGACAACGGCGTGATGAAAGCGGTGGAGGATGGCCCGGCGGCAGTCGCCGCGAAAACGCTGGCAGCTTTCCGGGAATTCGCGGATGTGGTGAAGCGTAGAATAGAGTTGTCGGATGAACAACTGGCCGTAGCCGGGGCGCGCCTGGTCGAAAAACTGCGCTGAGCTTCCGATGTCCGCCTTGGCCTGCGGCAGAATGACAACCGGCAGCGGGATCATCGTTTCAGAAGCTGATCGAAGACGGTTTCCATCGGTTCACCGACGATCTTCCCGGCGTCCGCGGCAGCGACGCGGCGGTCGATTTCCGCAAGCTGATCCGCCGACAAATACTCGCCCTGGGTATCGGCGTAGACGCTGTCCAACAGGTCGTGGGCCATCTGAATCCGCTGGGCGATGGACAACGTCGAGAAGTCATACTGGTCAATGGAAGTCCGCATGGCGAGTCCTTGGGCATGGTGTTCGAGGGGTCAATTCCAAGGATGCCTCAAGTAGTGGTGGAAGTAAACAGTAATCTGAGTCGTAGCCCGCACAGGCACGCGGCGAAATCGCCGACAGCAGAGTGGGCCATCTATGCAGGCTGGAAGTCATGTGTATGCCGGCGACTATTACGGATCGCCGACAAGATGCTCCTCAATGAAAGGATCAGAAGTTGGCAAAACGCTGTTGCTCCAATTCGTTCCACGAATGGCAAATCGCTTGCGAAAGTCGGGATCACCGGCAAAGGGGGCGAACACGGTTCCGTTCGCCAGAATGTGGACCGGCGCAACATGGCCGTCCGTGAAACTGGAATAGAAGAAGCCCGTTCGCTTGTGCGAACCGGGCACTGATTGAGCGGCAAACGGAAATCCGCTGCTGGCTATAAATTCCTCGGAAAGCGCTCCAGCCTGGGCAAGTCGGAACTCGGCGAAGAGCATCAACGTGAAAGTATCCGGTATTCGGCTTGACGGTCGCATGAATGCGCCGAACCGGAAACATGGCTCCGTGTTAGGGCCGTAGGGTGCAACCGGCATCGCATCGCCGACGTAGCTCGTGCCTACCGCCTGGAACATGGCCTAACGCGGGTCGGCGTTTCCGCGCCCCAGTAGGGATTCTCAAACGCGCCTTCGTCGCCTGTGCAGCGATAAAGCGAAAAGTCTGACTCTGCGGAGAGGGAGGAGCCGTAGTGCGCGATGTTGTTGGGCCGCGTGACCGCGCCCAAGTGATGGCCGGGGGCTCCTTCGTTGTAGATGTTCGTCGGATCGTCCGGGTCGCAGCCGTCGGCCCCTCCGAAATCAAACTTGCCAAGCCCGACGTGGTCGAACCGACCGTTCGTCGATTGCTGATGAATGATGCCTCGTGGGTCGTCCGCGCCGACCGCCTGACCTAAGCTGGCGATCTGCCGCAGGTTGCTCATGCACTTTGTCGCCTGGGTGTGGCTGCGCGCTCCGGACAGGCTCGGCGCGAGGATTCCGAGCAGCATGACAATGGTGCCGATAGTCACGAGCATTTCGATCAGAGTGACGGCCGATCGTCGCTTTGTTATGCCTGGCATGGTTCGATCCTCCTTGCAAGACCCTCTTATTCAATACTAGGTCTCTACTCCTACGTTGGCATGATGTCGTGAAAGTTCATGAACTTGAGGCGAAAAGGGGGAAGCCAAACCGCCTGCGACTTCGTGAAAAAAGTAGCAGAGGGCAGCGGACAGGCCCGATTCCACGTGACAGCAGTGGGAGTTAATGCTACACGAGGGACTTCAGCAAGTGAGCGAGGGAGAGTGTGACTCGAAACAAGCAGATGGCGCTGATTGAAGGGATAGCCGAACGTGATGTGACGATGACTTTGTCAGCTATCAAAGATGGGGCGGATGTTCGTGGTCTTGTGGGCGTCTTGTCGATGCTGCATTTTGCCGCAATGGTCGGATCGTCAAACGTCGTCGAAGTACTGCTGCGCGCCGGCGCGGACGTTGATCGGGGCGACGACGTAGGACAAACTCCGCTTCATTATGTTGGCATCAGCACTTCTCCCGACGCGGGAGAGATCGTCGATCAGCTGCTGACGGCCGGAGCCAAAGTGAATGCAAAGGATTCACGCGGACGAACAGCGTTGGATAACGCCGCCGGCGCGCACAATTACTTGGCAGCGCGTCGGCTCATGCAGGCCGGAGGCACGTGCAAAGCGCAGTATCGAACATGGCTTCGCAGCCAAGAGGAGATCGAGCGATTCAAGGAGCGGAATTAGGTCACGCTATTCCGCTGTTCGGCAAAGTATCTCTCCGCCTCGGCTCCGCGAAGCTCGAATTGCAGACGTTGCCACGCGCCAGCGGCCGACGCTCCGATCGGCCGCAACCACTTGGGATGCGAATATTGAAAGGTCAGCTCCAGCATGGAAATGTCCGTGCCGTGAAAGCACGTGCCGGTCGGCCGGTAGCCGATCCAGCGGGCGCGCCGTTCATTCTGCTTGGTCCCGGCCGGAGCCAGTAGCCGTAGCGGGATACTGGTGAATAGCCCGGGGATGGTCGAGAGATATGCCTGTTGGCAGGTCATGGCCAAGACCAGCGCGTTTGTCTGCTTGCGAAGCGAACTGCCGTCTTCGTAGGGCCGCATCGAAGCCCCTTCGACGAGTAAGTCAGGACTTGGATTTCTGAATTGTTGCGCAGTGCAGGTATATGACTTCAATTGTCCATCTCGTACTGCCTCGTAGGTTGCGCGGGCGACGGGAAGTCCGATGCTCATACCAACGGCTCTGCTGCCGTTCCAAGCTCGGATCACTGTCCACGGTTCGGCTTTCCACCACGCTATCGCCGATTCTTCGTATTCCGCTTCGGTGATTCCAATGCGGACTTCACCTTGCTTAATGGCACACTCGGCTCGCATCTTGGGGCCGGCGACAGAGCGACCCAATTCGATAAACATCCAGCGAATTGACTCCCGGACCAAGTGTTCTTCATCCTCTTGCAGCATTCGCACGTAGGTCCACGGCACCTTCCTGAAGGTGAACATGTCGCGGATCGTGGATAGTCCATCACGAAACGAGTCACCGATCGCTTGAAGAGCAGGACGTTTGCGAACTGGTCGGCAGACCTTTTCGATGATGTCCTTAACGTCTATTTGGCGCGGGTCGGGAATGCCTTGCGCTCTGAGGTACTCAATAAGACGATTGCGTTTTCGGATTCGCTCTGGAAGCGGGCTTTCTTCCACTAAGTAGCGAATCACGTCGCGGCAGTAGCGTGCTGGCTGATAGACGCCTTTCTTGACCAAGGCGTATCCGCCGCTCTTGAAGTAAGGCAGATTCTTCTGATCAAGCCAACTCTTGAATGGATCGACCGCAGGCCAACCATCCGGCCCCATGTGATCGCAGAAATCCATTCGAAACGCTCGATATTCGCCTGGCATACTTCGATTCTCCTGAGTACCTGACTCTATGTCGAACGCCGGGCGATTCTTGCGATGCTCGCCGAGAAAAGTCCCTGATGATCCCCGGACGTGACTTCGCTCCCGGCACGCCTATTTGATCTAGTAGCGAATGCGAAGGTCAAGTGAGAGGTGTGCGATGATGAATACAGACATTGTCGGGAACGGAACAGAGCGAGATCATGGTCGGTCGCATGTACCGGATGCGCTTGACGAACCGACACCCGGCACGCCGGTAAATCTGCCGCATTCGTGTGCGGATGAGACTCTCCGTGAGGAAACCAGACCATCGGCCGGCACGATTTACAAAGCACTGGCCGATCACCAGAGAGTTGAAGCCTGGCACGGCCAGCCGATGGTTGGGTTTCTCCAAGCATGGGCGGCGAGGTTCATCGGCGAGTTTAATCTCGACATCCCCGAAGTGATCATCGCGATTGATCGCCTGCCCTGCACGCGCTACGGTCAGTTCCGGGTCGGACATAACGGTCTCGGCCTCCGCGGCGAAATTAGCCTGAACGCCCGTTACCTCAATGGCAAGCGACCGCTCTGGGAGATTCTAGGCACCCTGCTCCACGAATTGCTGCACGGATGGCAGCAGGCTCACGGCACGGTCGGGAAGCGCAACCACCATAATCGGGAACTTCGGGAGAAAGCCCGATCCCTCGGGCTGTTGATCGATAAGCGCGGCCTCACCGGCTACGCGGCAAACGGCCTCTTTAAGGCGCTGCTGACGAGTTTCGGAGTTCCTTCGCCGGCGACGGAGTCTCCCATTCCCGAGCGATGGCCGCGCGGGGAATCCAAGCTGAAGAAGTGGGCGTGCAAGTGCCCGGTGAATGTGAGGTGCGCTGTCGAATTGAGGGCGCGTTGTCTCGTCTGCGGCGAAGCGTTTGCACTCGCCCCTGTAACAAAAAAGACAAGGGTACGAGCAACAGCCCCATAGTCAGGAGGGTTCGTGAGCGATGGCGGATACAAGTCTCCAACCAACCCCGGTGAAGTGCATAAGTGTCCGGCGGAACATCCGCGACCTGCTGGTCGAGGAAGAACAGGTCGCCCTGGCGCAGAGCGTCAAGGTCAACGGAATCCTCGTTCCGTTGCTCGGGCACCGTGAGGGTGATGCAGTTGTCGTTGACGACGGGCACCGGCGGCTCGACGCCGCAAAGCGGGCGGGCCTGGAAACGATCCCGATGCTCGTCTCCGACCACGTTCCGACGCCGGCGGAACTCCTGACTCTGCAACTGGTCGCCAATTGCGCCCGCTCCGGCTTGAAAACGATGGAGCGCGTGCGGGCCATCGACGGCCTGATGCGCGAATCCGGTTGGCCTGCGTCGGAAGTATCACGCCGGCTCGGCGGGCCGTCGGCGGCGACGATCTCGAAGCTGCTCGCGCTGCTCGTTCTTCCCCGAGAAGTGCAGGACCTGATTGACGCCGGGCGTATCCCCATGAGCAGCGCCTACGCGATTGCGACGGTTTCCGACGCCGCGGAGCGGGAGCGGCTGATCGGCGAGGTTCTGGAAGGCCGGCTGACGCGCGACAAGCTCGTCGCTGCCGTCAAGGCGCGCAAGGGCGACAACAGGCGCGCGCAACCGTCCAAGCGGTCGATGCCGCGTCGCACGCGGGTTGTCGTTCCCCTGGGCGACGGCTGTTCCTTCGCCGTCAAGCCGGGGATCACGCTTCAGACGTTCATTACGCGGCTGCAAGACCTGCTGGAGCGTTTCAGCGGGCTGGAGCCGCAGGACATGGAAATGGCAGACGTGGCCGGACTGATGACTGCAAGCAAGGGATAAGGAGTGGAGAAATGGACGTGTGCGTATTTGTCATTGCATGTCTCTGCATGATGTTCATGCGGAAAGAATCTGAAAGCGTGTTCTTGAACGATTCGGAATCGGAGGATGAATGATCATGGCTGAGTTTTTTAGTTTTTTGAAGGTGTTTGCTCTGTGCGGAACGTTCTTTTTCGTTGTGACGCTTGTGCTGCTGGCATTGCCACAGTCGCGCCTACGATCGGTCGGCGTGGAAATGTCCAAATGGGCGCTGATGGTCGGCCTGCTGCTGATGGTGCCGTCGCCAGTGGATGTTATTCCGGATGTCATTCCAGTGGTGGGATGGATGGATGACATCGGCTACATCCTCGGTGCTATATGCGCCGCGAATTCGGCGATGGAAGAGCGCAAGCGACGACGGGCGTTCGAGGAAATCGAATTCAACGAAGCGATTGCACGCAAGCGTGGTGAAGTGCCTCCAACTGATCCGACAGTGGATGATGATGAACAGAAGGAGGCGGCATGATGCTCGGCCGATTGTTCCGACGCAACCGATATCCCCGTGCCCGCCCGCTGCGGTGGGAGCTGACCGACGAGTTGCTGCGGTGGTCGCGCGACGACATATGGACGCTGCGCGACGCCGTGGAGGGCACGCTCATCCTGGGTGCCACCGGCTCCGGCAAGTCGTCGGGCAGCGGTCGAACGATTGCCGTCTCGATGCTCGACGCCGGATTCGGCGGCCTGGTGCTCACCGCCAAGCCGGACGAGCGGGCGCTGTGGGAGTCCTATTGCCGCGAGACCGGACGGCTCGGCGATCTCATCGTCGTCGGCGCGGACGCGGAGCGCCGCTTCAACTTCCTCGGTCACGAACTGAACCGGCAAGGCATCGGCGCAGGTCTCACCGAGAACATTGTCAACCTATTCTCCAACGTCATGGAAATCCGCGAGCGCGGCGCTTCCTCCGGCGGCGGCCGCGAAGACGGCACGTTCTGGAAGCAAGGGGCGCTCAAGTGCATGCGCAATGCGGTCGATCTCGTGTCGCTTGCGACCGGCACGGTTTCGGTGCCGGACCTGGTGCGCGTCGTCCTTTCCGCGCCGCTGGCCACGGCGCAGATACGCGACAAGGACTGGCAGCATGGGTCGTTTTGTTTCGAGTGTCTCAAGGTAGCGGACAAGCGCGACAAGTCGCCGCGCCAGCAGCACGACTTCGGCGTGGTCTGCGACTACTACCTGCTCGAATGGCCGAACCTGGCCGAGCGGACGCGAAGCGTCATTCAGGCGACGTTCATGGGCTGGGCCGACATGTTCAATCGCGGCCTGCTCCGCGAGTTGTTCTGCACCGACACGACCCTGACACCGGAGGATGTCGAGCGTGGACGCATTATTCTTGTTGACCTGCCGGTGAAAGAGTTTGGGGAAGTCGGGCAGTTCGCTCAGGTTTTGTGGAAGTACGCCTTTCAGCGAAGCATCGAACGCCGCAACGTCGCCGCAAGTCCTCGCCCGGTCTTCCTGTGGGCCGACGAATCGCAACACTTCGTTACGTCTTACGACATGCAGTTCCAGACCACCTGCCGCGCGGCGCGCGTGGCCACGGTGTACCTCACCCAGAACGTCAGCAACTTTTACGCCGCGCTGGGCGGCGGCGACAAGGCCCGTGCCGAAGCGGATTCGCTGTTCGCCAATCTGAACTCGAAGGTCATGCACTGCAACGGCGACGCGGTCACGAACGAATGGGCGTCGCGCCTCATCGGGCGTTCGCGGCAGTTCCTCGCCAGCGGCAACAATTCATACGACGCCGAAGACCAATGGACGGCCTCGCTGGGCCTGGACTGGCTCGGCCATGCCGGTCACACCTCGGCGGGCTATTCCGAGACTTTTGAACTTGAGGTCCAGGCACGCGAGTTCACGCGGCTTCGGACCGGCGGTCCGGCGAACGGCTGGATGGTGGATGGGATCGTGTTTCAGAACGGGAGAGTTTTCGAGGCGTCCGGCCGTACCTGGCTGGAGACCGCATTCCGGCAAGTGCCGTAGCTTGGGAGCGTTACCATGTATGATAACCAGCCCCCCGACAATCGAAGCGGATTTCGCAACTTCATCGGCGCAGTCGTATTCGTGGCGCGATCGATGGCGGTGTCGGTTGAATTGTTCCTGCACAAAACCGACTCGTTCGGTGAACGCTACCTCGGCCTTCAGGCCGGGGCCGCGCTCCTGATCATCTTATTCTGGCCCGTCCTCTGCGAGCCGTGGCATGACCCCGTGCCGATGCTGATGTTCCTGCTCGCCTATGTCGCCATGTGCGCGGCCTTGCGGGCGCGACTTGCCCTGCGTAGGCGGCGCAATCTGCCGCAACCGCACACGCGCTACACCGGCACGCCCCGCCTGATGCGCATCGCCGGCCGTATGGACGAAGTCAAGGTCAAGTGCATGGTCGAGCCGTTGTTCACCTTCGCCGTCGGCGGCGTGATGCTGGCGGTCAGTCCGCCGCTCGGCGGATACCTGATGTGCTGTGCGCTGGCCCTGATGATCTCGAACGGCCTCGCGGACGGATACGAACGCGAGCGCGCCCGCAACATGCACGACGCCTATCTCGAACAGCGCCGGGCCGTGGAACGGTTCCGCGACCTGCGCCGTGATTGAACGTATTGCGAATGGGAGGAACGAACGTGGCAAGGAATGAACCAACGCCCAAGTACGGGTCCGGGCACGCCTCGGCGATGTTTCGGCAGGGCCTCGCGGAGCTTCGCGCCGCGATGTACCCAGAATCGAACGTGGCGCAGCCGACGGTATACGGAATTGCAGGTACGAAGACGCCCGGCGAGGTCATGCAGGACAAGCAAGGAGAATTGCGCGACCCCGATGAGAAGCCGTCCATCCTGGACGAGCGCCTGCAACAGGTCGAGCGCGACGGCGCCGGACGCGAAGCCGGACCGCTGGAGCGTGAGCGGGACTAACCGGGCCGCCGACTCTTCAAGGGATATTGTCGCATCAGCTTCCTCGCCTCGCCTACTCTTTTCCCTCTGCTACCGGATTCGTAGCCATGCGTCACGCGAGACTGCAAACCCGCAACCGACGCCGCTCGCCGCACGGCGATATCGTCGTGCCGGAGGGCGCGCCTGCATGGATTACGCCCCCACTGATCCGCGAGACGCTGGCGACCTGGCAACCGTTCTACCGCGACTCGATGACCGTCGACGACGCCGTTACAATACTGAAGAGCGTGGGACGGTTGTTCGAGGTCTTGTCGCGGGGATGAACCATGAAACGATACGTGGCATTGGCGAGGGTATCGAGCCGGGAACAGGAACGCGAGGGCTTCTCGCTGGCGGTGCAGGAGGATGCGCTGCGGCGCTATGCCGATTCTACCGGTGGCGAGATCATCCGCCTCTTTCGCATCGCCGAGACCGCCAGCAAGCGGGATGAACGCAAGACGTTCAAGGAACTGGTGGCGTTCGCCAGGAAGAACGCGGAGCATCTCGACGCCCTGCTGTTCTACAAGGTCGATCGTGCCGCTCGCAACCTGTTCGATTATGTCGAACTGGAGCGTCTGGAGAGCGAGAACGGCCTCGCCTTCGTCTCTGTGTCTCAGCCGACCGAGAACAATCCGGCCGGTCGCATGATGCGGCGGACGCTCGCCAACATGGCGAGCTTCTATACCGAGCAACAATCGGTCGATGTCCGCGAAGGGCACGCTCGCCGTGTTCAGGAAGGCTGGTTCGTCGGGTCGGCGCCCTACGGCTACAAAAACATCCGCAAGGACGGCCGCGGCATCATCGAAGTCGATCCTGCGAGGGCCGACGCCGTGCGGCGAATCTTTCACCTCTACGCATACGAACCGCTTACCGTTGATCAGCTCATACGGCGTCTGGCAGACGAAGGCGTCATCTACCGGCCCTCTTCTCCCCGCTTCCCGCGAAGTTCGGTCTATGCGATCCTACGCGACCGCTGCTACCTGGGCGAAGTCGAATACGGCGGGCAGTGGTACGCTGGCAAGCACGAGCCGCTCGTCGATCGGGCGACATGGGACCGCGTGCAGGTCCTGCTCGGAGGCAAGACCTACCGCTCGCACGAACTGACCTATGCCGGCGGCCTCATCTGCTGCGGCCACTGCGGCAACCTCATCACCGGCGAGCAGGTGGTGAAGTCTTCGTCCGGCAAGCAGTACGTTTATTACCGCTGCACGATGTACAAGATCGCGCCCGGGCATCCGCAGGTCCGCCTCAACGAGGCGAAGCTGGACGAGCAGATTCTCGCCGTCTTCCGCTCGATGAGGCAGCCCGACACGGTTCGTGAATGGTTTACCAAGGCCCTGCGCGAATGGTCGAAACGAGAGCGGGCCGAGTCCTCGACACAGGCCGAAGTCTCCGAACGCGAAATGACGCTCTTGCGACAGCAGCAGGACCGGCTGCTTAACCTGCGCCTGCTCGAAGAAATTGACGCCGACACCTTCGCCCGTAAGTCAACGGAGTTGCGCGACAAGTCCGCTGCGGCAGCGCTCCGCGTCGAAGCCGCGAACCGCGACCGCGGCGAACAGGCCGAACTGGCCATCCGGGTTTTCGAACTCTCGCAAGCCCTTGTCCAGAAATGGGTTTCGGCCGATTACGCCGCCAAGCGCCAACTGCTCGAAATCGTGTTTTCGAACTTCACACTCGACGGCGCAACTCTTTGTTATGACGTGAGAAAGCCCTTCGAAGTGCTCATCGAAGGGCTTGAATTGAGCCAAATTCGGGGCGAGAAGATTTGAACTTCCGACCTCTGCGTCCCGAACGCAGCGCTCTAAACCAGGCTGAGCTACGCCCCGTTGCGTAGTGGAACGCCACATCCTAGCAGCTTCTCGAACCATTGCAAGCCG
>CAADGY010000031.1 GCA_900696665.1 uncultured Acidobacteriota bacterium
GCGGTCACGCTGGTGTATTCCGTTTTTCTGATGGCCGGGGGAAATATCAGTGCAACCACGCATGCGCGGCCAGTGAATCCCGAGCACAGTTGGCGGTCTTCTTCAGGAAGCCGGGGTGCGTTGCTGCTGGTTTTTTACCCGCTGTTGTTTGTTCCGGTTTCACTCGCCTTCGCCGCCCGGTTTGCTTTTGCGAACGAAGCGGCGTTCTGGGTGGTGTTGCTTCTGATTACGGTTTTTGCGGGTATCGTCTACAGTATCGCGCTCGAATCCGGAGTCGGCGCGCTTCAACACAACCGCGAGCGCCTGATTGCATCGTTGTCACACTCACCGGGGCTGATCGCGGGAGATTAGGTTAAGATTCGAAGTTCGCCGCCAGCGGAAGGGAATGGCTGGCCGCGGCCGCCGGCGGCCTTAGCTGTTTTTTACGACGACATTCTGCAGGACGTCGGCCACGTCCTCACAGCGGTCGGTGGTGTCCTCCAGAAATTCGTAGATCTCTTTCAGCTTGATGAGCTTGATGGGATCCCTCTCGTGTTCGAACAGCTCCTCTACCGCACGCCGTACCAGGTGATCTGCCTTCTCCTCCTGGCGGTTGATCTCAATACAGTGCTGCAGCAATTTCTCGTCGCGCTGCAGAGCGTCAAAGGCGCTCTGCAAAGACTGAGCACAGGCATGGACGATTCCGCACAATTCAACCACCTCTGGCGGAATGGGCTCAACCCGGTAAGCCACCATACGATGGATGGCGTCTTCAATGCCGTCCAGAACATCGTCAAGATGGGAAGCGAGCGAGTGAATGTCTTCCGGATCGAGAGGTGTAATGAAAGTCTGGTTCAGGCGGAGGAAAAGATCGTGGATTACTTCATCGCCTTGCTGTTCCAGCTTGGTGATCCGTGCGGCGCACTCTGCCAAATGCGCATTACCTGCCTGAGCACCCGCAAGCAACGCCGATGCCGCCTCCAAAATGATGTTCGCCTGACTCAACAGAAGAGCGAAGAATTTTTCTTCGCGGGGCAGGAATCTCATAATTCCTCAACGTTCACAGTAGATTCTTTGGAGATCACCATCATCTCATCGGTTTTTCACCAGGGTCAACACGAATGCTGCTACGGTTCCATTACAATCGGGAACAGCTCTTGCCGTGCTTCCTTAACCCCAGGTTCGCCTTCGATGAAGCGGGGATCCAGCAGCCGGTGCAACTCGATGTTGCCCATGGCCGCGAGCATTGTTTCTTTCAGGTTCGGATAGTCGCGCTCCAGTTCGCCGAAAAAATCGCGGAGAGAGCGGCGCACAGTCCCGGTCTTCTGGGAACACCCGCAGGGAACGACGGGCGCCCCCAGGGATTCCGCGCACGCTTTCGTCAATTCTTCGGTCACGAACAGCAGCGGACGGATTAAGCGGAACTCCTTGTCGCGCGAGTACGCCACAGGTGGAAGTGCGCTAAGCCGGCCGGTAAACAGGGTATTGCGAAGAAAGGATTCGCAGAAATCATCGGCCGTATGACCGAAAGCAATGACATTCGCGCCCAGTCCCCGCGCAATCTCGTAGACCGCCCGGCGGCGATAGCGGCTACACAGATCGCATCCATGGCCGGGTTGCTCGTCCAGAAGACGGAAGGACGGCTTGTCGCGATAATACGTCCAGGCGACACCACGACTCCGCAAATAATCGCCTATCGGTTCGACGGGCCGCAGGAACTTACCCTGCTCCACCGTAAATGCACAGACGGAAAAATCTACTGGCGCGCGCTCTTGGAGCAGCAGCAGCGCATGAAGAAGCGTGAGGGAGTCTTTGCCTCCAGACAGTGCGACCGCGACACGATCACCATCCCGGATCATCCGGAAGCGGCCGATCGCCTCACCCACTTTTCGCAGTAATACCTTTTCGAGATCCAAACTCCATTATAGGAAGTGGGCCGCGCCCGCGCCTGTGTTTGCTGGTCATTTGGGCGGGCTGCATAACACGTTGTCGATCAGGCGCGTTTCGCCGAGCCACATCGCCGCCGCGGCGCGTACTGGCCCGCTGATCCGCTCTACCGCTTGCATCCGCTCCGGGTCCACCAGTTCGAGATATTCCACACGGATCAGCGGCTCGCACCCCAGGATCT
Organism: uncultured Acidobacteriota bacterium; assembly: GCA_900696665.1. GTDB lineage: Bacteria > Acidobacteriota > Terriglobia > Bryobacterales > Bryobacteraceae > CAADGY01. Next base: position 2,108 of record CAADGY010000031.1, read on the forward strand.
CCAGGGCAACGGCCTTCACCTTGTCTGGATCGGTCTCTCCTGCCGCCACCCTTGCCGCGGCTGCGGACAATGCCTGGTACAGCACCGGGGCGGCCGCGCGTTCCCGCGGGTTCAGGCGCCGGTTCCTCGAACTGATGGCAAGGCCACTGGCGTCGCGTACAGTGGGAACCGGCACGATCTCCACCGGCATGTTCAGATCGGCGGTCATGCGCCGTATGAGCGCCAGTTGTTGGGCGTCCTTCTCTCCAAAATAGGCGCGCTCCGGTTGAATAATGTGGAACAGCTTTGCGACGACCGTGGCAACTCCCCGGAAGTGTCCCGGCCGGTAGCGCCCGCACAGCCCGTCCCCAATCTGCGCTACTTCCACCGTGGTCAACGGTGGATCGGGATACATCTCCGCTGCTTCGGGCGCGAAGACGAAATCGACGCCCCGTGCGGCACAGAACTCCACATCGGCGGCTAGGTCGCGCGGGTATTGCTCATAGTCGCTCGCCTGGTTGAACTGGGTGGGATTCACGAAAATGCTGGTTACGACGACAGCCGATTCGCGTCTTGCCGCTTCGATAAGCCTTCCGTGACCGTCATGCAGCGCGCCCATCGTCGGCACAAGCCCTAACCCGGCGGCGCCGGCGAGCGCTGTGCGGGTTTCGACGATGCCTTTCAAAACCCTGGGTTTCATTTCGGCTTTGCTTTAGCCGCCGCTGCCCGGTACGTGTGCTCTTCGGTGGGGAACCGGCCCTCGCGGACATCCGCGATGTACTGTTCCGCGGCTTTGCTCATTTCGGCGCCAAGCTCGGCGTATCGCTTCACAAACGGCGGTGTAAATTCTTCGAACAAGCCGAACGCGTCGTAGTTCACCAGTACCTGTCCATCACAGTGCGGTCCGGCGCCGATACCGATCGTTGGAATCTCCAGGGATTGCGTGATCGTGCGTGCCACTTCCGGCGGCATCCATTCGAGCACGATGGAGAAGGCGCCCGCTTCCTGAAGCGCGGCCGCTTCCTCCAACAGGTGCTCCGCCTCCGCTGGACGGGCGCCCACCGGTTTGAATCCGCCGAGCATATGAACCGACTGCGGAATCAGGCCGATATGTCCCATCACCGGAATTCCTGTCTCCACCAGGCGTCGTACAACCGGCGCCACTACCCGCCCTCCTTCCAGCTTTACCGCTGAGGCGCGGCCCTCCTGTATAAGTCTGCCCGCGTTCCGGACCGCTTCCACTTCACCAAGCTGATAGGAGAGGAACGGCATGTCAGCCACCACCAGCGCGCGTTTGGCGCCGTTCGCCACAGCCCGTGTATGGTGAACCATAACGTCGAGCGTCACCGGCAGCGTCGTGCTTTCTCCCATAATGACCATGCCGAGCGTGTCACCGACCAGCAGCACATCCACTCCGGCGCGATCCAGTATGCGGGCCATGGTGGCATCATAGGCGGTCAGCATGGCGATCTTTTCGCCGCGCTTCTTCATCTCCAACAATTCGGGTACGCGGATCTTTATCGGTTTTTCGGCCATCTGAATTAATTCTGCCGCAGCACGCGCTCAAGCGCCATGGCGGCCTCTTCGGGGAGTCCCTGCCGCCTGGCCACCTCGATGGTGGCAACTCCGCAAGCCCGGTACAACTCACGGACGTCCGGCGGCAGGACTGCGAGGTGGGCCTGCATGGTATCTACGTCTCCGCGTGAGATGGGGCCGGTGAGTGCGCGTTCCGGCCCGTCCAGCACTGCGTTTTCCAGGCTGGTACGCGCCAGTGGCGCAAGAGCGAGCAGCGCCTGGCCGCGTGGAATCCCAATGCTCTCAAAGACACCGGCCGCCGTGTCCAGCAGCGTGATCAGATAGTTGCCGGCCATTACCGCCGCGGCATGATAGGCGGCGCGGTTGTTTTCGGCGATGCGCAACGGCCGGCCCTCCGCCGCGCGGACGAGTTCGTGCGCCCAGCCGAGAGCGGTTTCATCGCCGTCAAGGGCAAAAGCGGCGCCCTGAAGGGCCAGAACGCCCCGCTCGAGATCCGGAACGGTTTGCAGCGGGTGGAGCGAACCGCAATGCGCGCCGGCCTCTGCCAGCGCCTGTAGCGCCCCCAGGCCGCGTGTGCCGCTGGTATGCAGCGCGATGCCTCCGTGCATGGCCGGTACCGCCAGCATCCGCGCGACATCCGGAATGGCCACATCGGAAACTGCAATAAGGATGTGCGTTGCGTGCCGCGGCAGATCGGAATATCCGACGGCGGCTGTGGTGGGCGAGATCGAGGAAGCAGCGGTGGAAGCGCGTTCGCGGGAACGGCTGGCGACAGCACTTACGGTATAACCGCGTCTTTGAAACAAACGTCCAAGCGCGCATGCCATGCGCCCGGCGCCCGCAATGGCGATCGTCTTGCTGCTCAACGGGGCATTCTCTCACACCCCGATGCCTTCACCAACCGGGTTCGTGTTCTCGCGACGCCGCGCCGAAACTCCGGGAGCCCCACTGACGGCAGGCCATCGCAAGTACGCGGGTCGTCTCCATGAAATCGAACGGTTTCATGAGCACGTCGAAGCCACCTAGGTTCAATACCTCCGCCCACAACCGTTCGTCCGCGTGCCGGGAAGCCACAATCAGAAGGGGAGCGCTCCGGCAGAGTTCCGCCGCATTCAGAACGTCCCGCCAACTGCCGTCCGGAAGGTCGCGCTCGGATAAGACCACCGTGAAGGAGTTGGCTTGAAGGAGTCCGGCGGCCTGGGTGTAGTTCCCCGCGGTATCAAGATGAGGCGCGTCGACCGGCAAGCAGTTCCGGATGAAGCGGCTGTCCTCCTCAAACGGTGAGACGAGCAATATTGACTTTTTTCCAGCCTTGCGAAATGGATCCGGTAATTGTTGCAGCGTGGTCCCGGTCTTTCCGGCGCCCGTAGTCTGTGACGTAGCATTCCAATCCATAAAAACCGACCCTTCCGACCTCATACCTCCACACTTGGTCTGAAGAGGGGCAAGCAGGGGGCCAAGATCGGGCTTTGCGGCATATGACACATTTTTTTGTAGCCATTTCACCCAAATCAGACTAGAATATCTTCTATGGTGCAGCCGCCTGCGGGAAACTCTATCCGTTTCAATAATTTACAGTTGAAGCCGAAAATGGACCCAGCCGTGCATTGGTCTGCGCCGAAGTTGCGTTTGTAGAAAGTGCGTTCATTTAGCTTGCGTAAAGCAGGGGGTGTGTAATTATATGCGTCTTCGAATCCCAAGGGGTTGGGGAGTACGCGTCGCCCTGGTAGGGGCGGTATTTGCCGGTTGTGTTGCTTTGGTCAGCGCACCCAAACCGGTATATTCCTCAAAAGAAAAGGCGGCATACGCCGATCCGGCGCTGGTTAATTTCGTTCGCCCCGGCCTTGTGGTGAAGGTACTGGGAGCGGAAATCGCTCAGGACGGCACCATCAAAGCGAGGGTCCGATTCACCGATCCCGCCGGGTTGCCGCTCGATAAAGATGGAGTTACCACACCCGGCCGCATTAGCAATGGCAACCCGGGCATGATCGCCGCCTATATTCCGAAAGACCAGCGGCAGTACGTATCCTATACAACGAACACGCAACGGAGTGCCGCCACGGGCCGGTCGGCGATTCAGGCCGCGGCAGACACTGGCGGCAATTGGCAGAAGATTGCGGAGGGCGAATACGTCTATACCTTCGGAACCCGCGCACCCGCCTCGATCGACCGCACGGCGACGCACGCAATCGGCATCTATGCAAACCGCAACCTTACTGAGTTCGAACTCGGCATAAACCTGGACGACGATGTTTTGGACTTCGTTCCCGACGGTTCGCCGGTAACCAAGGTCCGCGACATCATCCGCACCGAAAGTTGCAACGATTGCCACTCCCGGATGGCTTTCCACGGAACGACGGGCAGGATCAGCATGCCGATGTGCAACCTGTGCCACACGCCACAGACGATCGATCCGGATACAAACAATACCGTCGACATGCCGGTGATGATTCACAAGATTCACTCCGCGCAGGATTACGTGGTGGTCGGCTTCGCCAACGCTGTCCACGATTATTCGGAAGTGACGTTTCCGACGGATTTGCGCAACTGCTCGGTTTGCCATGAAGAGGACTCGCCAGCCGTTCAGAAGGACGCCTGGCTCACGCAGCCGACACGTGCGGCTTGCGGCGCCTGCCACACCGACGTGAACTTCGCCACCGGGGCGGGACACGTCAACCTGCCGCAGATTTCCGACAATCAATGCTCGAATTGCCACGTGCCGCAGGGCGAACTGGAATTTGACGCTTCCATCCGGGGTGCGCACACGGTTCCACAACGCTCCAGCATGCTTTCGGGCCTGCAATTCGAAATTCTGGATGTAGCGGATGGTCAGGCGGGCAAGAAACCAACAGTGACGTTTACCGTCAAGGACAAGAACGGAAATCCAATCGAGCTTTCCAGGATGGGACGGCTTGCGCTGACGCTGACCGGGCCGACAACCGATTACACGGCTTTCCAAAACGGCTACATCCAGGAGGATGCCATCAAGGCGCAAGGGAGCGGCGATAGATTATTCTGGACCTTCAACACCGCGATTCCCGAAGGAGCGAAAGGAACCTGGGCGGTCGGCATCGAAGGCCGGCGCGTAGAGACGATACTTGCGGGCACCCAGAAGCAGATGTCGGTACAGTACGGCGCGCCCAACGCGATGAAGTACTTCTCGGTGGATGGTTCCCCGATACAGCCACGCCGTGAGGTGGTATCCATTCAGAAGTGCAACGAATGTCACGTCCGGCTTTCTCTTCACGGTGAAAACAGGGTGGATAATGTGCAGTATTGCGTTGTCTGCCACAATCCGAAGGAGACCGATACGTCAAGGCGGCCGGCCGGACAGAACCCTCCGGAAAGCATCGATATGGCCACAATGATCCACAAGATCCATGGCGGCAAGGAATTGCACGAGTTTTTCGGCAGCGAGTTTGTCGTGTACGGATACGGCAGCAGGCCTCACAACTACAGCGAGGTGACTTATCCGGCTCCGCTGTCGGATTGCAACATGTGCCATGTCAACGATTCACAGTCGCTGCCGTTGCCCGCGACCAATGCCGACGTGAACAACCCGCGGGGTCTCATTAATCCGGCGCCGCCGGCCACCGCGGCTTGCACATCCTGTCACCAAAGCATCGCCGCGGCATCTCACGCGCTGGCGAATACTACCAGGCTCGGCGAAAGCTGTGCCGCGTGTCACGGACGCAATTCCGAGTTTTCGGTGAACAAAGTACACGCTTCCCAGTGATGGCGCCGGTGGCTGCGCCTGACAGACCATGAGATTCGTAAACGCGCATCGTGCTCTTTCCCTGCGAAGACGAAAGGCCCGCTTGACGGCGGGCCTTTCCGCCGCGGGGATCACCTTGGCCGGGTGTCTGTTGGCGCTGCCGGGTCTCCGGGGCCAGGCTCAGCCGGGGCAGCAGACGGCGCAGGAACAAGCTCAAACTACAGAAGCTCAAACTCCACCCGAGCCGGCCACTTATATCGGCTCGGAAACCTGCCAGGCTTGTCACGAGGACATTTTCAAGGCATTTGAGAAGAATGCCCACGCCGCCGTCGAGAAAGACAGTAAACGGGGTTGGGAGGGAAAGTCCTGCGAATCCTGCCACGGGCCCGGGTCGAAACATGCCGAATCCGCTTCGGCAGACGATATTGTGAATCCGCGCAAACAACATCCGGCTAAGGCTGACCGGAACTGTCTGAAGTGCCATCTAAACCAGCCAACACAAGCCGGCCGGATACACGGCGGACATGCCAGAAATCAGGTGAGTTGTGTAAACTGCCACCCAGTTCACCAAACCACCAGGAGTGGAATGGTTCCACGCAAAGTGGATGCCATAAACCAGCAGTGCTCCAGTTGCCACACATCGGCCTGGGCGCAATTCCAGCGTCCGCACGCACACAGGCTGCCCCAAGGCGCTATGTCCTGCGTGGACTGCCATAACCCGCACGGCAGTTTCCTGCCGAACTCCGTCAAGGCGGTCTCGGCCAACGAGCCGGGCTGTATGAAGTGCCATAGCGACAAACGCGGGCCTTTCGCATTCGAACATCCGCCGGTACGGTTGGAAGGTTGCAGTGCGTGCCACGAACCGCACGGTTCCACCAATCCGCGCATGTTAACCCGGCACGAAGTACGGTTCCAGTGCCTGGAGTGTCATTCCAATATCGCGATGCCGGTCGCGGCGAACCAGCCGGGAACGCTCGGCGGAACTCCGCCGGCATTCCACGACCTGCGCAGTCCCAGGTTTCGTAACTGCACGGTGTGTCATATGAAGATACATGGCTCACATGTAAATCGGGCGCTCCTGCGATGAGACACCTACTTGCTCTTCTATTGCTGCTGCCACTGGCCGTGTGGGCCCAAGCTCCGGCCGCAGAACCGGCGCAAGAGGCCAAGCCCGCTGATTCGGAAGCGGAAGCGAAACCCGCTGAACCCGCGGCCGATACGGCAGCCGCGGAATCCCCGGCTCCGGAAACGGAGCGATGGATTAGCGGAACTCTCGATTTCGGTTACCGGTGGGTGAGCGATACCGGCGGCAATTTCAATTCATATCGCAGCGTGATCGATCTTGGCGAAGGTCCCAAGTTGTTCGGCCTGGATCTGACGCTGCAACCGGCATCTTCGCGGCTGCTGGACCGGCTCGATATCTTCGCCCATAACTGGGGCGGCGAGCCGTATACCACCGCTCGTCTGTTTGCACGGAAGCAACGCGCATACCAGCTTTCATTCGATTACCGCAACATCGACTATTTCAATTTTTTACCTTCCTTCGCCAACCCGCTGGTGGGACAGGGTGCGTTGATTCCTCAGCGTGCTTTCGACACGCGCCGCCGCACGATCGACACCGAACTCGAGCTATTCCCCAGCGCAAGGATCGTTCCTTACGTTGCATTTACGCGCAATTCCGGCGATGGCTCCGGCATCACGCCCTTTCAGACGGACAGCAACGAGTATCCGGTTCCCACGCGCTTGCGGGATGAAACGAACAACTACCGCGGCGGTGTCCGGTTCGAGATGAACCGGTGGCACGTGACGCTGGAGCAGGGCGGGCTCACCTTTAAGGACGACCAGAGGGTTTTTACGGACCAACGGAATCCTGGCAACAGGACCACGCCGTTTTTCGGCGAGCAACTGTTTATCGACGGGCTTGAACAGGCCTACGGTGTGCGCGGGAGCAGCTTCTACAGCAAGGGGCTGGTGACTGCCAATCCGGCGTCCTGGGCGAACCTGTACGGCCAGTTTCTGTTCAGCCAGCCCACGACTGATGTGAATTACGGCGCCAATGCTTCCGGGTTGCTGACCATCCTGGCGGCACGCCGCTTCTACACCGGCCAGCAGGAATTCGTCGCTTCGGAATCGCGCATGCCGCATATATCGGGCAGCCTGAGCCTTGAAATCAGGCCGCTCGACCGGTTGCGGATTCTCGGGTCGTGGATGACGGACCGCTTCCACAACGCTTCTTCAATTTCGCTCACGGATGTTTTTCTTTTCGCGGCATCGCCGGACGAGGTGGAGCGAGCCTTTCAAACAGACCGCCTGGACGTCAATTACAACCGTTCGCAGATCGACGCGTTCTTCGACGTTACCCGTAAGATCACGCTGCGCGGAGGTTATCGCTACGTTTGGGGCGACGCCACCACGCGCGCTCCTCAGTTGAATCCCAGCGCCACACGTGAGCAGGGAGAGGTCTCGCGTCATGTGGGCATCGCCGGCTTCAATATTCGTCCTTCGCAGAACCTGAGCGCGAATTTCGAATACGAAGGGTCGAGCGCAGACCGGACGTACTTCCGGACCAGCCTTCAGGATTTTCACAAAGTCAGGAGCCGCTTCAGGTATCAGATCCGGCCTTCGCTGCAGACGTTTGCTTACTTCTGGCTGGTAAAAAATCAAAACCCGGCGCCGGCCATCAATCTCGACTTTACCAGCGCCGCCGGCAGTATCGGCGCGCAATGGATACCTTCGTCCAATAAATGGGTATCTGTTATTGGGGAGTATACGCGATCGAAGCTCGATTCCAATATCTCGTTTATCGATCCGACGGATTTCTCTCGCACCCGGTCGATTTACGAAGATCACGCTCACACCGTGACCGGGATGCTGGATGTGAATCTGCCGGCCATACATGGCCAGCAGCCAAAGCTGACGGCGGGTGGCTCTATGTTCCTCTCCACCGGCAGCCGCCCCACCGATTATCACCAGCCGGTCGGGCGTTTTCTTGTGCCATTCGGCAAGCATGTTCACTGGTATGCTGAGTGGCGCTGGTACGGTTTCTTCGAGACGCTCTACAGGTACGAAGAATTCCGGACTCATCATTTCATCACCGGTTTCAGGCTGAACCTGTAAAGCCGTAATATGGAGGGCTCATGCGCCCCATTGTAATCGCTGCTCTCGTAAGCGTGTCCACCTTATGTCCCCTCTTCGGCGCGCTGCCGATACCCGGCGACGCCCGCGAAGGAGAGAAGATCTTCACGGAACAACGCTGCATAACCTGCCACAGTATTAGTGGGGTGGGAGGCAAGACCGCACCCGACTTGGGGAAACGCACCGGGCGCTCGTATACTCCCAACATGATGGCGGCGCTTATGTGGAATCATGCGCCGGTGATGTGGAGCGCCATGGCGAAGCAGGGTGTGGACAAGCCCAGGCTAAGCCGGGAAAATGCCGCCGATCTGTTCGCGTATTTTTACGCGAAGCGATACTTCGATCACCCTGGGGACGCCGGACGCGGTAAGCGGCTGTTTCAAACCAAGAGTTGCGATAGCTGCCATGGTATCTCCGAAGCGAAAGCAGGGGGAGGCAAACCCGTTTCCCAATGGGAATCGCTGGGCGACAGCATTGAATTTTCCAAGGCGTTGTGGAATCACTCTTCGGAGATGAGCCGGGCCGCGGCTCAGAAGAATCTGAAGTGGCCGGAGTTGACGTCGCAGCAAATGACGGATCTTCTGGTGTTCTTCCAGAATCTGCCGGAGACAAAAAATCGGCAGGCGTCGTTCTTTCCGGCCGATGCCATAACGGGCCAGAAGCTCTTCGAACTGAAGGGCTGCGCCGATTGCCACAAGGAATCGAACTCGCTCGAGAACCGGTTTTCTTTCCGGTCCATGCAGGATTTCGCCGCCGCCATGTGGAACCACGCCCCATTGATGAAGCATCATCCCGAACTCAATACGGAGGAGATGCGGCGGATTGTAGGCTATCTGTGGTCCATTCAATTCTTCGAGCCCAAGGGCGATCCGCGGGTGGGCCGCCGCATCTTCGAGAACAAGCGCTGTGCGATGTGCCATGAAAACGCACAGAGCGGAGCGCCCCGTCTCGCCGGGCAGGCGCCTGCAACGAGCTTCGAAATAGTGGCGGCTCTGTGGCATCACGGACCGGCGATGCTCGATAAGATGAGTCAGCAGGGTGTACGGTGGCCCCGTTTCAAATCGAACGAAATGGCGAATCTGGTGGCGTATCTCAATACGCTGGTAAAGTGAGATCCCGCGGTTCCTGATAAAATCGTTGGTTTGAACGAGAATAAGGCCGAGATCCTCAGGCGGATTCAACTCTTCGCCGGCTTGAGCACCCACGAGTTGGAAGCGATCGCGTCTCACGCCGTCGAGAAGCGCTATCGAAGCGGCGACGTGCTTTTCAACGAGGGTGAAGAGTGCGACGGTTTGTATGTCATCGCGCAGGGCGCGGTGAAGATCTACAAGACGTCGATGGCGGGCCGGGAGATGACGATCGCGCTTGAGCAGGCGCCCGGCACTGTGGCGGAATTGCCGATGTTCGATGGCGGCGTCTACCCCGCATCCGTCGCCGCCATCAATGAAGTCCGCGCCATTCTGATTCCAAAACGTGAGTTCTCACAGGTGTGCCGCCAGTACCCGGATGTTGCGCTGAAGGTGCTGGGCGTCGTTGGAAAGCGGTTACGGCATCTGGTGACGACGCTCGAAAGCGTCACGTTCGGAAGTGTCCGGCAGAGGCTCGCTAAGTTACTGCTCGATACCAGCGACCAGGCTGGTTCGAACATGTTCCCTCTCCCCATGACGCATCAGGAACTTGCTTCCCGTCTTGGCACTGTGCGCGAAGTCGTTTCACGCAACCTCAGCCGGTTTCAGGTTGAAGGTTTGATCAGCATTTCCGAACGGCAGATCGCGATCGCGAATCGTACCGGCCTCGAGCGCGAAGCCGCTACCGAACTATAAATCTAATATATATACCTTCTGTGACTTCGGTCATAGGTAAGAATACCTCCCGGAATTACATTTGTTCCAGGACTCACATTTATTATGGTTAAGGAAAAATCAGGACTTTGGAAGCACGGACTTCTATTGACGCTTCTGTTCGGTTTCACGGTCATGATCGTTGGCGGGTATTCGATGTATCGGAGCCGTGCACCGATTCCGGAAGTGACTGTCGGCCCAAGAGGGCAAACGCTATTCACTGTGGAAGATATTCAAAATGGTCAAGATCTCTTTCGGAAACGAAATCTCATGAACTATGGCTCGGTGTTAGGGCACGGCGCATATCTTGGGCCGGACTACACCGCGGAAGCGCTGAACATCATGACGGCCGGCATGCAGGCGGCCGGCAGCGGCGGCGCTTACGAAACAATGGACGTTGGACAAAAAGCTGCAATTGATGCGGAAATCGCTTCGGAATTACGGCAGAATACTTATGAAAATGGCATTCTGCGTTTTACAGAGAGACAGGTAGCGGGTTGGAACCGGATCGTTGACCATTATCAAAGGACGTTCGCAAAAGGCGACACGGCCCGTTCCCTGCCGAAGGGTGCGCTGCTGCCGGAGCGCGAGGGCGGTGGAAACGTTGCGCTCGACCGGCAAGCAGCCAAGGAACTGGCGGCGTTTGTCACCTGGACAGCCTGGTTGTCGGTAGCCAAGCGGCCGGAAGCGGATCATTCCTACACCAACAACTGGCCCTACGACAAGACCGCCGGTAACACGGCAACCGCCGGTTCCATGATGTGGTCGGCGGCCAGTGTGGCCGGCCTGCTGATGTTTCTGGCCCTGATCCTTTACTTCCATCAGCGCTATCGTCTGAGCCCGGTGGATGTGGAAAACCCGCGGCTGCGGTTCGACATCGCCCGCAGTCCGCTGACGCCTTCGCAGCGCGCGGCGGCCAAGTTCTTCGTGGTCGCCATACTGCTCTTCCTTGTGCAAACTCTGCTTGGCGGCAAGATGGCGCACGATTACGCGGAGGGGGCCACCTTTTATGGCCTTGATCTTTCGCAGTATCTTCCGTTCAATATTGCTCGCGGCTGGCATCTGCAACTGGCGATCTTCTGGATTGCGACGGCCTGGTTGGGAATGGGGATCTTCATCGCGCCGCTTGTGAGTGGCCGGGAACCGAAAGGTCAAAAACATCTAGTTAACATTCTGTTCTGGGCGCTGGTGGTGGTCGTCGTTGGAAGCATGACGGGCGAGTATCTGTCGGTTAAGGGTTATCTCGGTGAGACTTGGTGGTTGCTCGGCACGCAAGGGTGGGAGTATCTGGAACTCGGGCGCATCTGGATGTATCTGCTGATTGCCGGCATGCTTATCTGGTTGTACATTGTGTACCGCGGTCTTAAGGCGGCCCTCGAAAGCGAGGGGGACCGGGGCGGACTCACGCACTTGCTGCTGTACTCGTCGGCAGCCATTCCGATCTTCTATTGCTTCGCTCTGTTTATCGACCGCAACAGTCACATCACGATGGCGGACTACTGGCGCTGGTGGCTCATCCACCTGTGGGTAGAGGGCATGTTCGAAGTTTTCGCCGTAGTTGTCATCGGTTTCCTCATGGTTCGCCTGGGTCTGGTCACGGCTGAATCGACTCTTCGCGCGCTGTACTTCCAACTCATCATCCTGCTCGGCAGCGGTATCATCGGCACCGGGCATCACTATTACTGGATTGGTGCGCCGGAGAGTTGGATGGCGCTTGGCGCGATCTTTTCGGCGCTCGAAGTGATTCCGCTGACGTTGCTGATGGTGGAAGCTTATGGCCAATACAAGGTGATCCGCGACGGTGGAATCGAATTCCCATATAAAGCGGCTTTCTGGTTCCTGGTGGCTACGGCATTCTGGAATCTCTTCGGTGCCGGTGCGCTCGGTTTCCTGATCAATCTGCCGTTCGTCAGCTACTTCCAGCACGGATCGTACCTCACCGCGGCACACGGCCACGGAGCGTTGATAGGCGTGTATGGCATGCTGGCGGTCGCGCTGGCGGCGTTTTCGCTGCGGAACATCATTGATCCGAAATATTGGAAAGAGAAGTGGGTCATGACGGGCTTCTGGGGACTCAATATCGGCCTCATGGGCATGATCGTGACGACGCTGTTTCCGGTCGGAGTGATGCAGGCGGTCGAATCGTTCCGGAACGGCTTCTGGTCGGCCCGTTCGTTCGAATTTTATCAGCAGCCTCTAGTGAATAAACTGCTGTGGCTGCGAATGGTTCCCGACACCGTATTCATCGTTGTGGGCGTTCTCCCAATAGCGGCAGCAGCCATTTACGGCCTCTTCCATTTGCGGGCGCTCAGACCTATACCGGCCAACTTGACCGTGGAACAGGGAGAAAGGGAACTGGTCGGCGTTTGAGAAAAAAAATGGAGTGAGTTTCACGTAGCCGGCCGCTCGCCCAACCGGGTGTGCGGCCGGTTGCCGTTTCCGCTAGGATTGCTGTGCCGAAGCCGCCTCACCGCTCGCCAACGGTAATGTGAAGTAGAACGTGGAGCCTTTATTGCTTTCCGAGTCCACCCAGATTTTACCGCCGTAGCGTTCGACGATCTTGCGGCAAAGCGCGAGTCCCATTCCGGTGCCGGGATACTTACTTCCGTGCAATCGGCGGAACGCACCAAAAAGCTTCGGCAATTGTTTCTTGTCTATTCCGATTCCGTTATCCCGCACTGAGAACACACACTGAGCGCCATGACCGGAGGCCGAAATATGCACTTGAGGTTGCGCTTCGCTTTGGTACTTAAGCGCGTTGCCGATCAGATTCTGGAAGATTTGAACCAGCGGTGCTTCATGCGCGACTACTTTCGGAAGGTCGCCGTGGGTGATGACAGCGCCGGTCTCTGCCAGCGAAGCACGAAGATTGCCCAAAGCGGTTTCCAGCGCAGCGTTGCAATCCACTGTGGCCGGCTCTTCACCATCTTTGCTCGCCCTCCAGTAGTCCCGTAGCGCCTCGAGCAGAGTCCGCATGCGGTTCGCGCCGTCCATTACAAAGTCCAGAAACTCCCGACCGTCGCTGTCCAGCTTGTCGTAATAGCGCTTCTTCAGCAGTTGCGTATAACTGGTGATCATACGCAGCGGCTCCTGCAAGTCATGCGAGGCGGCGTAGGCGAACTGCTTGAGGTTGTCGTTTGCCAGTTCCAACTCGGCCTCCCAGGCCTTCTTCTCGGTGATTTCCTGGAATACCGCACCGATGCCCGCAATGTGGTCGTCGACGCGAATGGGGTAATAGTGGATGTCCCAGGTTCTCCGTTTACCCGGCGCGGCGGGGGTTTCGCCCTCCGACTCGTGGTGGAACGGCGTTCCGGTTTCGCGGACCTGCCGCATCGCTTCGGTTACTTCCGCAGGGAGACCGGGCAGCAGTTCGTCGATCGTCTTGCCGATGTGCGCCTCCATCGGCAACCCGGTCATTTCCACAAGCGCCTCGTTTACCCGGGTAAAGCGCAGATCCAGATCACAAAGAGCGAGGCCGACGGGCGCTTTTCGAAATACGGACCTGATGATATCCCGGGTTTCACTCAGTTCGCGAATGAGCCGCTCGCGTTCCTGCTCCGCGCGACGGCGCTCGGCAATATCGCGAAACACCAGAACGGCTCCAATCAGATTTCCCGATTCGTCACGGATGGGCGCACCGCTGTCGTCAATAGGGATCCTGCTGCCATCTCTTTTGATGAGGACCGTGTGATTCGCGAGACCAGCGATGATGCCCTCCTGAAGAACACGGGTAATCGGATCGCCGGCGGGCGCTCCGGTGTACTCGTTGGCGATCTGGAAGACTTGCCGGACAGGTCTCCCGCGTGCGTCATCCATTGTCCAGCCGGTGAGTTGCTCAGCGATCGCGTTCATGAACTCGATGCGGCCCACAACGTCAGTGGACAATACGGCGTCGCCGATACCTGCCAGCGTCTGTTGCGATAACAAACGTTGGCGCCGTTCGGACGCTTCCGCATCCAGTGCGCGGCGTTTCGTGCGATGGAGTTTCTCCGTTAATGCGCTTACAAAAACACCGAAGATCAGGAATAAGGCCAGCGCCAGCCAATCGGCACGGGTTTCCGGACGAATACTGAACGCGGGAGCAACGGCGAAGGCCAGCGCGCCGATTGCGCCAAGCAGCGTTGCAAGCAGTCCCGGGCCGAGCCCTCCGTACCACGCCGCAGCCGCTGCCGCGGGAAGAAAGACGAGATAGGGGCCCTTGTCCACCAGAATGGGATCGAGACCGAGACGCAGCAGGGAGGCAGCCGTGACCAACAACAGGGCGGCCGAATAGCGCCGTACGGCTGTACGGGGACTTTGGGAGGACGGCATAAACTTCGATTCCCCCATCTTGGCAACCGGGAACTTACTGCCTGCTGTTTACTACTCATTTTAACTGCTCTGGTTCGCCCGCTGCGACCTAACAACTGCCCGATGATATTATGACGTCTTGCTGATGCCTTCCACATGCAACTCACCGCGACTGTAATCCTTCTTTCCATTTCACTTGCCGTGACGGGCTGCAATCGCCCCGGCGAACGCGCAGCCGCCGCCGCGACCGTACGCAAGTTCGGCAAAACGGCCAAAGGAGAACCCGTGCAACTCTATACGCTGAGAAATTCTAAAGGCGTGGAAGCGAGCATCACTAATTATGGAGCCATCCTGGTCTCGCTGAAAGTTCCCGACCGGAACGGCAACTTGGCGGATGTCGTTCTTGGGTTCGATTCACTCGACGGATATCTGGGCGAGCATCCTTACTTTGGTGCGGTGATCGGCCGTTATGGAAACCGGATAGCCGGCGGACGGTTCGTGCTGGATGGCGTGGAATACAAACTGGCGCGCAACAATGGCGAGAACCACCTTCATGGAGGGGTCCGGGGATTCGATAAAGCAGTATGGAGCGTGAAGAAGCCGCGGGCGGACGGTGATGCCGGCGTGGAGCTCACCTATCTTAGTGAAGACGGTGAAGAAGGTTACCCCGGAAGTCTCACGGCAACGGTTCGTTATACGCTCACCGGCGACAATGAACTGCGCCTCGATTACGAAGCTACTGCCAGCAAACCGACAGTGGTGAATCTGACGAATCATTCTTATTTCAACCTGGCAGGCGCGGGGAATGGAGACATACTGGCGCACCGCGTTCGCATCAACGCAGACAACTTCACTCCGGTCGATCAAGGGTTGATTCCCACCGGCGAATTGCGGCCGGTAACGGGCACGCCGTTCGACTTCAGACAACCGCATGCCATCGGGGAACGGATCGGCGGCAAGGATCAGCAACTGGTTTTCGGGAAGGGCTACGACCACAACTTTGTTTTAAATGGCTCGGCCGGGTCCCTGCGTTCAGCCGCGCGTGTAACGGAGCCTGGTTCCGGACGTGTAGTGGAAGTACTGACGACGGAGCCCGGTGTGCAATTCTATACCGGCAATTTCCTGGATGGGACCATCCGGGGAAAAGGCGGCGCCGCTTACGGCCATCGCTATGGCTTTTGCCTGGAAACCCAGCACTTTCCCGATTCGCCGAATCAGCCGCAGTTTCCTTCTGTCGTGCTCAGACCCGGAGCGAAGTATCAGAGCACCACAGTGTACAAGTTCAGCGCAGAGGCTGCAAGGTAGCAAGCATGGGTAGCAAGCATGGGATCTGATGCTTACTTGAGGTATGTGCCGTCCAACAGAAAGCGGCGGCCGGTTCCCTGCCGTGTCCAGACCAGACGCGCATCTGTGACAAACGGCTGTGAATCTTCAATTGGGAGCGCCAGGCCGGGTGTCCAGGCCAGCAGGTCGGTTGCGCCATCGGGTGTTACGATCTCCAGGCGCCCCACGTTGGCGGTAGAGCCCGCCGCCGTGATACGCCAGGACGGAGGCACTGCACCGCGTGACGGCGCCAGTAGTGTCGCGGTGACGACAGGCCGATTGAGGACCGAGGGATAACGGAATTCGACCAGCGGTGCGGCCACCGAGTCGTCACCGTGCTGTCCCACCCAACCACGCAGCGGCTCATTGCTCCCTTCAAAGCACTGCATGGTTGTTTCTTTGGGCGCGATTGCCAATTGGAGCAACACGTTGACGTCACGATTGGCGGTCCACCAGCGCAGCTTTTCCGTATCCTGCGCCCACTTCTCGGCTGGTCCCATTTGCCAGCAATTGCGAATCTCGTGGCCGGCATCGGTAGTGAGTGAATCGATAACTACGAGGTATTCCTTCTTCACCCAGAGCAGAATACGTTGGTGCTCGCCCCAGATACCTTCGCCGCGGCCCTGGCCGAAGGTCCAGTGGTACTGACCCTTCCACCAGCCGCCTTCGTAGCGTGCGTGGATAAGAGTGACCTCCGGGGTGAACACCGTACGGAGAAGCTGGCCGCTCGCACCGGATTGATTGTAACCATCGACGTTGAGCGTTGTGTGAGCCGCCGTAGATTTTCCGTAAGGAGCACGAGGGTCGGACATCTCATAAGAGAGAATGCCCGGGTCGGCGACCAGCGCGCGGCCGCCTGAACGAAAAGCGAAAGCCAGGCGCGAGAGGTGGCTGTGGCCGCCGCCCCAGGTGCTGGCATCGAACGCGAGGTAATCGGCGCCGCTCTTCCATGCGGTACGGCTGAAGACCTGGCCCGCATCCGGGAACACCTGGTCGAGCGGCGGTTCCGGGGGTGTGCGATCCGCAAGGTGCAGGACGGCAAGGGAGCTTCTTCTTTGGCCCAGCCTGGAAAGGGAGGGCGGATCCAGGTGTGGAGCGATGGAGTCGTTAACGCCGAACAATTCGCTTTGTGCGCCGTAGTCGAGAGAGCGAACGGCACGGGCGGTATCCACTCGGGCGTCGGCATCCGGGAAGCGCCGGGCGAGGTCGGCGTAATTGACGGCGACCTGCGTCATCCAGTCGTGATAGCCGGGTGTACGCTCGATGTGAACGCCGTCGGGGAGGAACTGGGTTGCCAGAGCGTTGCGCATCCCGGTGATACCTGTTTCCAGAAGCGCAGGCGCACCATCGAGGAAGGGAAAGCGCAATGCGATGAAGACCAGAGCGTCGAGCTCGGAGATGCGCCAGTTGCCCACAGCCGTCAGACGCGCCGCAAGAAACTTGGCTTGGCGAGCCAGCGAGCGAAAGATGCGATCGAGAAACAAGTCGTCGAAGGCAGGGCTCCGAAGAAAGATGGGAAGCGTGCCGCTCCAGCCGGAGGTGACACTGGTGCCGAGGCGAATGCTCATCGTCAGGGCGTTGTCGCCGGGGCGGAAGCTTCGTGTGTCCGGATAGGGGTCTTCGCGCAGCCAGTCCTCAATGTAGGCGCGTGCGGCTCGCGCATAGGCTTCGTCGCCTGTGGCGAGATAGGCGGAGGCAAGCGGACCAAGATGGAAGAACCGGTTGAGTTGTGCGGGCCATTCCTGGTGTTTGATGTGGGCGCCGCTCCAATCGATGTTACGCAGGCCAACCCTCACCGGCGTCCGGCTGTAAAAGAAGACTGTTCCGGCGGCGATTGGATCGGCCGTCTTAGAGCGGCCTGCTTCGATCCGCTGGCCGGGAAACGTGGCAAGAGCGGCTGCACGCTCCTGAATAATCGTGCGGCGATCCAAGGCGGCGCTGTGCAACAGAGCGGTGGGAGTGGTCAGGAACGTCCGGCGGTTGAGCATTTGGTTCACAGCGTATCACCATACGGGCCGCAGCGGATGCCGCTTGACGAGCGGAAACGAGGCAAGCCAACATGGACGCTGACTCATGTTGACACGCCGATCTCTCCTTCTCAGCCTCGCAGCCACTGGCGAGGCGCCCCGGAACACGGTAGTTTTTCGCGCCGGTGACGACGGTTATCATACGTTTCGCATTCCCGCTCTGCTCACTACCAGGAACGGCACGTTGCTCGCTTTCTGCGAGGGAAGGCGGGACAGCACCAGCGATACCGGGAATATCGACCTGGTGCTCAAGCGCAGCAGGGATGGGGGGATCACTTGGAGTCCCTTACAGCTGGTGGCGGACCATGGGCCCGACACCATCGGCAATCCCTGTCCGGTGCAGGATCGCAAGACGGGGAGCATCTGGCTGCCACTGACCAGTAATCCCGGGCACATTACGCAGAAGCAGATTCTCGAAGGAGCGGCGATCCGGCGGATGTGGTTAAGCCGCAGCGCGGACGATGGCGCTACCTGGGAGAAACCGGTGGAAATCAGCGGCTCTGTGCGAGATCCGTCCTGGACTTGGTGCGCCACGGGTCCGGGCAACGCGATTCAACTGAAGAGCGGACGTATCGTGGTCCCATGCGATTATGCGCCCCCGGGAACATGGCGCGAACACTCTTACGTTTTCTATAGTGACGATCATGGCAGAACGTGGGAGCGCGGCGGCGAATTGCCCGAAGGCACCGGCGAGTCCCAGGTCGCCGAACTGCCCGATGGAAGCCTCGTGCTCAACTGCCGCTCTGATCGCGGCAACCGGCGGCTGGTAGGCCGCAGCAAGGACGGAGGAATGACCTGGGGTGAGTTTGGACCGGACGAGACATTGATTGAGCCTGGGTGCCAGGCCAGTCTGATTCGTCACGGAGAGAGACTGTTGTTCTCCAACCCCGCCGCCGAGCAACGGGTCCGGATGACGGTGCGGGCCAGCAGCGACGGCGGGCGCACGTGGCCCCACGCCAAGTTGCTCCACGAAGGCCCCTGTGCCTATTCATCGTTGGCGGTTCTTGGCGACGGCACCGTGGGCTGCCTCTACGAGCGCGGCGAATCACGCCCGTATGAAACCATCACATTCGCGCATTTCTCAACCGGTTGGGTCACTTCGTGAAACAGTTGTCTTCGCGACTGCAGTAACTTTTCAACCACGCCGGGTTGCCAGCAGGATTGTCGTTGTTTGCGCGGAACGGCCGGATCTGGTAGCCGTACTGCGCCGCGGAGTCGTCGATAACCTGCTGGTCATACAAGCCCATCCCACCGGTTCGGGTCGTCGCCCTGGTTGTCGAAACACCAGCCTGGGTCTCTCCAAATTGCAGGATGAACGGTACGCCTGCCGCCGCGATCCGGCCGGCGTACCCCTTGTCCATCTGCGTCAGGTAGTCCCGGACCTGCGTGCCGAAATGCATCTGGTGAGGCGGGATGTGCAAGAACACATCCGCACCGGGACTGACCACGCCCGCCACATACGAGAGGTACTTCGCCCGCATCTGCGCGGGTGGGATGTAACACTCCATCGAGCACGCTAGCGACGCATCCCGCACTTGGCAGCCACCTGGCGCCCGAGTGGGATACTTATCGATTCGGCGATATCCGCGAGTGGGCGCGGCGCCAGACCGCATGGGCGCCGGAGCAGGCGGAGCTCGAAATACAACGGGCCGATTAGCAGTTGCTGTCCGACGATTGCGCCCGCCCGGAGCCGCGCGCGCAAGCTACTCGCCCATCACTTTGATAATGACGCGCTTCGGGCGTTGCCCGTCGAACTCCGCATAATAAACCTGCTGCCACGGGCCCAGGTCGAGCGTGCCCGCGGTTACGGGCAAAATCACCTGATGGTGCACCAGGAGGCTCTTCAAATGGGAGTCTCCGTTGCTTTCGCCGGTTCGATGGTGCCGGTAGCCTTTGCGAAATGGCGCGAGTTGTTCCAGCCATTCATCGATGTCGGCAATGAGTCCGTCTTCGGCATCATTCACCCAGACGCCGGCGGTGATGTGCATGGCGGAAACCAGTACCATCCCTTCGCGAATGCCGCTCGCGGCCAGCGCCTTTTCGACTTCCGGTGTGATGTTGATGTATTCACGGTGCTTCGTAGTTTGAAAAGTGAGATATTTTGTGTGGAATTGCATAGAATTATTGCCGGCCCCTAATCAGATTGTGCGACAATATGCCATTACCCAACAATTCAGTGTCCAACACCGGTGTTGCAAAGGTCCTGATTGTCGACGATGAGACATCGCTTCTGAACCTGCTCGAAGCATACCTGACGAGAATGGGTTTTGAGGTGACTGCATGCACTCGGTCCGCTGATGGCCTCGAGATCTTCGAGAAAGACCCGCAGCAGTTCTCGTTCGTCCTGGCCGACATGAACATGCCGGACATGTCAGGCGAAGAACTTGTCAGGCGTGTCTTCAAAGTCAGCGAAAATGTCCGGGTGCTGGTTTGCAGTGGATTTCCCGTTGACGTTTCGAAGTTCGGAGCCGCGGGCCGCATCGGTTTTGTGCAAAAGCCATTCCTGCCGCGGGATATCGAACAAGCCATCCGCTCGCTGGATGAATCCGCTCACGGCGCCGATTCCGCCACCCGCTAGCTCCGTTACGGTTACCGAGCCGCGCGCAAGCAAGCGGCCGTTCCCGCTATGATTGCGAGTGAAGGCTATAGTGCAAGGGAGCGGACTTATGATCATTGGCATTCCTCGCGAAATTTTGGAAAACGAGCACCGGGTGGCGGCGCTACCCGAATCGGTGGCGGAGTACAGGAAGATGGGCTTTGGTGTGCTCGTCGAAACAGCGGCGGGCGCCGGTGTGCATCGGTCTGATTCCGAGTATGCCGCCGCCGGCGCGGAGATCGCCGCCAGCGCATCGGATGTTTTCTCGCGCTCGGATATCATCCTGAAAGTGAAGCAGCCGTCCGTCAACCAGGAGGCTGCGAAGCACGAAGTGTTAATGATGCGCGAAGGCGGCATGCTGATCGCCTTTTTGCATCCGGCGGCACCGCCCAATCACGAGATGGTCCGTATGCTGCGCGACCGGAACATCACCTCACTCACGATGGATGGTATTCCGCGCATTTCGAGAGCGCAGCAGATGGACGCGCTGACCTCGATGAGTACAGTAACGGGCTACCGGTCGGTTCTTCTCGCCGCGACGCACCTTCCGAAGTTTGTGCCCATGATCGGCACCGCGATTGGAACAGTAAAGCCCGCGCGGTTTCTGGTGATCGGCGCGGGCGTGGTGGGACTTCAGGCCATTGCGACGGCGAAGCGATTAGGCGCAACGGTGGAAGCGCTGGATATTCAGGAGCCGGCGCGGAAGGCAGCCCAAAGCCTCGGCGCAAAAATCGCCGGGTTTGAAGTGCCGCCCGAACTCGCCGCGGATGGAAGTGGAGCGGCTCGCGCGCTGCCCGCGGAGTGGCTCGACCGGGAGCGCGAAGCCATTGCCGCAGCGCTGGAGCGTGCGGATGCCGTCATTGCCAGCGCCCTGGTACCCGGCGAGATGGCGCCCGTACTGATTACCCCTGCGATGGTTTCCCGCATGAAGCCGGGTTCCGTGATTATCGATGTGTCGATCGATCAGGGCGGAAACTGCGCTTTGAGTGAAGCCGGTCATGAGGTTGTCCGCGAAAGCGTTTTCCTTTGCGGCCTGCTCAATATCCCCGGCTCTATGCCTGTCGATGCAAGCTGGCTGTACGCGAACAATGTCCTGCACTATGTGCAGAACCTGTTCAAGAAGGGCATCGAGACTCCCGATTTTGAGGATGATATCGTGCAGCACACGCTGGTGACGCGGCAAGGCAGAATCGTGCATGCCGGGGCGTTGAAAGCGATGGAAGTGTCCGACCCGTCTCCCGCCGGAGCGGCACGGTAGCGCACATGGCTGACCTCTACATCATGCTGGCGGTGTTTTTTGCATCGCTGGCCATCGGTTTTCTGATTATTGCCAAGGTGCCACCACGATTGCATACTCCCCTCATGTCCATGACCAATGCGATTTCAGCGGTCACCATTCTTGGCGCGTTCCTCATCTTTTCGGTCGAGACCGGTTCGTGGGTGAAGCTGCTAGGGCTTGTAGCCATGGGATTGGCCGCCTTCAACGTCGTGGGAGGATTTGTCATCACAGACCGCATGCTGCGCCTGTTTCGCAGGCACGAGCGCCAGGCTGGGACGGAAAGCGCGGAGGGTGGCTAACGCCACGCCCCCGGAACATTCACGATGATGTTGCTCACAAACGACCAGGTTGTAGACCTTGCCATAATTGCTGTCCTGCTGATCGGGGTTGCGCAATTCCGAAGTGTTCGAAGGGCGCGCGCCGGTAATCTTATTGCCGCGGCCGCGCTCGCCTGTTCCGCGTGGCTCGTGGTGTACCGGTATGGCCTGATTGATCCCGGCATTGCCGCGGCCGGCCTCGCACTCGGTTTGCTCGCCGGCGCCTGGCTGGCTGCGAAGGTCAATATGGTGCAGATTCCCGCGATGATCGCGTTTCAGCATGGCGCTGGAGCTCTGGCAGCCGTATTGATCTCCTTTGTCGAACTGACTCGCCTGCCCACGGCAGATACGGTGGTACGAACCCTTTCCGGTGTGCTCGGAATGGTGGTGGGAGCCCTCACGTTCACCGCAAGCATGGTGGCCAGCGGCAAGCTTTCCAAGCGGATGAAGCAGAGGCCGTCATTCCTTCTCTGGCACAATACGATGCTTCTTGCGGGCATTGCGCTTGCGGTGTTCCTGTCCATTCCCGCCACCCGTGCTCCCGGCGCCGGATATGCGTATTGGCTCGTGCTGCTCGCCGCAGTTTCGGGCGTATTGGGTGTCCTGTTTTCTATCCGGGTCGGCGGCGCTGACATGCCCGTGCTGATCTCCTTCCTGAACGCAACCGCCGGGCTGGCTGCTGCATTCTGCGGCGTTGCTATTGGCAACCGGCTACTGATTGCCGCCGGGGCGACCGTGGCCGCTTCGGGATCCATCCTCACCTATGTGATGTGTGAAGCAATGAACAGAACCTTGGGGCACGTTCTGATGCCGGGTAAGACGCCGGTACAGAATCCGCGGATAACCGAAGCGGATAGGGGCGTGGACGCACTGAGCGAGGTGTCTGTCACGGAAGCCACGAAAACCAGCGACCCGCTCCCTGCTGCGGCAGAAGCAGCAATCGCTGTTACCAGTGTCATCATCGTGCCGGGATACGGGATGGCGGAGGGACAGGCGCAACACGAGACCGTACTGCTGGCGAACCAGCTTGTATCTATGGGAAAGAAGGTCCGGTTCGCTATTCATCCGGTTGCCGGGCGGATGCCGGGCCACATGCATGTTCTGCTGGCAGAAGCAGACACCGATCCGGACTTATTGATCGAAATCGATGAGGCCAACCAGGCGTTTCGGGATACCGGACTGGTAATTGTCGTGGGAGCCTGTGACGTGGTGAACCCCGCGGCCATCACGTCGACGGGAACCCCCATCTCTGGTATGCCGATTTTGCGCGCCGATGAGGCGCAAAACGTCGTGGTCTGCAATCTGGACCGCCGGCCCGGATATTCGGGCGTCGAAAATCCGCTCTATGACAAGGCCAACACAATCCTGCTCCTGGGAGATGCCCGTGTGACTCTCCGCCAATTGCGGGAAGCTCTCGAAGCCGCAAAGTAATGTCTTCAACGTAGATCTCAAGGTCTTGCCAAGCAGCGTATATGCTTCTATTCTGGTGTGACGAAGAGGATACGTATGCCGGACGATAAGGAAGATCTTGCCATCTACAAAGTCGTGGTCAATCATGAGGAACAATACTCGATCTGGCCCCTGGACCGGGAAAATCCTCTGGGATGGAGCGATGCCGGTAAGACCGGGCGTAAGCAGGAGTGCCTGGATTACATCAAGGAAGTCTGGACCGACATGCGGCCGCTCAGCGTCAGAAAGCAGATGGAGCAACTGAAGCGAGTGCCGGGATGAACCCGGGCCATCCGGTATGGTGGCCCCCTCCTGCCGGCCTTGTCCTCCTACCTGGTGATGTTCATGTGTGGCGGGCGTTTCTGGACACACCCGGCGTTCCCGCGGCCGGCCTCTGGGAGTCGCTTTCTGGGTGTGAACGCGAGCGTGCGGAACGTTTGCGGTCCCCGGAACACCGGTCGCGGTTCGTTGCAATGCACGGAATGCTGCGGGCAATCCTGGGCGCCTATCTTCATCTTCCACCCGGAGAACTGCGGTTTACATACTCGGCTTTTGGAAAGCCCGAAGTAGAGAACTCTTTGGGGTTGCGCTTCAGCGCTTCCCGGTCGCAGAACATAGGGCTTTTTGCTATTACGCTGGGCCGCGCTATTGGCGTGGATGTCGAGCAGGTGCGGCCGATTGAAGATGCGGAACGTATCGCCGCAGCTTTTTTTCATCCAGTGGAATATGAGGGGTTGATGCGGACACCAGAGCCGGTGAGACTGGAGATGTTCTTCTCGCTCTGGACGAAAAAGGAAGCCTACATTAAAGCGCTGGGAACTGGTCTTTCGTTGCCTCTCGAATCCTTCAGCGTGGTTGGACCGCCCTCAGAACAATGGTCACTGTGCGAACTGGCTCCCGATGCCGGATACGCTGGCGCCGTGGCTTTCGAAGGGCGCCGGGCCGGCTCACTCAACCTTTATGAAAGCTCGCATATCGCGATGCAGGAAGACCGTCTCGCCCCCCTCAGCTGAGACGAACACGATAGCCGTGGGCGTCTTGCTTTTGGGCGGCAGGATGGCAAAGCGCGCTTCCTCCAGCTTGTACATCGGCAACTCCAGGCTCGCGCTCTTATAGACGAGGCGGCCGTCCTTCTCCAGGATCTCGACCTGCACCGGACCATGCCGGTAGATTCCGGCGTGCCGTGCAATATCTTCGGCGGTCACCGGCAGCAGCGTTCTTCGCTCCCATCCGTTTCGCGGCTGTGGCGGAAAGGCCATTTGAAATGCTGCTTGAACGGTCCGTCCCAGAATCGAGAGATGCTTATTCGTCAGGACGATGACCGCAAACCTGCGTTCGGGCACCATCAATAGCCTCGCGGAAAATCCGGCGATCGCTCCATCGTGCCCGGCCGCCCGGACCCCATTCACCTCCAGCATTCCTATCCCATAACCGTAGCTCTGATAAATGCCGGTGGGAGGTTCTACCTGCGGTTCTGCAATGGTGGTGAGAATGCCGGAAGGAAGAACCTGGGAACCCTCCAACCTGCCGTCGTTCATCAGCGCGATGACGAAGCGTCCCAGGTCGGCGGCGCTTGAATACAGATATCCCGCGGGCCAGTACTGAACGTTGTTGGCGAACTGCCGCAGCGCGATGGTCACGCCGCGACTAGCAATATGGCCGATCGCCAGCGGCTCCGATGCGGTGAGGGAAGGACGGAATGTCGTGTGCCTCAATCCCAGCGGTTCAAATAGCAGTTCGTGCATGGCAGCGGCGAATTTTTTACCCGTGACGCTCTGAATCACAAGTCCCGCGAGAGAATAGCCGGGGTTGGCGTAGGAAAAGATCCGTCCGGGTGAGGTGAGGATCGATGTTTCGTTCCAGGTTTTCAGACCGGCAGCCAACGCCTCCTCATCATGAATGCCCGCGAAAGGAGCTTCGTTATCGTTCAACCCGGCGGTGTGAGTCAGCAACTGATGAAGAGTGAGCCTGGCGAGGGTGGGATGCAGGCCCTCGACATACAGGCCGGCAGGTTGATGAAAATCAACCCTGCCCTGGTGAGCGAGCACAGCCAGCGCCACAGCCGTAAAAATCTTGGTTACCGAGCCGGTCTGGAACACGGTTTCCGGGGTGATCGATTCTTCCCCGGACACCTTCGCGACGCCAAAGCCGCGGAGAAAAACCGGAGTGTCTCCTTCGATGACAGCCACCGCGGCTCCAGGGATTTCCGCACTCCGCATTTCGGACGCCGCAATCTCTTCCAGCAAGGTGGAGTTGAGCCATTGGCCGGGGGTGCTCGTTGGCATGCCCAAAGCGATGATGGAAACGAAAAACAGAGTAATAGAGGAACACCGCATTTTGCGAATTGCCGGGTTATTTTACCGTGAGCCGCAACCGCTGCCGGGTTGCGATCCGGTCTTCATCTATCGCGAAAACATTCACTTCCTGCTGGCCTTTGGCCGCTGGTATATAGACCAACTGTCCGTTGGCTTCAGACAATCCCCCACCGCGCGCAAATATCTTATACATCACCAGACGCTCCGTTCGGGTGTGCGGTTGCAGCAGATCCTGCTCCGTGGTGGCCAGAAGGACGGGAACCGGAGTGTTCACGCGAGCTTCTACGGGAGCGAACATAACCTTCCGCGGCTGAGGTGCGGCATCCGCGTTCACGGCTTCCGGCTTCGAAATCAGTTGCTCGTCCAAGCGCCGCGCGTGTTCCATCACCGTGACTACCTGCCTGCCCGCGTTGCGGATGAGAACGACCAGATTGCCTCGTGCAAATAGCATGAGCGCTCCGCTGGGTAGCGCGAAGGCGACATCCCCCACAGCGGTCTCTTCCGTTCGGACCATCCCCGGCAACTGAAACTGAGCCAGAGATTGCAGTAGAAGTTGATGGGCAGCCGTCCGGGATGAGCATTCGTAAATCCACACGCTCATCAGGGCTGCGCCCGGACCGGCACTTGGATGCCACAACGTTTCGGTCAGCGCGAGGTAGGGAGGGCTCTTTGTTTGCAGGGCGGCCCTGGATCCGGGAGCAAAAGACCGGCCGGCTGCCGGGACGTGCTGCACCTGAAGCGCGGACACTCCGCTATCGCGCGGGCGAACCCAAGTCCACAATGTCGTAGAGGCCGCTCCCGCGGCTTCCAGGTCATCCGCTTCAGCGGCCCGCTCTGTCAAAATCCTGGAGCTCTCGATCCTCCGCATCGATTCCGCTAGCCAGCCTTCCAGTTCAATTCCAGTGGCAATCAATCGCCACACGAACAGGTCCTCACCGAGGGTGTTTTTCTCTTTCCATTCCGCGTAGGCGTGCTGGTTTTGTAGCGGCTGCAAGTAATTGAGGTCCATCATTGCCTCCCGTGCCCCATTGCCCCTTACAGTCTAGACTACCCACCTGCGGACCCGCGTTGCTAGCGGCTGCGGCTGGCAGTTCGCACGGCCGGCGGGCGCCGCAAGCCGGTCGCGATACTGGCCGTCGCCCGGCTCGCCAAACCGGATATTGGCCGGCAACATCGGTGTATGTGGCGGCCGTGTCGGGTCGGAATCACCGTCGACCAGAAAACAGGCATCGAAAACCTCGTCGGCGGCCAGGCAGTCACCCGCCCATGCCACCTCGTGAAAAATGAGATAGTTGAACCCACAAGCCGTTCCGAAACTGTTGGATCCGATGGGCACCACGGCGTTAATGGGATAAGAAACGCCGATCCCGAAATCGCTAAACATGGCCGATTGCGAGAGATCGCAGCCGAGGATGTTGGCGAACGTGGAAGTAATGGTGGCGCAATCGGTGCAGTTGAGATAGTAGCTCCCTCCGGCGCCGCGCAGGCGCGCCAGAAATCCCGAGCAATTGAACGGAGTGAAAGCATCCACGCCCGTGTAATGGTTCGATCCGCCGCCTGGACAGTCATAGGAAACCACCTCAGGGCCAAGGTCGAAAACGGCACGCGTCACTTGAGAACCTGCCTGATCCACACTCGTAGCTCCGGAGGCCCAGAGGCACGCGTAGTCCATCACGTCCAGCCACGGCAGTTGCGTATTGTTCGAAGTGAAGGGAGCCTGTTCCCAGGGTGCGCGCGGCACGCGCAGTAAAACGTAGATGCGATGGTGCGTATCCACGATGTCTGTCCAAGGCTCCTCCGCCCGCCTGCGGAACTGCCAGCGCCAGGTGACCGGATAGGCGCCGACACCTTGTACAGCCATCCGCACGCCCTGGAGTTCAAACAACTCTTGGCCGCTCGCGCCATCGGACCCGAATACGACTTCCTTCGGCCGTACTTCGCCGAGCACGTTGTCAACAGCGGGCGGCGCGAAAGTCCATCGTTGAATGTAGATCAAAAGCAGGTAATTATGCAGCGCCGGCCATGCCAGGAACGGGCTGAGCATCCACCCGAGCCACCAGTACGGCACTTCGTCCGCCGGCGGCTGGATCGCACGAATCTGTGCGGAGTGAAGTCCCGGTTCATCCGTTGTGAATCGCGCCTGAATCGTGATCGTTCTCCCGCGGGTCTCCTCGATTGCATACGCCGCCGCGGAGTCCGCCGGGCTGACATTCACACCCTCTCTCCATTCCGGAACGCTTCCGAATTGCAAATTGCTGCGGCGGACATTGATCGCGTCATTGGTTGCCGAATTCGGATCGTGATTAAAACGGATCTCGGACAGCCGGATGCTCATATCTTCGCCTCACCCGGCGCCGCCGCGCCAAACACGGCCTCGTCCGGCAACGAAATCTTCACTCGCTCCCGGCGCGAGATCTTCGGGATTCTGGATTGAGGACCGGCGACACGCGGGTCCGCCAGGTGCCGGTCGATCGCCTCGGCCAGGCTCGAGATGGTCGGAGCTTCGAAGAAACGCCGGAGGGGCAACTCGATCTGGAACGTGTCACGCACCCGGGACATCAGGCGCGTGGCGAGCAAAGAGTGCCCTGCCAGATCCGTAAAGAAATTGTCGTTCACCCCGATCAACTTCGTATTGAGAATCGCGGCCCAAAGGCCAGCCAGTACCCGTTCGGTGTGGGTCCGGGGGGCAACGTAGGTACCGTTCAGCCGCGGCCGTGCTTCCGGTTCGGGCAGGGCCCTCCTGTTTAACTTGCCGCTGGGTGTGAGCGGAAGCTTGTCCAAGACGACGTAGGCCGAGGGCGCCATGTACTCCGGCAGACGCTCCCCGATCCACTGCTGCAACAACGGCGCAAGATTCTGCGCAAACATCCCCTGTAATGGATTGTTGGCGTACTGCGTCCAGGGCTTCACGCGGCCCGTATCCTCGAAGTACAACGCGCCGGCCCCGGTCTCTGGAGAACCCCGCCGGATGACCATGTCGAAGCAGCCCGCTTCTCCTGGCGTACAGCGCATCGAAACGCTGTAACCAAGTTTTTCACTCACGCTCCAAATGTCTTCCGGATCGAGGCTATCGCCGTACAATTCATCCGGCTGGTACTTTAGCAGATCCAGCGCCACGGTTTCATGCCCGTTCTTCAACCGGTCCAGCAGTTCGAGTTCCCTCGCGACGCGGGCGTTTGGGATACGGCTGAACCCCAGCATTCCGGGCCGGTTGTTGAGTTCATCCAGCAAAGCCCGCCGTGACATCCGTTGCTGCCGCCAGTCCTTTAATTCGGGCGGCGGCGATGGGGTGAAACTGTCGTGATCCAAAAGAAGCGTGACATCGTAGCGGAACTTGGTGAATTCGTTCCAGGTCCGCCCGCGTTTAGGCCTGATTTGAACATGAGTAAGACGGGGCAGATGCTCCTTCAACGCCGGGAAAAAGGCCGGGTCGATAACCAGTTCCTGTTCGAGAGCAATACGCTTCTGCATGCGCTGCTCGAATTGGCAGGCGGGCGGCGAATCGGAGGTGCGATACGCCTCCAGTGACGCATGAAAAGCTTCCAACAGCGGGAGGCTTCTCACGTCACCGAGAAAAATCTTCCCGCCGTGGTTCGTCGCCGCTACAGCGCCTTCCAACACGCGGAGCAGGTAGTCCATGCTGGGGAAGTACTGGATCACCGAATGAAGAAGCACCAGATCGAAGCTCTCTTCCTTCAGAAATGACCAGTTGTCCGCATTGCTTTGAAACAGGCGTATGTTTTTCATCGCCCCGGCGTGCCGCTCTATATAATTCAAGGCGGCTGCCGAAAAGTCGGTTCCGAAATACTCGTCGCAGTGGGGCGCAAGCCGGAAGAGAAGAAGCCCAGCTCCGCACCCGACTTCCAGAACCCGGCGCGGCTTGAGGGACAGTACATGATCGACCGCTTGCCCGACCCACTCACGGACTTCACCCGCTGGAATCTGCCGTCCAGTGTAGCTGCTGTTGAAGCCCGAGATGTTAAACATCGGGTCCTGCTCGCCGCCGGCTTGAATGTACGTTTCGTTCCACACGGCTTGCCACTCGGGAACCCGATCACCGCTCCAGGAATCGTTCGCCTGCTGTAGTCCGGCGCCTGTGTAACGCGCATCCTGGACAATGTATGCCACCAGGCGAGGTTCACCGGCACCGTCCGCTCGGGCATCCACCACGGCCGATTGCACGCCAGGATGCTGGAGCAGCGCCGCTTCAATCTCTCCCAACTCGATGCGAAAGCCTCTCAGTTTGATCTGCTGGTCCATGCGGGCCAGGTATTCGAGGTTGCCGTCTGGGAGATATCGAACGAGATCGCCTGTTCTGTATAATCTCCGCGCTGCACCCTCGAATGGGCTTGGAACGAATTTCTCAGCTGTCAAATCGGGCCGGTTCAGATAGCCTCGCGCCAGCCCCACTCCACCCACGTGTAACTCTCCCGGGACGGAAATCGGAACGGGCTGGCCATTGGAGTCGAGCACGTAAATCCGCATGTTCTGAATCGGCCGGCCGATGGGGACCTGCCGGGCATTTCCGTTTTGCTCCGCGGGCGCATACCATGTTGCGTCCCAGAACTCCGAAGTGCCGTAGAGGTTGTAAAGCGTGGCATGGGGCATCTGTCTGCGGAACAGCTCAAACAGTTCCGCCGGAAGCGCCTCGCCGCTTGACACCCAGAAGCGGAGCGCCGGGAGCCGATGCTGAAGATCGGGAACGGTATCCAGCATCGCATGAAGGAGTGAGGGCACAACCCAGATCCGTGTCACGTTGCGGTCCGCCAATTCTTCCACCAGCGCAAAGGGGTCTTTCAACACCGCGTCCGGAATAATCGCCGCGGGCACTCCCTGCAGCAGCCCTCCGAAGAACTCCCAGATAGAGTCCACGAAGCTGATAGCAGTCTTCTGGCTGAGAACTTCCTCGCGAGTGAACGGATAATCCCGCCACATCCAGTCCAGCCGGTTCAGTATCTGCCGGTGCTCTACCGCAACCCCCTTCGGTCTGCCCGTCGATCCCGAGGTATAGATCAGGTACGCCATATCGCCCGGTCCGACGGTGCAGACGGGATTATCGCAGCCTTGATTGGCTATGGCTCCGGCGTCGTCATCGAGGCAGATGGTGCGGTTGGGAACTTCTGCCAGGGCAGGCAGCAAAGCACGTTTTGTGATCAGAGCGCCAGCATGCGCATCCTTCAGCATGAACACCAGGCGCTCCCGCGGATAAGTCGGGTCCAGAGGCAGATAGACACATCCTGCTTTGAAAATTGCAAGCAGCCCCACGACAAAATCGAGTGAGCGCTCCAGGCAGATGCCAACCGTCGATCCCGCTTCCACCCCCAAGCTCTTCAGGTAGTGCGCCGTCTGGTTGGCGCGCCGGTTCAAATCTTCGTAAGTGAGCCGCTGGCCGCCGCAAAGGAACGCGCTCGCGGTTGGAGTCGCTGCTGCTTGTGTTTCAAACTGTTCGACAATGCTGCGGTCGCAGGGATATGCGCGGTCCGTCTGATTCCAGTCGATGAGCAGTTGCCGGCGTTCAACCTGCGTCAGAAGAGGCAGAGCCCCGAGCCGTTGATCCGGGTTGGCGGCGATCCCTTCCAGCAAGGTTTCATAATGCCCGGCCATGCGCTCGATGGTTCCTGCGTCGAACAGGTCGGTGTTGTACTCAAACTGAGCATGAATGCCCGAGGGTGTTTCGAACGTGTGCAGAGCAAGGTCGAAGATAGCGGTTCCACGCTCCACGGTGAGGTTGGGCGACCCGCTATCCGAGTCCTGCAAGGATACCGTCGGAGCATTAAAAAGCTGGAATACCACCTGAAATAATGGGTTGCGGCTCAGGTCCCGGTCGGGGGCGAGTTCCTCCACGAGCTTGGTGAAAGGCACGTCCTGGTGGGCATACCCCCCGAGCGCCGCTTCGCGAACACGCCGCAACAGCTCTCGAAATTCAGGATCGCCGCCGCAGTCCGTCCGGAATACCAGTGTGTTCACGAAGAAGCCGATGAGCTTCTCAATCTCGCCGCGGTTCCGGTTGGCGATGTAGGAGCCCACT
The DNA here is from genome assembly GCA_900696665.1 of uncultured Acidobacteriota bacterium. Lineage (GTDB taxonomy): Bacteria > Acidobacteriota > Terriglobia > Bryobacterales > Bryobacteraceae > CAADGY01. The sequence goes on from CAADGY010000031.1 coordinate 33,938, forward strand.
ACGATGTCATCCTGACCGGTGTAACGGTACAGCAGGGCCTGAAACGCCGCCAGCAGCCCCATAAACAGCGTGGCGCCCTCCTTGTGGCACAGTGCTTTCAGAGACGCGGTCAACGCCGGGGACAATGTGACGCTGTGGTAAGCACCGCGGAACGTCTGCATGGCAGGCCGGGGGCGGTCTGTCGGCAACTGAAGCGTGGGAATGTCCTGAAGCCGCTGCTTCCAGTAGTTCAACTGGCGTTCCAGGACCTCTCCGCGTAGCCATTGGCGCTGCCAGGCGGCGAAATCGCCGTATTGAATTTCCAGGGGCGGCAGTGGTGAAGGTCTGCCCAGAAGGAACGCCCCATACAGCGTGTTCAACTCCTGGAAAAATACGCCCATAGACCATCCGTCGCTCACGATATGGTGCATGGTCAGAAGGAAGACATAGTCGCTGTAACCCAGCCAAACGAGAGTAGTCCGCAGAAGCGGCCCACAACTCAAGTCAAACGGTTTCCTCGATTCTTCCGTCGCGATACGCAGTGCCTCGGCTTCTCTTTCAGCCGTTGCCAGATGGCGGAGATCGATGACAGGCAGCGGCAACTCCAGCGACGGGGCAACCACCTGCGCCGGCTCATCGTTGATCAGTTGGAACGTTGTACGGAGCGATTCGTGGCGGCGCACAATCTCGTTGAGGCTGCGCTCAAGAATATGCGGGTCAATTGGCGTCTTAAGCCGAATGGCGCTGTCGATATTGAAGAAGGAATTTCCGGGCGCCAGTTGATCTACAAACCAGATCCGCTGCTGGGAAAAGGATAACGGCAATCCAGACGAAGTGCGCGGAACCGGCACAACGGGCGGCGCCAAAGACGGTTGGCCCGATAACGCCTCGCGCAGGAGAGCGATCAGCTCCGTCTTCCGCTCCGCCATGTCCGCCAGCAAAGCAGGAGTCAGCACTCCCTTTACCGCTTTATAGCGGAGGCGGTCGCCTTCCAACCACAGCTTAACGTCCAGGCTGCGCAGATAGCTCAGCAGTTCGGATGCGGTCATAACTCTCCTTGTTCGTATTCGTTCATAGCGGCAGGGGTGCTCCGTGCTCTCCATTCCCCCGTCTCGATGAGGCCGGCAAGCCCGGCTACTGTCGGCGATTCAAAGAATGCAGCAAACGGAAGCTCAACTTCGAAGGCTTCCCTCACGCGCGAGATCAGTTGTGTAGCAAGCAGGGAGTGCCCCCCGAGCTCGAAGAAACTGTCATTGATGCCTACTTTCGCGATCCCCAATACATCGGCCCAGATGACGGCGAGTTGTTCCTCCATCCGGTTCCTTGGCGGCACATGCGATTCGAGCGGCGCCGGATGGGCTTCACCAAGATGGAAAAGCGCGGCGCGATCTACCTTCTGATTCGGTGATAACGGCACTTTGTCGATGACGACGAACGCAGCAGGGACCATGTATTCCGGGAGCCGCGTCTTCAGGAAGCGCCGCAATTCCATAGCGGAAAGCGCCGCTTCCGGTTGGGGCACGACATAAGCCACAAGCAGCGTGCCGCCCCGCTCCTCCCTTCGCGCAATAACCACCGGCTGCCGGACCGCCGGATGACTAGCGAGAACGGCCTCTATCTCGCCGGGTTCGACGCGGAATCCACGAATTTTAATTTGATCGTCGATCCGGCCTGCGAATTCGATGTTCCCATCCGGGAGGAGCCTCGCCAGATCGCCTGTCTTGTACAGGCGTGCACCGGCTTCAGTGCTGAACGGATCCGGGATAAACTTCTCCGCTGTCAGGTCGGGCCGGTTCAGATAACCGCGCGCCAGGCCGTCTCCTCCCAGATAGAGATGACCGGTAACACCTACCGGTACGAGTTGCAGATTGTGGTCCAGCAGGTAAACTTGCGTATTGGAGATGGGCCGTCCGATAGGTACGCTCGCCGCTGCTTCGTCAACCCGCGCCGCCGCATAGCCCACCGCGAAGGTTGTGCTTTCCGTGGGCCCGTACATGTTCAGGAGGCAGCCTGGCGGTCCCGCTTCCAAAACAGAGCGGAAGTATTTTGCTTCGGCCGGTTCGCCACCCACCAGCAAGTAACGCAAAGGGCCGAACAGGGACGGCATCTCGCTCGCCAGCCGGTTGAACAATGCCGTCGTTACGAACATAACGCTGATTCCCTCTTCCCGAATCTTCGATGCCAGCAGCCACGGGGAAAGGGTGACGTCCTTTTTCACCGGCACCAGGCAGCCCCCGTGCAACAGCGCGCCCCAGATCTCGAATGTAGCGGCATCAAACGAGCAATTCGACTGCATCGCCATACGGTCCGAATCCGTCAGACGGACGTAGTTGGTGTTGAGCAATAGCCGGCTGATGGCCCGGTGCGGAATCGCCACTGCTTTTGGCGTGCCGGTCGATCCCGAAGTGTACATGGCGTATGCAATGCTCTCGCCTCCGGAATGGTAGGGAGGATTGCCGGGGTCAGGCTGCGCGGCGCCGTCCCATAGCGTCTCCAGGCGAACCAGCCGGGCGCCATTTGTAGGGAGCGCGTCCGCCACGCCATTATCCGTGACGATCAGGCGAGCCCCGGCATCAGCAATCATGAGGGCCAACCGTTCACGCGGATCATCGGAGTCAAGCGGCAGATATCCAGCCCCGGTCTTGAGGATTCCGAGAATGCCGGCGACCATTCGTGCGGGATCCGATGTCGAGATGCCCACGATCTGCTCCGGACCGGCGCCGAGTGAGATCAGGCGCCAGGCCAACCGGTTCGCCTTACGGTTCAATTCGCCGTAGCTGAGAGGTTCTTCGCCGTCATCGATCGCGATCGCTTGCGGATGGCGCGCGGCCTGCTCTTCAAACAACCGGTGGATGCATTCCGGGCGGGGGTACTTTGTCTTTGTGTTATTCCCTGAGAGCAACCCTCGCCGCTCTTCGGGCGTCAGCAAAGGAAGGGAATGCACCGGCGTGGCGGCATTGCAAACAATGCCCTCCAACATCGTTTGGAAATGGCCGGCCATTCTCCGGATCGCGTCATCAGTGAAATGTTCCTGATCGTAAGAGAACAGAATCTGCAATTCGGAACCGGGAACGACCGCCAGCGTTAGCGGGTAGTTCGTTCTCTGAAAATGCCGGACTTCGCTGTGCTGGTGTGCCGCCTCCCCAGGAACAGACATGGGATAGTTTTCAAAGGCCAGGAGGCTGTTGAACAGGGGAACTCCCGCGGGTATCGCGCTCCAGGATTGGATCTGTACAAGGGAACTGTATTGGTGGCCGCGGAACTCCCACTGAGCCGTGTGGAATTCCTCCAGCCACTGAGCAGCGGAAAGGTCTCTCCGGATTCGCGCCGGCACGGGTATGGTGTTGATGAACAGCCCTACCATAGACTCGACCCCGGCGAGTTCGGGCGGCCTTCCGGAGACGACACTCCCGAACATCACTTCGTCTTGGCCGCTATAGCGGCCAAGGAGGAGCGCCCACACGCCATGCATCAAGCTGCTGAGAGTGAGACGATGCTGGACGGCGAACGCCTGCAGCGCGGCAGTCAATGGCGCTGAAAACAGCTCCCAATGCTCGCCGTACCGGCGGCGTTGTTGTCCGGGCCTGATTGCGGGCCGTTCGATGCCGGTCGATGCCGTGAAAGTGAAATCAGCCAAAGTCCGTTTCCAGAACGCTTCCGCCGCAGAACTGTTCTGCTCCTGCAGCCACGCGATGTAGTCTGCGTAAGGACGGGTTGGCGGGAATTGCGGTTCTTCTCCGAGCGAGTAGGATGCATAAGCCGAAGTGACTTCGCGAAAGACGGTCTGCAAGCTCCATCCGTCCATGAGCAGGTGGCTGAAGCTAAACACACACTGAAACGAGACGTCCGTCAATTCGAACAGGGCCAGACGGAAGGCCGGCGGATGCGACAGGTCGAAGCCGGCATCCCGGTCCGCCCGTAGAAAATCGTCCAGCATCACCGCTTGTTCCTCGCGGGTTTTCCCGCGCCAGTCCCTTTCTTCGAAAGGCGTTTCGACTTGCCGGTGCACCACCTGAAGCGGCTTGGTAAGGTCATTCCAGTAGAAAGATGTACGCAACACTGCGTGTCTTTCGACGACTCGTCTCCATGCCTGACGAAAAGCATTCCGGTTGAGTCTCCCATGAACCGGAAAACTCACCTGCTCGAAATAGACCCAGGAACCCGGGTCATACAAGGTATGAAACAGAATGCCCTGCTGAAGAGGGGAAAGCTCGTAGATGTCTTCGATCTCATCAGACCGGGCTGAAGCTGTCAGCATCGTGGAGGCCTCGGAAAATGAATTCGTACCGCAATCGTCACGCCTTTCTCCGTGGTGGCGGAACAAACGGACATCGGTTCGCAAAAAATCCCAAACGCTCCTGCACATCGCTGAAGCGCCGCTGCGTAATCTGTCCGGTGACCGATAGAAGCCGGTGGTCCAACGAGCCGGCTGAATCCAGATACGATGTCAGTTTTTGGCTGCCGGCCCGGGGAAGTTCGCTCGCCAGGCCACGAGCCCGCGCAAGCGGCGCCATCGGATCCTTGGCGATGGCGCCATCGCGCATATGCATCACCGCTTTCACCGCATCAGGAGAACCGGTCAACGATTTCGTCGATTCGCCGCCAAGATTGTTCCGCGGCATGTGGAGATGTTCGTCACGCCAGGCGGTGATGAAGGCGCGCAGTTTCAGACAGCAGTTGCCCACCAGATGCAGATCCCAGGCGGCCGCATCGCCGTGGTAGTTGCACTCCAGGGCGCGAAGCGCCTCTTCCACTTCCGCGCCGGTGCGGATACTGGCGGTCTTGCCGGTCACACAGGTGCAATATTCATCCCACAGTTGCTCATACAAATGCGTAAACATGTGGTAGCGCAGACAAACGGAATGACTGCCGCTGGTCAACCCCAGGTTTTCGCGGATCTGGTGATAATCGGCCGTGGCGAGCTGGTCCGCCATCGGGGGCACGGCTGCGAGAACTCCCTCGGACAGCACGTGAATGCAATCGAGATGCTCCACTGCATGACGCAAGCGGTTTGTGCGGATATCCCGGATGGCTTCTTCGCAACGGTCGTTGATCTCTTCGCCCAGCGTCTCGGGAATCTGGTGAAGTCCGCGGAACTGCGTGAAGTACGTGTCTCCCGAAAGAACACGGTCGAACACAGCACTTCGCATGCCCTCGGCGACAACAAACTCGCTATAGGACGCCACGGGGACAGGCACTCGCACCTCGGCGAGGTTTCGCTCCCAGATGGTGGACTCGTGGTTGCAAACCCTCGCCAGGTGCAGGAGGTTGAACTCGTAGTCATCCAGGGAACGATCCGCCACGGCGTGCTCTGCGTCCAAAGCGCCGCTGTCGATCAACTCGATCACGCTCGCATCAAAGCGGTGAAGTGCCTCACAGTAATTGTTGAAGGCGGGAGAGTCAGCAATGCGTAAGGCCCCTCCGCTCGCGGACTCCACTTGCCCGATCCCGAGTTGCTGCGGAATCATGCTGAGCCGGTTCAACAAGCGATGAAATCCCCGCATCCAGAACAATTTCACGCACGCCGCGGTCCCCCTCCCGCCAGCTACGTCGTCAGCGGCCCGCGCAACCAGATCGTGGAGATTCAAGAGCGCGATTTCAACCGATTGGAAGACCGAACGGAGCGTGCTCTCCCTGGATGCTTTCGGCAATGGATAGGCCCGCCTGGCCGCCTCCAGCACGCCAAGCCCCTGAAGATCGTAATAGTTCTCGGCAATGACACCCCGCTCGTTATAAACGGGCTCCCGCATTGCGGCAGCGGTGCTTTGACCGTCCATCGGCATGACCGACCTCCTTCCGTTCCGGCTGTCCGGCGCCTTTACAGTTCACCTTGCTCATAGTCCGCGCCGGCGGCTTGGGCGTCCGCCGGCGCCTTCGAGAGCGAAGTGATGAGTTCCGCCAGGGATGCGAGGTCCGGCTCATCAAACAGGCTCCGCAGCGGAAGCTCCACGTCAAACGCTTCCCGCACCCTGGACAACAACTGCGTTGCGAGCAGCGAATGGCCGCCCGAATCGAAGAAATTATCGTGAACACCTGCCCGCTCGACTCGCAGCACTTCCGCCCAAAGGGTTGCGAGCTTCGACTCCACGCTGGTTCGAGGCGCGACATAAGTACCCGGGCCCGGCTTTCGTACCGGTGCCGGTAGCGCCCGGAGGTTCGCCTTGCCGTTCGACAGGAGGGGCAGTGATTCCAGGAAGACGAAGGCAGACGGGACCATGTACTCAGGAAGCCGTGACCGCAGGAAGCGTCGCAATTCGGCGGGTGGCGGCTCCGGCGCATCACACACGAGATAGGCCACCAGGCGGCGGTCTCCGGGCGAGTCTTCGCGAACTGTGACAGCCGCCTGACGCACGCCTGCATGCTGTGCCAGTACTGTTTCAATCTCCCCCGGCTCGATACGGAACCCGCGAAGTTTAAGTTGCTGATCGCGGCGGCCAAGAAACTCCAGTTCTCCATTCTGGAGATAGCGGGCCAGGTCGCCCGTCCGGTATAGCCGTGCGCCCGCCTCGCCGCTGAACGCATCCGGAATGAACTTGGCTGCGGTCAATTCCGGCGTATTCAGGTAGCCGCGTGCCACACCCATTCCACCTACGCAAATTTCGCCGGGCACCCCGATAGGCACCGGCCGGAGGCGCGAGTCCAGCAGATAAATCCGGGTGTTCGCGATGGGGCGTCCGATAGGCGGCTTTCGGCTCCCGTCAATGAATGCACCGGCGACCCAAACCGTCGTCTCCGTCGGTCCGTACGCATTGAAGATCCGCCGTCCGGGCGCCCATGCCGCAGCCAGATCCGCCGGGCAGGCTTCTCCAAGTACGCTGATCAACTTCAGGTACGGCATCTCCCGCACCGGCATGGCTGCCAGCGCCGAAGGCGGCAGGGATACGGTGGTGATCTTTTCCTGCTGTAACAACCGCGACAACCCTTCACCCGGCAGAATCGAATCCGGATCGGCAAAGAAGAGTTCTGCTCCGGAGAGCAGTGTCATCATCAGTTCGTACACGGAGGCGTCGAAGCTCCAGGGCGCGAATTGAAGCACCCGGTCGCCTGGGCCGAGCCCGAGGGTCTTTACCGTTGCTTCCGCGGTGTTGCAGAGGCCTCTGTGCTCGACGATGACGCCCTTGGGTGTGCCGGTGGAACCGGAAGTGTATATGACATACGCAGCATCCCGGAGTGTTGCCGTATCTTCCAGGTTGGAGACGTCCGGATGAAGCGCGGCATGCAATTGCTCTTTTGTAAGCAACAGGTCGAGGCCAGCGTCTTTGACCATGAACGACAAGCGCTCCGGCGGAAGTGCCGGGTCCAACGGCACATAAGCCGAGCCGGCTTTCCAAACCGCCAGCACGGCGGCAATCCATTCAGGCGAGCGCTCCATGGAGATGCCGGCCAAGGAACCAGCTCCGAGGCCAAGCGCCTGAAGAGAGCGCGCGAGTTGATTCGCTTGCGCGTTGAGGCTTCGATAAGTGACCCGCTGTCCCCGGAAAGCGAGCGCCGGAGCATCGGGCGTCCGTTCCACCTGCGCCTCGAACAAGCGGTGTACACACTGCGTGCCCGCCGGCTGCACCTTAGTGTTGTTCCATTCGAAAATCAACTGCCGGACTTCAGCCGGAGGCAGCACAGATACGTCGCCCAGGCGTTGTTCCGCATCGCCGCCCATACTGGCCAGAATGGTTTCGAGATGTCCGAGCAGTCGTGTAATAGTGCTGTGTTCGAACCGGTGGAGATCGTAGAGGATCCGCACCAGTAGCTGCGCACCGGGCACGATGACGGCGGAAAGGGGATAGTTGGTCCTTTCAAACTGACGGAACCCCTCGAAGTTCTCTGCCTGCGGCGTGCTCAAACTACCGGTAGGATAGTTCTCAAAGGCAAGTACGGACTGGAACAACGGCATCCCCGCGGGTGTGCCGCTCCAGGTGTGAATGTCTGTGAGCGAGGTGAATTCGTAACGCCGCGCTTCCAGGTTGTGCTCCTGCAATCGCCGCAGCCAGCCGGAGAGCGGCGCTTCCTCAACGAGTTGAGTCCTCACCGGAAGCGTGTTAATAAACAGCCCGACCATCGACTCTACCCCGCGTAGTTCCGGTGGGCGGCCGGAAACCACACTGCCGAATACGACGTCCCGCTCGCCGCTATAACGGCTTAGCAACAGGGCCCAGGCGCCGAGTATTACGATATTGAGGGTCACGTGAGCCCGCTGCGCCAAAGAGTGCAGAGCCGCCGTAGTCTCGCGTGGCAGCCGCATCTCTTGTTCGAAATAGACCTCCTCCGTCCGGTTAGCGCCGGGAGACTGTTCCACACGCAAGGGTGCCGCGCCCTCAAAACCGCTCAGCATTTCACGCCAAAACGTCTTGCTGGCTTCGGAGTCCTGCGCTTGCAGCCAGCCGATGTAGTCGCTATAGGGCCGGCTTGCTTCCAACTGCATCTCCCGTCCGAGGCAGTAAGCCTCATAAAGAGCGGAGACTTCGCGATTCACTACCTGCAAGCTCCAGCCGTCCATCAGGAGATGGTGAAAGCTGAGTATGTACTGGAAATCTTCCGCGGAAAGCTGGAGGAGTGTCAGGCGGATCAACGGAGCGCTGGAGAGAACAAAGCCGCGGTCCCGGTCGGCTTTCAGGAAATCTTCCAGGCGGCTCTCGCACCCGCCTGGATCGGCGCCGCTCCAGTCATGCTGTTCGATCGAAAACTCCACCTCGCGGTGGACAACTTGTAACGGCTTATCCAGGCCTTCCCAATGGAAGGAGGTGCGCAGTGCGGGATGCCTTTCGAGAACGCGCTTCCATGCGCGGGTGAGGCAGGCTACGTTGATACCGTTGCGAACCGGCACGACGACCTGTTCGAAATACATCCACGTTTTCGGATTGTAGAGGCAATGAAACAACATGCCCTGCTGGAGCGGAGAGAGTTCGTAGATGTCCTCGACGTTCGACTGTGCGGCGGCGCTCATACAGGTTTCCTGCCGCCGCCCTGCCGGAGCTTGCCGATCAGCTTGTCCAGATCCTCCTGACTTACGCGCGCCCGGGCGAAATCGGATGGCGTGAACCCACCCGCCTCAGCCGTCCGGCAATGGGCGACGATTGCGCGGGAAGCCTCCACAAACTGGCCCGCCAGGCTTTCGACCGTCTCGCGGCGGTGTATGTTCTCGCTGTAAAACCAGGAAAGTTGAAGACGTTCCGAAGCGATGCTTCCGACGATTTCGATCAAGTGCCGCCGCCGTCCGCGCGGGCTGCGTAAGGGGCCCATGGCATCAGCCGGAGCGGCAGTGCGGGAATCACCCGGGTCCGCCGCGAACTGTCCCAGATAATTGAAAATCACTTCCGGCTGCGGCAGCGAGCGAAGCCTGGCTGCGATCTTGTCATCGCCTGCGGCATAGCGCAGCAAGCCATAGCCTATGCCACGATTGGGGACCCGCCGAAGTTGCTCTTTAATGGACTTCAACAGTTCACCGGGGTTCTCCATCGCACCAGCGTTCAGCAACACCGGAAATATCGTGGTGAACCAGCCTACGGTGCGCGACACATCCACGTTTTCCAATGCGTCGCGGCCATGACCTTCCAGATCGAGCAGTAGAGACGGGCGTCCGGTCCAGCGGCGGAAACTACCGGCGAGCGCCGCCAGCAGCGCGTCGTTGATTTGCGTGCGATAGACTGCGGGGACCTCGTGCAGTATCGCGCGCGTCTCCTCGCGGCTAAGCGTAACCACGACTTCCCTGGTGGAGGCCACGGTGTTCTCGCCGTTCGGATAGTCGAGCGGAAGCGGGCTGAAATCGGACTGTGCGTGGAGCCAGAATTCCAATTCATCGCGCAGTTCCGGCGCGCGGCCGCGTTCCAACAGCCTCTCCGCCCACTGGCGGAAGGACGTCGTCTTGCGGCCGGGCGCGATGTTTTCTCCACGGCTGAGCTGCGTGTAAGCGGTCTCGAAATCCTCGAGCAGGATACGCCAGGAGACTCCATCCACGGCCAGGTGATGGATGAGGATGAGTAACTGATTCGGCCTTGAACCGCCAAATTCGAACAGCGCGAACCGCGCGATGGGTCCCCGCGCCAGGTTCAGACTCGCCTGCAACCCGGCCGCCTTCGCTGCCAGCGCGCCCATCTGCTCGCCGGCGGCCACTCCCGATAAATCGATCCGGCTGACTGGCGCCGGTCCACCTGACGGGATTCCGGCCTGGCGCCATCCGGAACCTTCTCTTTCGAAGCGCAGGCGCAGAGCATCGTGGTGGGCCATCAACCGCTCGGCAATCATTTCCAGCAGCCGTAGATTCAATGCCGGTCCGATCTCGATCAACACGGACTGGTTGTAGTGGTGGGGCTCCGGCAGATCCTGTTCGAAGAACCATTTTTGAATCGGAGTCAAAGGCGCAGGACCGGCGACATCGCCCTGCTCGGCTTCCACCGCGAGCGACGTGCCGGCGACGCCTGCCAGTTCGGATACCGTCTGGTGCAGGAACAACTGCTGCGGTGTGAGGTGCAGGCCCGCCTGGTTCGCACGGGCGATGACTTGAATGCTCAGAATCGAATCCCCACCCAGCTCGAAGAAGTTGTCGTGAATGCCGATACGCTCGAGACCGATCACCTGCTTCCAGATCGCGATAAGCTTTTCCTCCACTTCGTTCCGTGGCGGTGCATACTTCGTGTGAATCCGCGGCCGCGCGGCATCCGGTTCCGGCAGTGCCCGCGTGTCCACCTTCCCGTTTGCGGTGAGCGGAAGTTCCGGGACCGTCAGGAAAACAGACGGAATCATGTACTCCGGTAGCGTCTCCAGCAGAGAGTTTCGCAGTTCGGTCACCGAAGGAGCGGTCTCGCCGGCGGGCACGAAGTAGGCCACCAGGCGCTTCTCCGCGAGTCCATGATCGCGCGCGACGACACAGGCTTCCAGAACGCGGGGATGTCGCTTTAACGCTGTTGCCACCTCCGTAGGCTCGATGCGGAAACCGCGGATCTTCACCTGCTGATCCATCCGGCCGAGATATTCCAGGTTCCCGTCAGGCAGGTATCTCGCCAGGTCTCCACTCCGGTAGAGACGTTGTCCGGGCTCATCGCTGAAAGGGTCGGGGACGAACTTCTCCGCGGTTAAACCAGGCCGCTTCAAGTATCCTCGCGCCA
>CAADGY010000032.1 GCA_900696665.1 uncultured Acidobacteriota bacterium
CACGTTATAGGAGAACCCAAACCGAGGCATGAAATTGTTCTTGTCCGGCTTGTATAGCGTCCGCGGCTGCCCGCCGGCGCCGGCAAAAGTCAGGCCGCCGGCAACCCTAAATTCGCTCACCGGACGCTCCGGAAGCGGTGCGTTGCGGTAGTTGGCTTCCACCTGTGAGGCGATCGCTTGCGGCGCACCGGAATCGAAGGCGCGCGTACTGCGGTTGAACCGCTCTGTCACCGGACCTTCGTACTCGTAACGCAGTCCGAGGCTCAGCGTGAGCTTCGGAGTGGCTCGCCAGTTGTCCTGGAAATAGGCGGCGTAATAGGTGGACTGCACCGCGCGGCTGTCCATCCAGTCGACGCCGCCACCGGTCGGACGGCCGAGCAGGAACGCCGCCATGCCTTGACCGATTCCCGAGGGCGAAGACGGCGAGTTGTCCAGCGGTCCGCGAGTGAAGTCCGTTCCAAAGTCGAAGCGCGGGGTGGCTGAGCCGAAGGCGTAGACGTTCTCGCGGTAGACACGCACGTCGGCACCGAACTTCACGTTATGGTTGCCAATGGGCCGGTTCACATCTGCGAACCAGGAATGGATATCCTGTGCACGCAAATCAGTGCCTTCGGTCTGGAGTGCCTGAATTCCCTGCGGAACGATTGTTGGGAAGACGACACTCATCGGATGCCGGAAGCTCAGCATATCTACAAGCGACTTCGAAAAACCGAGCGAAGTGAGGTCGAAACCTTCGCTCGGCAGGTAGTGGGCGCCCGGAAACCGCTGCAGGCCATACCGAAAGTTGATTACCAGTTGCGGACTGGCTGTCCAGACGTCGTCGATCACAATGTTCTTCGGGTTTCCAAGAAAGTGGTTGCCCGAACCCTCGTTGCCAAAGCGGTGGCGGTACGGGCCGAACAGCGCGTTTCGTCCGGCGTAGCGGCCGAACAGGCGGTGCGATTGTGTCAGGACATGATCGCCCCGGAAGATGTGGTTGAAGTACTTGATCGGCTCGCTGCGGTTCTGGATGCTGAAATTGTTCGTGCCATCAGGCAGCCCCGCGACATTCGCTTTCGGCCAGAATTTCGCGATGTTGAGCGCGATGGGACTGATGCGGCTCGCCGGGATCCTGTTCCCGGGGAACGGCTGCCGCGAAAAACGTCCGTTCGGCGCGGGCGCGATCGTATCCGGATCGTAAATCTGATAGCGCGAGTCGATTAACAGCAGGTCCGAAAGATCCCCTGTCAGCCATTGCTCTTTGGGCACGTTTCCGGTAAAGGCGTTAGTATCATTCTGGTGAAGCCCTTCGTAGGTGTACATGAAAAAGGTGCGGTCCTTGCCGTTGTACAGTTTCGGCAGGTACACCGGACCGCCCAGACTGCCACCCCAACGCTTATAAGTGAAATCTCCTTTGGGCTGGCCGGCCGCGTTCGAGAAAAACCCGTTGGCATTTAGCGCCGGGTCGCGCAGGAAGTAATATGCGGTTCCGTGCAGATCGTTCGTTCCGGACTTGATCACGGTGTTGATCAGTGTGCCGGAAGTGTGCCCGACGCTGGCGTCAAACGACGTCTCGACTTTGAACTCCTGGATGGCGTCAGCGGGCGGCTGGTTGGAGATGCCCTGGCCGCGGTCGGCGTTACTTGATTGCGTGTTCGGCACGCCATCCATGGTGAACTCGGTGCTGCCGAAGGGCGCCCCCTGGACGCTCATCATGGTGGTCTGGGCAACGCGCATGGGGTCCTGCCATTTCATGCCCGCCGGATAGGACATGTTCACTCCGGGCGTGAGCATGATGAGCGAACTCGCGTTGCCGTGTGCTAGTGGCAGCTCGGAGATACGGCGGTTGTCAACTACCAGCCCGACATCGGCCGTCGCCGTCTGTAACAGCGGCGCTTCGGCCGAGACGACAACATTTTCCGTCACGTCGCCGACCTCGAGTCGCATGTCCAGCCCGATACGGTCGTTTACGCGCAGTTCGATGTTCTCCTTAACAAACGTCTTGAATCCCGGCAAGGCCGCAGTAACCTTGTACACTCCGGGGATCAGAAATAAGATTTGATAGTTGCCCTGGTCGTTCGTCTGGGCGTTCACTGCCACGTTCGTGTTCTGGTTCGTGGCAGTCACGGTTGCGCCCGGAATCACGGCGCCGGAGGAGTCCAATACCCGCCCGACGATGCTGCCGCGCGACTCCTGCCCGAGAGCCTGTCCCGCGATGATGTATAGACTCAACACGCAGGCGATGAGAGTTCGCATACCAACCTCCTGCTGGTTGAAACAAACTATCACAGTACGCACCGCACGGAACGACAGCTTCCGGCAAGGGCACTGCGTCTCGCAGAATGAAACAAGCATACTCTGAAGCGCCATTGCGTCCCGTGCCACCCCGACAGCGTTCTGCGATTACAAATCGGCTTCCGGGAAACCAGTTTGATCTGCACGCCTGTGTTCGTCAAGCACCAGCTTAATTACCGCCGGGAACGTCGATCATTTCTACCCGAAAGATCAGCTACTCAGTCCGGCGGATGTCGATACGATGCTGCTCTGTCCCGCGCTTTGAGCTGCCGAGCACGGCATAACCAGGATCACGTGGGCCAAGCATCTGTTGCGGAACGGCCACCCCTTCTTCTACATTCGCCCGCGCACACCCGCTAAAATGGACATTTTGGAGGCACATGGCGTCACAAACGCGCCGCGTAAGCATTGTCGTCGATGTCGGCGGCATTAAGACCGGTGGAACTCATCCCATCGTCGTTCAATCGATGACGAACACAGATACCGCGGATGTGATGTCCACCGTCAATCAGGTGATGGACTTAGCACGAGCCGGCTCAGAACTCGTGCGGGTCACGGTGAATACGGAAGAAGCCGCCGCGGCCGTTCCAAGGCTCGTCGATACGCTCGACAAGTTTGGTGTACGGGTCCCAATCATTGGGGACTTTCACTATAACGGCCATATCCTTCTGAAGAAGTACCCCGAGTGCGCGCGCGCGCTGGCAAAGTACCGCATCAATCCCGGCAATGTAAATATCGGCCGCAGGCACGACGAGAATTTCCGCACCATGATTGAGGTTGCCATGGAGCACGGGAAGCCCGTGCGCATCGGAGTGAACTGGGGTTCGCTCGACCAATCGCTACTCACGCGGATGATGGACGAAAACTCAAAGCTGCCTCAACCGCTCGACGCTGCGGCGGTGACCCGTAATGCCATCGTGGCTAGCGCCCTGCTGTCCGCACAGAACGCGGAAAGCTACGGCCTGGCGCACAACCGCATTATTCTGAGCGCAAAGGTCAGCGGTGTGCAGGACTTGATCGAAGTTTACAGGTCTCTCGCAGCGCAATGCGATTATCCGCTACACCTGGGCCTGACGGAAGCAGGGCTGGGTTCGAAAGGCATCGTAGCCACGACCGCCGCACTGGCTGTGTTGCTTCAGGAGGGCATCGGGGATACAATCCGCGCCTCGCTCACACCGCTGCCGAACGGAGACCGTACGGAGGAAGTTGTTGTTTGCCAGCAGATTTTGCAGGCTCTGGAGTTGCGCAGTTTCGCTCCTCAGGTGACGGCGTGTCCGGGTTGCGGCCGGACAACCAGCACTTTCTTCCAGGACATGGCGGACCAGATCCAAACCTATCTCCGCCGGCAGATGCCGGTATGGAAAGAGAAGTACACCGGCGTAGAGGAGATGAAGGTAGCGGTGATGGGCTGCATTGTGAACGGGCCCGGCGAATCGAAGCATGCCAACATCGGCATCTCGCTGCCCGGAACCTTTGAAGAGCCAAAAGCACCGGTTTACGTGGACGGACAATTGATGACCACGCTCAAAGGGGAAGCCATTGTTGCCGAATTTATTACCATCATGGAAGAGTACGTCGCGCGCCGTTATTCGATGCTCGAACCCGTAGCCTAGCACCATATGAGGAAATCCTCGTCTTTCCTACTGGCCTGTCTGCTTGTTACCGGCCAGGCATTCTCCAAGGAAATCCAGGCCACTTGTGGAACTCACCGCGATAACTTGCAGGAAGCCCTGCGGCTGCATCGTGATTCCGAGCAGCGGCGGAAGCGCAGTGCGGCTGCGCGCGCGGAGGTCCAGCCGCCGCAGGCAAGCCGTGTCCGCGATTTCGGCCACATCGCCGTCATTGAGGACTCAAACGGTGTTGTAACGCGTCCCAATGCGTTTGATTTGAATCGCAAGACGATCGTGTTCCGTCCCACCGCACCCAATGCGCTCCGTTACCGGTTCGAAACTGCGGATATTGTTTTCGACGCGGCTGCCCTCGGCGACAGGCTGGATCTCAGCGATGACGATAGCATGGTGCGATCCATCGGTTTCGCATTTCCGTTTTTCGGTACGGTGTACAGCGAAGTGTTTATCAATTCCGATGGCAATCTTACGTTTGGGACAGGTGACGAGAGCAGCAGCGCAAGGTCGCTTGGCCGGGTGACCGCGGGTCCGCCACGCATCGCCCCGCTGTTCCGGGATCTTGACCCGAGCCGGTCCTCCGGCGGCGTTCGTGTTTTTTCGGACGGCACACGGTTCATCGTTACCTGGATGGAGGTGCCGGAGTATTCGGATTTTTTAAATGCCCCGGTGCAAACGTTTCAGGTCCGCCTGTATCCTGATGGACGCATCGAATTCGCGCTCCAGGACATAACGGCAAAGGAAGCGTTGACCGGCATCTCTCCCGGGATGTTGCAGGGTGGGACGGACATCGTCGATTTTTTGAACGGCGCGAGCCAGGAATACGCCGGTACGATCGCAGAGTCGTTCGGAACGGATCTGGAAGTGGACATTGTCACCACGGCACAAACGTTCTACTCCGCTCACGATGACGCCTATGACTACCTGGTGATCTACAACAGCGTACTGGATGAACGCGGCAGACCCGTACAGGCGGGCAACAATGCTGTCGCGTATGAAGTAACAATACGGAACAACCGCAGCGGCTACGGTGACGGCCCGATCGACGTCGGGCGGGAGTTCGGATCACCCTACAGGTTGCAAAGCGTTCTCAACCTTGGGCCCTTGAGCCAGTACCCTAGCAACCCCCACAGCATTGTAGAGGCGCGCGCTGTTTCGCGCGATACGCCTATGACCGTGTTAGCCCACGAGGCGGGCCACCTCTTCCTCGCTTATGCCAGCGTGAGAGATCCGCTCAACCCGGGTGCGCGCCCGATGCTCGGCCGACAGGGAGCGCATTGGGCATTCACGTTTAATTCCGAAGCCTCCCTGCTCGAAGGTAATCGGATCGAAGACCGCGGTGCGACGGCCGATCCGGACAGCAGATTTCTCACCACCAAGACCGTCGAGGGCTTCTCACCGCTCGACCAGTATCTGATGGGATTTCGAGCGGCGGAGGAGGTTTCGCCGACGTTCCTGGTCGAGAATGCTCGCGATGGGACCAGCTCGGTTTCCGCCTCCCGCGCGCCGCAGCCGGGTGTCG
>CAADGY010000033.1 GCA_900696665.1 uncultured Acidobacteriota bacterium
ACTCGACGGGGTTTCCACGCCAGGGCACGACCGCGGAAACCGCGCGCGCCTGTATCGAGGCCGGCTTCCGCGCTTTCCGCACCTCGGTGACAGGCCCGGGCGACGCCGGCCAGTTCGACGCCCGCCGCCGCGTCGAGCATACCGTCGAACACTGCCGCGAAATCCGCGAAGGCGTTGGCAAGGACGGCGACTGGGCCATCGACTACCATACGCGGCTCGATTTCGCCGATGCGGTCCGCCTGAGCCAATTGCTCGAACCCCTGAACCCGCTGTTCTGCGAAGACCTCGTCCGGTCCGAATATCAGGGGATGTACGAAAAACTCCGGCAACAGGTGAAAGTGCCGATTGCCGTCGGCGAGCACCACAGCGATAAATGGGATATCCGCTATCTAATCGAAAATGATCTGATCGATTATTGCCGGGTATCTATTCCGAATTGCGGCGGCATTACTGAATTCATGAAGATTGCGGCATTGTGTGAGACCCATTACATCGGGCTGGTCCCACACTTCACCGGACCGGTTGCCGAGGCCGCGCTGGTCCACGCGTGCTCCGCCTTCCCCGGTCCGGCGATCATGGAAATGACGGGCGACGGGAAGCGCGAAATCCCTTACCTGCCCCGCTCTTACGACTTTCGCAACGGCAAGATGCACCCGGTCGACGCCCCCGGCCTCGGCGTCGAGTTCGATTCATCGAAAACGAAGATGCTGGCCGAAATTACCGAATTCAGCCAGCCCATCCCGCTCTACCGCCGCCCGGACGGCAGCATCACGAACTGGTGAGCGCGGCCGAAACCCCGGACGCCCGGCGCGCATCTTGAATAATTTAGGAGGGATTATGCGCCACTGGCTTGCCGTCTTGCTGGTCATCTGCACGGCCCCGGCGTGGGCGTCCAAGGACAACCCCACGCCGCAGGAGATCGAGGAGATCATCCGCAAGTTCTCCGCGAAGGAGACCGAGTTCGCGCGCGCCCGCGAGAACTACACCTACCGCCAGTCCTACCGGATCGAGGAACTCGACCGCAACGGCCGCCCCATCGGCAAGATGGAGATGGTGGCCGACATCATCTTCACGGAGGGGGGCAAACGCAGCGAACGCGTCGTCCACGCGCCACTCAATACCTTGCGCGGGCTCATCATGACCCCCGAGGACGAACAGGACGTGCGCAACGTTCAGCCCTTCGTCCTCACCGCCGAAGAGGTTCAGAACTACCACGTCCGCTATCTCGGCAAGGAGACGCTGGACGAGATCCCGTGTTACGCCTTCGCCGTCAAGCCGAAGAATATGGTCGAGGGCAAACGGTACTTTGCCGGCATCGTTTGGGTGGACGACGAATCGCTCCAGATTGTGAAGAGCTACGGGCGCGGCGTGGGCGTGGGCAAGCGCGTCGCCAGCCAGCGCTTCCCCAAGTTCGAAACCTACCGGGAGCAGATCGACGGCGTCTACTGGTTCCCCACGTATACGGTGGCCAACGACACGCTGCCGTTCGAGTCCGGGCCGCTGCCCATCAAGATGGTCATTACCTACAAGGATTACAAGCAGTTCAAGGCCGAATCCGTGATCACCTTCGGCGACGAGGTGAAGGACGAGGGCGCGCCGAAACCGGCCCCGCCCAAGCCTGCGCCGCCCCGCTAAACCTTTGAATACAGCCGTTCAACTCCCGCATCTGACTGCTAAGAGCATTGTTGCTGCCGGACCGCCCGGTTCCGTGCTCTAATAAGAACGCTGATTTTATGCCGGAACACAGTTTTCGGGCCCGCAGGGACTGGGTAGCCCTCAAGCGCCGGCTCCGCGAATTGAAGATGATCGCCACGGGCGCGCTCGACAAAGACCGCCCCATCATGGCGCATATCATCCCCATCCGCCGCTGCAATCTCTCCTGCACTTACTGCAACGAGTTTGACGACTATTCGAAGCCGGTGCCCACCGAGATCATGTTCGAGCGCGTCGACCGCCTCGGGCGTCTGGGCACGGGCATCATCACGATCTCGGGCGGCGAACCGCTTCTGCACCCCGATCTGGATATGATCATCGCCCGGATCCGCTCCACCGGCGCCATCACCGGAATGATCACCAACGGCTATCTGCTCACGGCGGACCGCATTGAGCGGCTGAACCGGGCCGGGCTCGACCACATGCAGATCTCCATCGACAACGTGATGCCCGACGACGTGTCGAAGAAGTCGCTCAAGGTGCTGGACCGCAAGCTTCAACTCCTCGCCAGGCATGCGCTGTTCCATGTCAACATCAATTCGGTTGTCGGCGGCGGCACCAAAAACCCCGACGACGCGCTGACCATCGGCAAGCGCGCCATCCAACTCGGCTTCAGTTCCACCATTGGAATCATCCACGACAACACGGGGCAATTGAAGCCGTTGAGCCCCAAGGAGCGCGAGATCTATCTCGCGGTGAAGGCGCTGGAGAAAAGGAATTTCGCGCAACTCAGCTACTTCCAGGAAGCCATCGCCAACGGCCAGCCGAACAACTGGCGCTGCCGGGCCGGCGCGCGCTACCTCTACATCTGCGAGGACGGGCTGGTGCACTATTGCTCGCAGCAGCGCGGCTACCCTGGCAAGCCGCTTTCCGACTACACGCTCGACGACATCCGCCGCGAGTACATCACGGAGAAAGCCTGCGCCCCGCACTGCACCGTAAGCTGCGTCCACTACGTCAGCTATTTCGACTTCTGGCGCGCACCCCAAACCCTGCCTGACACCCGCCCCTTCGAAGCCCCGGTCCCCGAGCCGCTCGTTCAGATCCACTCGGCGGGCCGTTAGAGCCATCTCATCAGCGTAGCCTTGACTTCGGGCCTCAAGGCCTTCTATTCTAGCAGTGCATCCGATCTCTCTCAGAGGAAAAGATGGGAAAAATAGTACAGTTTGTGATGGTGCTCGGTCTCGGGGCATTGTTGCCGGCAGGCTTGGCTGAAGCCGGTGTTATCAGTTTCTCTGGCAACACAACAGGAAAGCCAACGTGGCAAAGGGCGACGAGTGGGTATCCCCCCCTTGGATTGTCCAGCGCGACTCCGCCGTACGAGGCTTGGCTGTTTACCGTCGATCTCGCCGGCAGCTACCAAATGGAAACGACAGCCGGGGGCTGGGATACGTATCTTCATCTGTACCAGGACTCCTTCAACCCAACCAGTCAATTGACCAACATCCTGGCGGGCGATGACGACAACGGTGTCGGCCTGCTTTCACTGATCACCTACAGCCTTAACCCCAGCACGCAGTACATCCTG
>CAADGY010000034.1 GCA_900696665.1 uncultured Acidobacteriota bacterium
GACGCAAGCGAATCATGTCTGAAAGACGAACCAAAACAGAATCAGGTTATTTTGTTTCGGTCTGTTCGCCTCAGAACTTCACCCGCGCTGAGCGGACGCCATCATTTTGCACCGCGAAGTAGCTAGCGGGACCTATTCCGGATCGCCTCGACTAATCCATCGATGGTATAGGGATTCGCTTCCACCGTGGCTTCCAGGCCCAACTCGCGGGCGGTGGCAGAAGTAACGGGACCTATTGAAGCGAGCTTGATGCCGCGCAGCGTTTCGGCGCCCACGGCACAGACGAGATTTTTCACTGTTGAAGAACTGGTTACGGTAATCCAATCGATAGGCGTGCCTGATCCGAACAGCTCCCGGGCGCGGGGCACCATGCTCTCCGGCATGGTAGTCCGGTAGGCCTCCACCACGTCGACATGCGCACCCATTCGCGACAACTCCGCCGGAACCAGGTCCCGCGCCACAGCCGCTCTCGGCAATAGAATACGTTGGCCTGCCACGTCCGCGGTTGCCAGCGAAGCCACTAGGCTTTCCGCCACGTACACCTCCGGTGTCAGGTCCACCTTCAAATGGAGTTCCTCCACAGCCCGGCGCGTTGCCGGACCGATGGTGCAGATGCGCGCGCGCAGCGATCTCAGGTCCACATGCGAGCGGTCCAGTGCCTCTAGAAAAAACCGTACGCCGTTTACACTAGTGAACAGAATCCAGTCGTAATCGCTGAGATGCGCGATGGCCGCGTCAAGAGCGCCGGAGTCCGCGGGCGGACCAATCTGAATCGCCGGTAGCTCGCGGACACAAGCGCCGAGAGAACGAAGCCTGGCCGAAAGATCGCCCGCCTGAGATGCTGCGCGCGTCACCACAATCGTCTGGCCGAATAGGGGAAGCCGTTCAAACCAGTTCAGCCGCGCACCGAGTTGTACCACTTCGCCCACGACGATCGTGGCCGGCGGTTTCATGCGCCGCTCCTCTATTAGGCGCGGTAGCGTGGCGATGGTCCCGGTGATCCTCACCTGGTCCGGGCGGGTGGCCCAACGAACCGCCATCGCCGGAGTGTCGGGCGAGCGCCCGTTGGCGATGAGGTTCCGGGCGATATCGGGGAAAGAAGTCAACCCCATGTAGATCACCAGCGTCTCTGACTGGCCTACTTTCGTCCAGTCGATGATGTCCACGTTGTGTCCGCTGACGAAACTTACGGCTGAGGTGTGCCCGCGATGTGTCAGTGGCACTCCCGTGTAGGCGGCAATTCCCAGCGCTGCCGTTACGCCGGGCACCACCTCGAACGGGATACCGGCTTCGGCGAGCGCTTCCGCCTCTTCTCCGCCGCGGCCGAAGATGAACGGATCGCCACCCTTCAGCCGGACGACAATGTGATCGGCACGGGCCTTCTCCAGGAGCACTGCGCAGATCTCTTCCTGGGAGACACTGTGCGCCGCTTTCTTTTTCCCGACATAAATGCGCTCTGCCGTCTCAGGGGCCAAATCGAGCAACATGGCATTGGCCAGGTTGTCGTAGAGCACAACGGTCGCCCTGTTAAGGACCTCCAGGCCCCTGACTGTGATGAGATCCGGATCGCCGGGACCGGCGCCCACTAGAAAAACTTTACCGCTTGCTGACACGTGCGGCCCCGTTTTCGCAATATCGGTTTCTGAGCCGCGACCGTGAGGGGGCGGTTTCTTAGAGCCCTGAGGTTCCGTACACAACCTCCAGGATGGCGCGCGCGCCCGCATCGAGAATGTCCCTGGCCAATTCAGCGCCAACGTGCTCAGCTTCGGCCACGGCGCCGGAATTCTCCCGCCGCACGATTTGTCGACCATCGGGCGAGATCACGACGGCCCTCAGGTGGACGCGGCCGTCTTCGACAACGGCATGTCCTCCGATCGGAACCTGGCAGCCCCCGCCGAGCAATCGCAACAAGGCGCGCTCGGCCGTGACGGCTGCCCTGGTCTGCGCATGGTCGAGTTTGCGGCAAGCCTGGCGGGCATTCCCTTCGTCCGACCTGGTTTCGATCGCGAGCGCGCCTTGGCCCACGGCGGGGCACATCACTTCCGGCGGAAGCAGTTCGGCAATGCGGCCTTCCCAACCCATTCTCTTAAGACCTGCCGCCGCGAGAACAATGCCGGCATACTGCCCTTCATCGAGCTTGCGCAGCCGCGTATCGATATTGCCGCGTAGTGGCTCGATAACAAGATCCGGACGGCAGGCTCGCAGTTGGGCGGCACGGCGCAAAGAACTGGTGCCTATCTTCGCGTTTTGCGGCAACCGTGCCAGCGTACTACCCACCAGCACATCCCGGGCATCCTCGCGTTCAGGAACCGCTGCCAGCACAAGACCGCCGGGCAAATCCACCGGCATGTCTTTCAGACTGTGCACGGCCAGATCGATGCGGCCGCAGAGCAGCGCCTCTTCGATCTCTTTCGTGAATAGCCCTTTTACGCCCGTGCTGGCGCCCAGGCGAGCCAGCGACACATCCGTAATGTTGTCCCCTGTTGTCCGGATGATCTCGATTTCGCTATGCTCGCCCTGACGCTCAAGGGCCGAACGCACCCACTGAGCCTGCCACAGTGCGAGCTTCGAGCCGCGTGAGCCGATCCTTAGCATTAGCGGTCGCCATTCTCCAGGCGAAAAATCTTGCGGATGATATCCATCACGTGTATTCCCCCCGGATGTCCGGCGCTTTTGCGGATCTCGGAAATAGGCCCATGGGCGATCTTGTTGATGATGCCGCGCGTCAGCGCCTCAACCGCCTGCTCCTGCTGTGGCGTGAGGCTGCCGAGTTTTCCCCGAATGCGCTCGAACTCACCCTGCCGGATCTGCTCGAGCTGTTCCTGAAGACTGACAATCATGGGAGCCGCATCCCGGGCTTTCAGCCGCTCCATCAGCCGTTCGACTTCTTCCGTGATGATCTCTTCGGCGTGCTCTGCCTCTTTCAAACGCCCTTTCAGGTTCGTCTCCACCACCCTCTGTAGATCGTCGATGTCGTACAGAAAAACATTGTCGACCTCGTTTACAGCCGGATCGATGTTACGAGGGACAGCAATATCGATGAGAAACATCGGGCGGTTCCGTCGAGCTTCGATCGCACGGCGCATGTCGTCGCGGTGAATCAGGTAGTGCGGCGCGCCACTGGATGTGATGACGATGTCCACATCATGCAAGGCGGAGCGGAAACGATCATATGCGATCGTCGTACCGCCGAAGAGTTTCGCCATCTCCTCGGCACGGTCCTGTGTGCGGTTCGTGACGAACACCTCGGAAGCGCCGGTGCGGCGCAAGTGGCGTGCAGCCAACTCGGACATTTTGCCCGCTCCGATAATCATCACGCGTTTGCCTTTGAGCGAGCCGAAAATATCGCGCGCGAGTTCAACTGCCGCAAAGCTGATGGAAACCGCGCTTTGGCCGATCTCCGTTTCCGAACGTACGCGTTTGGCCACGCTGAAGGCGCGCGTCAGCACGGTTTCGAGAAAACCGTTCACAGCGCCTTCGGTCTTTGCTACTGCGTATGCCGATTTCAACTGGCCCAGGATTTGCGGCTCGCCCACCACCATGGAATCCAGGCTCGCCGCCACGCGAAATACATGACGGATCGCTTCGAAGCCTTCGAAATAATAGAGGTGCTGCGCCAGACCCTCCACTTTTCCCGAGTCGGCCAAAAATCGCTCTAAAGAGGCGTTCAGATCGCAATCGTCTTCCGCTGTAACGGCCAGTTCCACGCGGTTACAGGTCGACAGAATCAGGGCTTCGAGCACACCCGGCGATCGCTTAAGCTCCTTCAGAGCTTTGGGCATCGTCCGATGGTCAAAGGCGACGCGCTCCCGCAATTCGACCGGAGCGGTACGGTGGTTCAGCCCTGTGATGGAGAACTTCATTGGACCAGGAGCCGCCTGAGACCTGCGTGAGTGGCCCACGTTAACGCGGAGCAGCCAACCACCGCCAGCGCCATAACGGCAGCCTTTCTGCCTCGCCAACCCGCGGTCATCCGTAGAAACACCATTACTAAATAGAAAGCCCACGTGACGAGTGAAATCGCCACCTGAGGTTCCACAATCCAGCTTGTGCCGGATTCAATGAATGCCCAGGTACTGCCGGTTATCACTCCCAAGGTGATGAAGACGAATCCAAAGGCCATCGAGCGCGTGATCAGGCGGTCCAGCGTGGCAAGCGGTGGAAGCTTGTCAAAAAACGCGCGCGGGCGCTTGCTCTTGATCTGCCGTTCCTGGATCAAATAGAAAACGGAGCCCGCGGCCATCAACAGCAAAGCAGCATACCCGATGAGGATCAGCAGAACGTGAATGAGAAGCCATGCGCTGCGCACCCGGGGATCGCTCCAGGAACTGACCGGAACCTCCGTTGCACCGATGAACGTCATCAGAAATACCAGCGGAAACAGAGCAATGCCAAGGCTTGAAAACTGGTAGTGCCAATGCGCGAAGAAAAACAGAAGACCAATCAAAAAACCGCAGGCTGAAATCGTCTGGTAAAAATTATCCACGGGGAGATGCCCGATGCCCACGCCGAGTTCGATCAGCGCTACGCCATGCAACACGAGACCAACGGTAAACGCCGGAAAAGCGTAGCGGAATGAGCGTCCGTCTTTGCGAAGAAGAAACACGACCGCATGGATCAGCCCGAGCGAATACAGTGCCGCAGCCACACGCAGCCAGAAGATGCTCATGTCGTGCATTCGAACGCGATTAAACCTTTAGTTTTCAGTATAGCGGCTGGTTGATCCAACTGCCCACCCCCGCTCATTTGTTAACGCGTATTTCGCCTGCGAATATGCATACCATTGGCTTATGGATAAGTTTCTTACAGGAAGATACGCAATTGTTACCGGCGCGACGAGGGGCATTGGCCGTGCTATCGCGGAGACCCTCGCGGCTTCGGGTGCGGCGGTTGCCATTTGCTCCAGGAAACAGGAAGAGGCCGAGAGCGCGGCAAAAGAGATCGCCGCCAGTACAGGGGCAAAAGTCGTCGGTGCGGCTGCCGATGTGTCGAATGAAAAGGATGTACAAAGATTATTTGAATTTGTGGACCGCGAACTTGGCGGCTTGGATATTCTCGTGAATAACGCCGGGATTGGCGCATGGGCTCCGGTTGCCGAATTAACCATAGACGATTGGCGCCGGGTCATGGGAACCAATCTCGATGGCGTGTTTTATTGCTGCCACGAGGCCCTGCCAAGATTTCGTCGCCGTGGAAGCGGATTTGTCATCAACATCAGCAGTCTCGCTGGTAAGAATCCGATGGCGGGAGGCAGTGCCTATAACGCATCGAAATTCGGACTCAACGGCTTCAGTGAGGCAATGATGATGGACCACCGTTACGACAACGTGAAAGTATGTTACATCATGCCGGGCAGCGTTAGTACCGATTTCAATATCCGCCGCGCAGGTGTTTCAGATTGGAAAATTGCGCCGGAAGATATTGCCGAAATCGTGCTCACAGTACTGAGAATGCCTGAACGCACTTTAATCAGCCGCGTTGAGGTAAGACCTTCAAAACCCAAGAAATAAATTCTTTTTACGCCGTTGAAGGCTCTTGGCAGCGCAATTGCATATCTGGGAATGTGGCGACTGCGAACAAAGGGGGCCAAAACGAGATGGTGCGGTTGAATATGAGCCTTGATCCAATGAGAACAGGGCGCGAAGCGCAGAGCTTGGAATCCAATCTGAAAAAGCTTGTTGTCGGGCAAGATGACGCGATTCAACAAATCGTCAACATCTTCCAGATGTATCAGACGGGCCTGACGGCGCCTGGCCGCCCTGTAGGGAATTTTCTTTTTCTGGGCCCCACTGGATCCGGGAAAACCCGGATTGTAGAAGCTACCGCTGAAAGTCTCGTCGGCAATCCGCGTGCGGTCATCAAAATTGACTGTGCTGAATTTCAGCACAGTCATGAAATCGCGAAACTCATCGGATCCCCGCCGGGATATCTGGGGCATCGTGAAACCCATCCGTTGCTGAGCCAGGAAGTGATCAACCAGTACCATACGGACCGGGTAAAGATGGGTTTCATCCTCTTCGACGAGATTGAAAAAGCCAGCGATGCGCTGTGGAACCTTCTCCTGGGCATCCTTGATAAAGCGACGCTGACGCTCGGGGACAACCGCAAAGTCGATTTCTCCCGCGCGATGATTTTCATGACCAGTAATCTCGGCGCCGCGGAGATGAATCACTATATGAGTCCCAAACTGGGATTCAACGCGTTTGAAATGGCACAGAAAGCTACGAGCGGTTCGGTGGATGAAAAGACCTCAGCCAAGATCTCACGGACGGGCGTCGAGGCGGCACGCCGGAAATTCACGCCGGAGTTCATCAACCGGCTCGATAAGATCGTGGTGTTCAAGCCGCTGGGAGAGCGGGAACTTCGCAGCGTACTGGACATTGAGTTGCGGTTCGTGCAACAGCGCATCTTCAATTCCGTTTGCGACAAGCCGTTCGTATTCACAGTCACGGATGCCGGCAAAAACCATCTGCTCGAAGAAGGTACCGACATGAAGTACGGCGCGCGTCATTTGAAGAGAGCGATCGAACGGCTGCTCGTGCATCCAATGTCGAACCTGATTGCGACAGAACAGGTCCGCGGGGGGGATTGGATCCGCGTGGACTTCTGTCCCGACACAAAAGCTATGACCTTCTCCCGCGAAGCGGAAGCGCTGCCCATTCACCAGATGGCGGAACTCATAGACAATCCGGTTGCGCTACCCACCGGTGCAGTCGCGGCCGGTGCGCCGTATGAAGCAGCCAAGACGCAGAGTGCAAGATCGTCGCGGCGCAACTAAACACGGCGTCAGAAAATAATTGCATATCCACTTTCTTGCGGCTTTGTGTTCGTTTCTCCGCCAAGCTGCCTGCATTCCGAAGGCGGCAACCTCAGGCCGGGTTCCCGCATCGAAATGCTAGAGGCTTATCTTCTCATCGCTTGTCCCAGGGGCAGGCGTGAGCCGGCCGCCAAGGCAGCAGCCGGTTCATGATAGCGTGAAGCAAGGGGTCTGCTGGCGTCTGATGGGTTCCGACAACGATATTAGCTTCAAAGCACTCGGCCTTACCCGGCGCTATCAATCGGGGCAGAGTGAACTCGTTGTTTTTGCCGGCTTGAACCTGGACGTGTACAGGGGGGAGCGGCTGGCTTTGATAGGAGAATCCGGAGCGGGTAAGTCCACTCTCTTACATCTGCTGGGAGGGCTTGACCGGCCGTCGGAGGGTACAATATTCTTCGAAACCAGAGAGATCTCGGGGCTTTCGGATGCTGAGCTGTCGAACTACCGCAATCGGGAAATCGGGTTTGTCTGGCAGACTCATTATCTGCTGCCGGAGTTCACAGCCCTCGAGAACGTGATGATGCCTTTGCTCATCCGGAATATCTCGCAGCCGGAAGCTGCGGTTGCGGCTACCCGGATGCTGGAGGAGGTGGGGTTGAAGGAAAGGGCGACGCACCGGGCCGGCGAGTTATCGGGAGGAGAGCAACAGCGCGTTGCACTGGCCCGCGCGCTGGTTGGCCGCCCCAAAGCACTGCTGGCCGACGAGCCAACCGGCAATCTCGATTTCAAAACCGGCGAGATGATCATGGACCTGCTGGATGAATTGCACCGCTCCCACCGGCTCACGTCCATTTATGTGACTCACAACCAGATGTTCGCGGCGCGGTGTGATCGCGTCTTGAAGCTGGACAAGGGTGAACTGTTTTCTCTCGACTCGGGCAGCCAGGGCTTGAGAGAATAGAAAGAGTAGACGGTAAGACTATGTTTGAACGATACACCGAGAAGGCGCGCAGGGTGATTTTCTTCGCGAGGTACGAAGCCAGCCAGTTCGGCAGCCCGTACATCGAGACCGAGCACCTGTTGCTCGGCCTCTTGCGCGAGGACAAGGCCTTGGCGAATCGCTTTCTGCGCTCCGTCGCTGCCATCGAATCCATCCGCAAGCAGATCGAAGCGCACACCACGATTCGCGAAAAAGTCTCGACGTCCGTCGATCTGCCTCTGAGCCACGAGTGCAAACGCGTGCTCGCTTATGGGGCGGAAGAAGCCGAGCGGCTGAACCATAAGCATATCGGCACGGAACATCTGCTGCTGGGCCTTCTGCGCGAGGAAAAGTGCTTCGCGGCGGAGATTCTGCATGAACGGGGGTTGAGGCTTTCACAGGTTCGCGAGGAAATTGCGCGGTCCTCCTCGGAAAAAATGGCCTCGAGCCGGCCCAAGGAAAGCTCGCTGCTTTCCGAATTCAGCCGCGATTTGACGCAGGCGGCAATGGACGGCATGTTGGACCCGCTCATTGGCCGGGATTACGAACTCGAGCGCGTCGTACAGATCCTGTGCCGGCGCACAAAAAACAATCCCGTGCTCATTGGCGAGCCTGGCGTGGGTAAGACGGCGATCGTGGAAGGATTGGCACAGCGGATCGCCGACGGCGATGTTCCTTCCTTTCTTTCCGACAAACGCATTCTGGCGCTCGACCTCTCGCTGATTGTGGCCGGGACCAAGTATCGCGGCCAGTTTGAAGAACGGCTAAAGACCATCATGAAGGAGTTGATGGAAAACCAGAATGCCATCATCTTCATCGATGAGTTGCACACACTGGTCGGCGCGGGATCGGCGGAAGGATCGCTGGATGCCGCTAACATTCTGAAGCCGGCGCTGTCACGGGGCGAAATACAATGTATTGGCGCGACAACCCCTGGCGAATACCGCAAGTCGATAGAAAAGGACCGTTCGCTCGAGCGGCGTTTTCAGGCCGTCAAGGTGCCGCCTCCAACCGAGGCGGATGCCGTGCGGATTCTGTTCGGAATCAAAGAGCGCTACGAGAAATTTCATGCTGTTGCCTATACGGATGACTCGATCGAATCCGCTGTCTACGCTTCCAGCCGGTTCATTCCCGATCGTTACCTGCCCGACAAGGCCATCGACCTGATCGACGAAGCAGGCGCGAGAGTAAAACTCCGGCAGACTACGTTGCCTGGCGAGGTAGCCGACGTCCAGAAGCGAATCAAGTTCATCGTGCACCGGATGGAAAACGCCATCGCCAACCACGAATTCGAAAAGGCGCGTTTCTACTCCGATGAAGAGCGTAAGGAACGCGAGAACCTGCGCCTGCTGCGGGAGAAGTACAATCTGGACGACACTTCCACCGGCGTCGTCGGAAAAGACGATATCGAAGACGTCGTGGCCCGCTGGACCGGCGTCCCGATGACGGCTATCCGCGAGGAGGAAGTAGCCAAGCTGCTCCGGATCGAGGAGGAACTGCACAAACGTGTCATCAGCCAGGAAAAGGCCATTTCGGCTCTTTCCCGGGCTATCCGCCGCTCTCGTGCGGGCCTGAAATCTCCGAAGCGGCCGGCGGGTTCCTTCCTGTTTCTGGGGCCTACCGGCGTGGGAAAGACGGAAGTCGCGCGGGCGCTGGCCGAGTTTCTCTTCGGTAGTGAAAAATCGCTGATCCGCTTCGACATGTCGGAGTTCATGGAGAAACACTCCGTTTCGAAGCTGATTGGTTCTCCTCCGGGATATGTCGGCTATGAGGAAGGCGGGCAGTTGACGGAACGTGTGAGGCGTTCGCCCTACTCGGTGATTCTGCTCGATGAGATCGAGAAGGCGCACCCTGATGTTTACAACATTCTGCTCCAGGTGTTTGAAGACGGCCAGTTGACCGACGGTCTCGGCAACACTGTCGATTTCAAGAACACGATTATCATCATGACCTCGAACCTGGGGGCGCGATTCCTGGATAAGAAAGCTCCGATGGGCTTTTCGGCTCCGCAGGAGCAAGGGATTCCCAGCAAAATTGAAGACCAGGTACTGAGTGAAGTGAAGCGGGCCTTCAATCCCGAATTCCTGAACCGCCTGGACGAAGTGATCCTCTTTACCTCGTTGACGGACGACGACCTGATCAAGATCATTGATCTGCTGGTGCGTCAGATCAACGACAACCTGGTGGACAAGCAGATTACCATCCGGTTGGCGCCCGAAGCAGCCCGGTACATTCTGGAAAAGACCTGCGCTGACCGCAGTTACGGCGCGCGTCCGTTGCGGCGGGCGCTTCAGAAGTACATCGAAGATCCGTTATCGGAAGCCTTGATACAGGGGTCGCTGCCCCGGCCGGCCGAGTTGGAAGTTTACCTTGGCGAGACCGGCATCTTCTGCCGGCAACTGAACAAGGAAGCCGAGCCTCAACCGGTCGGCGCCGGCAGCGACACGCCGTCTCCGGGCACGC
The DNA here is from genome assembly GCA_900696665.1 of uncultured Acidobacteriota bacterium. Lineage (GTDB taxonomy): Bacteria > Acidobacteriota > Terriglobia > Bryobacterales > Bryobacteraceae > CAADGY01. The sequence continues at coordinate 10,200 of CAADGY010000034.1, forward strand.
CGTTGTACATGTTCTGACATGGCGGTAAAGTGAAATTCGAGGGGCCGGAGAAATCCGGCCCTTTTTGCATTGGCAGCGGACGCGGAGGGCTTTTCGAATGGCTGGCTCTGACAACGTGAAAGAAGTACAAGCGGAGGCGTCCGGTTCGCCGCCCGGCCGCGGCCTTCTCCAACGGCTTGGAATCGAGGGCATCCACTCCGGTGCGTGCTGGGGCGAGTGGATTCCCAAGCCCGAAGGGGGCGAACTCATCTCTTTGAGTCCTCACGACGGCAAGGAAATCGCGCGGGTGCGGATGGCCGCCGAAGAAGAATACGACGAGGTGGTATGGCACGCCGCCGATGCTTTTCACGATTGGCGCCTGCTGCCAGCTCCGCAACGCGGCCAGATTATCCGTGATATCGCCGATGGGCTGCGCCGGGCGAAAGACGACTTGGGCGCGCTGGTGTCGCTCGAAATGGGCAAGATTCTCCCGGAGGGCAAGGGGGAGGTGCAGGAAATGATCGACATCGCGGATTTTGCCGCCGGTCTCTCGCGCCAGCTTTATGGACTTTCCATGCACAGCGAGCGGCCTGGCCACCGGATGTACGAGCAGTGGCATCCGCTGGGACCGGTGGGTGTCATCACCTCCTTTAATTTCCCTGTGGCCGTTTGGGCTTGGAATGCCATGATCGCCGCCGTTTGCGGCGACTGTGTCGTCTGGAAGCCATCTTCGGAAACGCCGCTCTGCGCCATTGCCGTTCAGAATATCTGTAACCGCGTGCTCGAGCGTCATGGCTGGCGGGGAGTATTCAATCTCGTAATCGGCAAGAGTTCGGTTGTTGGCGAGCGCATGTCAAAAGACCGGCGGTTCCCGCTGATCAGCGCGACGGGCTCCACGTCGATGGGGTACCGCGTTCAGGAGGCAGTGGGCAATCGCCTGGGACGCACACTCCTCGAACTAGGCGGCAACAACGGTGTGATCGTGATGGACGATGCGAACCTCGACCTCACTTTACGGGCGGTGCTTTTCGGCGCCGTTGGAACCGCGGGCCAGCGTTGCACAACCATCCGGCGGCTCTTTCTGCAGAAAGGCATAGCGTCAAAACTGACAGGCAAGCTTCTGAACGTCTACGGGCAGATCCGCATAGGGGATCCCTTGCACGCCGATACGCTGATGGGTCCTCTGATCAACCGTGCTGCCGTGAAGGACATGATGGAGGGCCTCGCGCGTGCGCGGGAGCAGGGCGGCGAGGTGATTTTCGGCGGCAAAGTGCTGGACCGGGCAGGCGGGTGCTACGTCGAACCCACGCTCGTCAAAGCACGGCCGGAGATGCCGATTCTGAAAGAAGAACTCTTCGCGCCGGTGTTATACCTGATTGAATTCGACACGCTCGATGAAGCCATCGAGTGGCACAACGATGTACCGCAAGGGCTTTCTTCATCGATTTTCACTACGAACCTGATCTCCGCCGAGACCTTTCTCAGCGCCCGGGGCAGCGACTGCGGCATTGCCAACGTGAACATCGGCACCAGTGGCGCCGAAATTGGAGGAGCCTTCGGCGGAGAAAAGGAAACGGGGGGAGGGCGCGAGGCGGGTAGTGACGCCTGGAAAACCTATATGCGCCGCCAGACAGTCACCATCAACTGGTCCGGTGATCTTCCCTTGGCACAGGGAATCGAATTCGCGTTGTGAAGCGGCTCAGAAGGCTGCTCGTACAGCAGCAACCATCCGCTTCTGCCGGTCCTCGATCCCGGACAGAATTGACCGGACACGAGCCCTTGCCTTTGGTGGATCTTTCACAATCTCCGCCACCCGCGACCACAGCTCGTCCCCACCGGTCTCCTCGATCTCGAAGATCCACCTCTCCGCGCCGAAATCACGATACATCTGGCCCTTGCAGGTATCGGTGGGCTGCCGCACGTACATCGCCGGTGTTCCGTTGCACAGCGCGATCAGCGGGGAATGGCATTCCACACTGATCACCGCCTGCGCGCGCGCATAGATAGACGCGGCTTCGTCGGGCAGCCAGAAGCTGTCCCGCCACACCACGTTCTTCCTGATCGCATCGGGCAGAGGATCGACCAGAACCGCCTTCGCCAGTTCGACCTGATAAGTCATCTCCGGACACGCGAGCACGCGGTTCCCCGTGTTCTTCACGTAAGAGATGATCATCTCGCGCAGCTTGGCATGGTCCGCTTCGGTCGTGCGCGAGTTGATAGCATCTCTGATATCATCCGCCGGAGTGCGCGCCGTGCCGTAGATGCGGTAATACGGCGTGTAGCGGAGCCTCGGGATGACGCAAATGAAGCGCCCTTCTTCGAGCCCGCTTACTTTCAGGTACGCCAGTCCCTTCGCATCATCGCGAATATGCATGCCGAGTTGGGTATCGGGCCCGAACTCGAGAATCGGCGTCCTTATTTTCTGCGCCCGAAGATAGTCCCGCGAAATTGTGTCACGGCAGAAGAAGAACGCAGCGCGATCGATGATGTATCGCAGATCAGCGGGCAAGTGTCCGGGCGGCAGCCGCAGCGCTTTCGTGCGCAACTCCCGCAGCGTGCCGCCCTCTGGCTCTCTTCCCTCTCCAATGCCCGAGATCGGGTCTGTGCTGACGCCAAACACCCCGACCGGCTTGCCGGTCGCCTTGTGAAATGCGACGGCGTGCGCGCTCGCGGGGAATCCAGAGCCGGACCCGCTAAGATACAGGCCGGTCTCCGCCCACGCACGCGCCAACTCCGGCGTTGGACGCCCGTCCGTCCCCACCGCTCCCTCCACGATCTTCAGATCCGGATAGTTCTGCGTCAGCAGGTTCCGCGACGCCTGATCCAGCCGTCCCGGCCACAGCGTGACCTCGGCATCGGGGAAGTGCTTGTTCAGTAGAGAGAGTGCTCCGGGTGTGTGCCCGATATCGCCGATGTTCACACTCTGCCAGGAGCCGCGGAGCAAAATGCGCGGCCTGCGGCCACCCCGCTTCTGAGATGCGAACGCACTCGCCGCCGCTCCCAACAGGGAGCCGCCGCCGGTCAACCATTCACGCCGGGTCTTCACTACTTCTCAGTAATCACGCTCGGTGACGAGGTCCGTTAGGGCCACGAGCGCCCGCTGATATGGCGATTCGGGAAACCCCATTGCAATGGAGCGCGCCTTATCCGTAAACATCTGCGCGCGCGCTTTGACTCGCGAGATGCCGTCGTGGCGCTCGATGAGCTCGAGAATGGTTGAGAATGGCACGTGGTGGTAGCTCGCATCGGCCAGAACAGTTCCGACCAGTTCGCGCTCGGAACCGCTCGCCTGTTCCAGCGCGTAAATGAGCGGCAGCGTCACTTTGCCTTCCCGAAGATCGTTTCCGACGGGTTTTCCCAGCACAGATTCGTCGGCGGTAAAATCGAGAACATCGTCCACGAGTTGAAATGCAATGCCGAGGCTCCATCCGTATTCGCCCAAGCGGGCTTCGGAAACGTCGTCCGCCCCGGCAGTAATCGCCCCGAGCCGGGCCGCGACGGAAAACAAACTGGCTGTCTTCCGATCGACCAGCTCCATGTAATCCGCTTCCGAGATATCGATTTTCCGGATGCGATCCAGTTGTAGCAGTTCGCCTTCCACCATCATCTGAGTGAGGCCGATCAGCAGGTCTAAAACATGGAAGCTGCGCTCGCGAAGGGCCATCTGAAAGGCCTGCATATACAGCCAGTCTCCCGCGAGCACGGAAGTGTGATTGCCCCAAATCACGTTCGGGGAGGGCCTGCCGCGGCGCGTCTTGGCGATATCGATGACATCGTCGTGGACCAGTGTCGCCGTGTGGATGATCTCGATAACCGCGGCAAGACGGATAGCGCTCTCGGGCGGCTCGCCGAAAAGCCTGCATGCCAGCAAGAGGAGAGTGGGGCGTAGCCGCTTCCCGCCGCCGTCCTGCAAGTACTTGCCGATCGTGGTAATGGCATCGACCGAGGCGACGGATTCGAGACTGATCTCCCTCTCTACCTTCCGCAGATCTTCCCGAACCAGATCCAGGATTTCCCTAGCGGTGAAAGACTGCCCTAGCTTGCTGAATCCCATGGAATGGTTTCAGTGTACCCGCTGTCCCGATTCTCTGGCAAACAGAGCCGGCTAAAATTGTGCGTGGTAAGCCGTGCGACTTCCTCGAAGGTGAGTCCGCGCAAGCCGGCCAACACCTGTGCGGTATGTACAACGAACGCGGGCTCGTTGCGTTTGCCCCGGTGCGGGATCGGGGCAAGATAGGGTGCGTCTGTCTCCACCAGCAGCCGTTCCATTGGGCACATGGCCGCCGCTTCGCGGATCTCCACCGCTTTTGGAAAGGTCAGGATTCCGGCGAAGCTCAGATGAAAGCCGAGTTGAAGACACTGTGCCGCCTGCGCTGTTCCACCTGTAAAGCAGTGCATGATGCCGCCAAGGCGAGATGGCGCCCAATGCTCTGCGAGCAAGGCAAGCGTGTCGTCCCAGGCCTCGCGTGTGTGAATCACGATGGGTTTCCGCGCGTCCCGTGCGATTCGCATCTGCTCCACGAACACGGCCCGCTGCCGGTCGCGCGGCGAGAAATCGTAGTGATAATCGAGGCCAATCTCCCCGATCGCTATTACCTTTTCGTGCTTTAACAACTCCTCCAGCCGGCGGAGGCTGCCATCATCGGCTTTGCTCGCGTCGTGCGGGTGCACTCCCACCGTGGCGTACACATTTCGATGTGCGTCGGCCAGCCGGATACCGGACTCCAGGTCCGGAGGCCCATCGCCCGTTCCGACGGCGACGATTTGCGTCACACCAGCTTCCAGGGCTCGCTCGATGGCGGCATCGCGGTCGGAGTCGAACTTTTCGTCATCAAGGTGGCAATGAGTGTCGGTAAGACTCACTTCAGGCGTGCTCCAATAGGCACGTCTTCGAGAAACCCTGCCAAGACCGGGGCGCCATCAGCGAGCGACGCTGCTACAATCATGCCTTGCGATTCGATGCCGCGGAGTTTGCGCGGCTGCAAATTCGCTACGATGACGACCTTCCTGCCCACCATTTGCTCCGGCGTATAAGCCTGCGCGATTCCCGCGACGATGCTGCGGGGCCGCTCTTCTCCGATATCGATCATCATGTGGAGCAGTTTGTCCGCGCCTTTCACGCGCTCGGCCGAACGCACCTCTCCAACGCGCAGATCGATTTTGGAAAAGTCGTCGATGGTGATCGTGCCGTCGCCTTGCGGCGGAGCCGCTGTGGGGGCCTCCGGCGCGGTCTTTCCGAACAGGGCGGCCTGCCGCGCCGTCTCCTGCTTTTCCAGCTCGCGCATCTTGCCAATGGCCGGCCTAGCGTCGATGCGTGGAAACACAGCGGTGGCTTCGCCGATCTTCTGGCCCGCGGCGAGTTGTCCCCATCTCAGGCCGGTAAACCGAACCTCCTCCAGGGGCTGCGTCATGCCCAGTTGCCGCCAGATGCGTGCGGCGGATTCCGGAAGCACCGGCGCAAGCAGTACCGTTGCAATGCGGAGAACTTCCGCGGCCGTGTAGAGCGTCTCATTCAAAACCGCCTGTGACGCTTCGTCTTCCTTCTTGGCGAGAACCCATGGCGCTTTTTCGACGATGAACCGGTCTACGACCGACAGCAGCGACCAGAGCGTCTCCAACCCTTTCGAAAACTCGAAATTTTCAAACGCCGCGATCACGGCCGCGATCGTATCGCCAGCCTGTGTCGCGACAGCGGAAGATGCTGCCGGGGTTGCCGATGGCACAGCGCCGCCGCGGTATTGATGAATCATGCTCAGGGTCCGGCTTGCGAGATTTCCCAGTCCGTTCGCCAGGTCCGAGTTGTACCGGCCCACCAGCGCGTCATAGCTGAAACTGCCATCCTGCCCGAACACTATTTCGCGTAGTAGAAAGTAGCGTAGCGCGTCGACGCCCATCACCTGGCTGATGGGAATGGCCCGCACGATATTGCCGCGCGACTTCGACATCTTGTCGCTTTCAAACAGCAGCCAGCCGTGAGCATAAATGCGCTTCGGAAGCTCCAGCCCGGCAGCCCACAAAAAAGTGGGCCAGTAGATGGCATGGAACCGCACGATTTCCTTGCCGATCAGATGGAGGTCCGCCGGCCAGAGCCCTTCGCCCTCAACCGCGCTCATATAGGTGCTAAGCGCATCGAACCAGACATAGAAAACGTGGGGGGCCTCCCCCTCGACCGGAATGCCCCACTTGATGTTCGTTCGAGTGATGGACAGATCCTGGAGCCCTTGCTTTACGAATGCGATCACTTCATTGCGCCGCGTGGCGGGCTGTATAAAATCCGGCTGCGTGTCGTAAAGCTCAAGCAGACGGTCCGCGAACGCCGACAGTTTGAAGAAGAAGTTCTCCTCCGTAACGGTTTCGGTGGGGCGGCCGCAATCGGGACACGGGTCGCCAGGCTTGGCATCGTTCACGTACAGGTTGTCGAACGGGCAATACTGTCCGGTGTAGGAGCCCTTGTAGACATAGCCGTTCCGGCGGCAGCGCTCGAAAAGATCCTGAACCACCTTGGCGTGCTGAGGACTGGTCGTGCGCTGAAAGCGGTCTATACCCAGCCCCAAGCGCTCCCATTGGACACGGAACTCCTCTGAAATGACGTCGCAAAACTCCTTGGTGCTCTTGCCGGCCCGGTGTGCGGCACGCTCCACGTTCACACCATGCTCGTCGGAACCCGTCGTCAAAATGGCGTCATAGCCTTGCATCCGTTTAAAGCGCCGCACCAGGTCGGCAACGATGGTAGTGTAGGCATGCCCAATGTGCGGAGCAGCGTTGACGTAGTAGATCGGAGTCGTGAGGTAATATTTCATCTCTTATTCAGATATGCGTTGGTGGCGTCCGCCAGCACCACCCTCAATGGAATTCCCTTTTCCGATGCGAGCCTGCGGCAGTCTTCGTACTCGGGCGCGGCAAAACCCGCACCCGACACCTTCATCCGGACTTTACCGTGCGCAGTGTCCACTTCCACGATCTTACGTTCTTCGACACGCCGCTCCGCCGCATAAACCCGCAGTCCCAGTGTCGGCGTCTCGGCGAATACCAGGCCGCAGAGGCGCTCGCGGTCTTCCGGGCGCGCGATCACGCTCAGCAGGGTGCCCGGCCGGTTCTTCTTCATGAACAGCGGTGTCATGGTTACGTCGAGAGCGCCGTTTTCGAATAACCGCTCCATCGCATAGCCCAGCATCTGCGGGCTGGCGTCGTCGATATTGGCCTCGATCACCGCCACGGTGGTTGCCTCGGTCGCTTGCGAGGCTTCGCCGATCAGGATGCGCAACACGTTCGCATGCTCCTTAAATTCCAGATCGCCGGCGCCATATCCCACCGAGGAAATTCTCATTGGAGGCATCGGACCGAACCCGGCGGCGAGCGTTGTGGCGATGGCCGCTCCCGTGGGGGTTGTCAATTCAACTTCCGGGCCCCGCGAATACACTGGTTTTCCGGAAAGCAGCTTTGCCGTAGCGGGCGCCGGCACGGGGAGCACGCCATGCTCCGTGTGGACCGTCCCACTGCCGACATTCACCGGCGAGCAGTACACCTGGCTTACATCAAGCAGGCGAAACCCGACGGCTGCTCCTACAATGTCGCAGATGGAATCCACCGCGCCCACCTCATGGAAGTGAACTTTTTCGATGGGAACCCAATGGACGCTTGCCTCGGCTTCACCCAGTTTTTGAAAAATGGCCGCTGCCTGTTCACGCGCTCCGTCCGGGAGCTTTGCACGCTCAATCATTCGCAAAATTTGCGGCAGGTGCCGGTGCGCCCGGGTATCCTCGACCTCCACGTGGAACTTCGAAGCAGCGATGCCCCGGCGTTTCGTTTTCTCGACTTTAAAAGACGCTCCCGTTTCGAGCGAATCCAAACACTCGATCAGTGTCTTTGCATCGGCGCCGGCGTCAATCAACGCGGCGACGGTCATATCGCCGCTGATGCCCGAGAATGCGTCCAGATAACAGATCTTCATGATTATGATTCAGTGCGGGGACGACAACTCCCGCTTACGATTATCGCCGATCAAGCCAGCGTTTCCGACAGGATCTTGTTGGCCTGCTCTTCGCGGAAACGGCGGAGCTTATCGCGGAGTTCAGGCCGCTTCACGCCGAGGATCGCCACCGCCAGCAAGGCCGCATTTGTTGCGCCCGCCTTGCCGATGGCGAGCGTTCCGACAGGGATCCCCCCCGGCATCTGCACCGTGGAAAGCAGGGAATCCAGTCCTTTCAGGGACGCGCTCTCCATGGGAACTCCGAGCACCGGCAGAATGGTGTGGGCCGCGGCGACTCCGGCCAGGTGAGCCGCTCCGCCGGCCGCGGCGATCACGACCTCAACGCCGCGCGACTCGACGCCCGAAACATACTCCGCCGTTGCCGCCGGCGTGCGATGGGCTGAGAGCACGCGGCATTCGTGAGGCACATCGAAACGTGTGAGCGTATCCACCGTCTGCCGCATAACGTCCCAATCGGACTTGCTGCCCATGATAACGGCGACAAGCGGTTTCGGTTGGTGGTTCATAGGGAAAGAACCACGTTAGCACGGAGGGCGCTACCCATTCCCGAAATACCGCAAAGAGCGCGTGACGTTGCTATCTTCGAGCTTGTGCTGCGCGTCGTCGTCCAAACCGTCTAACCTCGGCAGGTCTGAACGGCGCTCCTTCACCATCCTCATTGTCCGCTCCAGACAGGAGCGCCGGTTCCCGGGAAAGGTCGCCCAATACCTATCCGTCAGACATGGCACGGGCAGAGGATTTCTGGTGATCATTTCAAGCGTCAGCCTGGTCTTCGGACGCGCGCGTTGGACACCGGCGGCGATCCGCTTCATATCCAGAATGCCTTCCCCCACCGGAACCTCCGACAGCAGAAAGCCATCCGGGTAAGCATCGACCGCCATATCTTTGATGTGTGTCGAAAACGCGTAGGGCGCGAGCCGTTCAACAACTTCCATGGGATCGTCCAACAGGGCGATGTTATTTCCGGTGTCCAGGCACACGCCCAGATAATCGCTGCCGTACTGCTTCATGAGCGATTCGAGCTCGTCGGCGGTCCAGTCCTTGTGATTTTCGACGGCTATCGGTATCCGGCGTTTTTCAACGATCCGGGCAGCCTGGCGCAGGGAGTCATGTGAACGGGCAACAAACTCCTTCCATTGGCCGAGGCTGTCAAACGTTTCGTACCGCCGCCCGCTCAGGCACGCCGCGCGCATACAAAGCGCGCCGGCGTATTTGGCCGCTTGAACCGTTCGCTCGAACGGTGTAGTGTCGGCGTGTGGAAGGTCCACCATCACTTCCACGTACATGTCGAGCTCTTCCGCGCGGCGGCGCAGCCTGGTCAGATAAACAGGATCCAGGGACGAGAGACTCGCCTGAATGCCGCCGCCACCGGCGGCGTGGACGAATTCGAGGAACCCAATGGTGTCTTTGGGGCGCCGGGCAGCCCGGTAGCACGTCGTCGCGATGCCGATCCGCACACGAGGGTTCTGAGCGCACAATAGGGCGGCGCTTGAACCCGACAGCAGCAGCTCGCGCCGTGTCATAACCTCAAGCTCCCGATGATTCCGGCCCAGGGCTCGCGATAGGGCCTCTCCAGCATGGCGCTGGCGTCACCATCGCCGGTAATCTGCTCGCGAATCGGATCCCATCGGATCTTCCGCCCAGTGCGCAGGGAGATGTTCGCCAGGTGGCACGTGGTGGCAGTGCGGTGCCCCTCCTCCACATCCGCGATGGGTTTCTGCCGCGATTTCACGCAATCGAGGAAGTTTCGGACATGCAGATCAAGCTGTTGGGCAGAGGACCCCGGCTTCTTCATGGGCGTTGTCCAGTATGCATTTGCCGGGGTGCCGCGCTTCGGACCACCCGCCGGCGTACCCTGAAATACGGGTATAGCGTCCTCTGGGTTTCTTTTCACGTCCGCGAAAACTTCGAAGCCGGATCGCAAAACAATCATGCTTCCCTTGGTTCCGCAGAACTCGAGAGCCGGCACACCATTCCCGGCGCTGGCTTCGCGATGCGACCACACGGCAGTGAGGCCCGGATACTCGAAAATCGCGTCCTGCGTGTCGGGAGTTTCGCCGTCGTCTTCCAGCGCGAACCGTCCTCCCGCCGACGAAACCGCGGTGGGCCCGTTCAGCTCCAGGACCCACTGCAGGATGTCAACCTGGTGTGCTCCCAGATTAGTCATCTGCCCACCTGAGTAATCCCAGAACCACCGGAAATGATATAAGGCACGATGTGGGCTATACGGCCTGTGTGGAGCGGGGCCGAGCCATAAGTCGTAGTCGAGATCGTTCGGCGGCGCGCCGCCTGCCGGCCTGCCGAAACCGGGCATCACATTGCGGAACGACGCCATGCGCACGCTGTGAATCCTGCCGATAACGCCACTCCGGAGCAACCCCAGCGCTTCCTGGTAATGAAGCCCACTACGCTGCTGTGTGCCAACCTGCACTACCCGGTTGTAACGGCGGGCGGCGGTTACCAGCCAGCGGCCCTCGCGGATGAAAAGCGTCAGCGGCTTTTCAACATATACATCTTTACCGGCGGCACAGGCCAGAATCGCCATCGGAGCGTGCCAGTGATCCGGTGTGGAAATCACCACGGCATCGAGGGAAGTGTCATCCAGCAGCTTGCGAAAATCGCGGTAACCCTTGGCCGCGCCCCCGCAGGCCGCTATGCCCTGCTCCATGCGCGGCTGGTATACGTCGCACATTGCCGCGGGATCGCAGTCTTTCTGATTTTTGAAATCGAATACGTGCTGTGCTCCGATCAGCCCATAACCGATGAACCCGACCCGCACCCTGTCGTTGGCGCCCATCACCCGCTGGCAGGATGCCGCCGTCATCGCACCCAGAAAACAGCGGCGAGTAGAAGACATTGCAGTATGCTATCAAAGCCTGATCGAATAGGCATTTGATGGCACGGCAACAAATATCTATCGAGTCGGTGCTCGACACCGGCGACCCCTCGATCTATGACATCCGCTCGAAAGCCAGCGGACCGGAAGGAGCGCTGCCGCTGACGGAGGAGATGCTACTGACGCGGCCGTCCGGCGACCTTTTCGGCTGGACCATGAATGCGGGGATGGGCTGGGACCCGGCGAAGCTCGGCGGCAAAGAAGTTCTGATCCTGAGCACACACGGAGGCATACGCGCCCCGGACGGGACCCCGATCGCTCTCGGCTATCATAGCGGGCACTGGGAAGTGGGCTTGCTGATGGAAGCCGCGGCTCGCGAATTGAAAGACCTGGACGCGGTGCCTTTCGCAGCCTATTGCACGGACCCATGCGACGGGCGTACGCAAGGCACGACGGGGATGTTCGACAGCCTGCCCTACCGGAACGACGCCGCCACCATCTTCCGCCGTCAGATCCGGTCGCTCCCCACGCGCAGCGCGGTCATCGGCGTAGCCACCTGTGACAAAGGCTTGCCGGCGATGATGATGGCGCTGGCAGCGACGCGCGGCTTACCCTGCATCCTGGTTCCCGGAGGAGTTACGCTGCTGCCCGAAGAGGGCGAAGATGCGGGCCTGGTGCAAACCATCGGAGCCCGCTATGCGCACGGTCAGATCACACTCGAGCACGCGGCTGAAATGGGATGCCGGGCGTGCGCTTCGCCGGGCGGGGGATGCCAGTTCCTGGGAACGGCAGCCACTTCACAGGTGGTTGGAGAAGCGCTTGGGATGTCACTGACGCATTCCGCGCTTGCGCCATCCGGCCACCCGCTCTGGCTCGATATGGCGCGCCGTTCCGCGCGGGCGGTGCTTGTGCTTGAAGCGCAGGGCCTCACTATGTCGAAGTTGCTAACGTCCGCCTCCGTGCGGAACGCGATGGTCACGCACGCGGCCTTTGGTGGCTCGACGAATCTCTTGATGCATCTGCCCGCCATCGCTTATTCCGGCGCGTTGCACCGTCCGTCCGTCGAGGACTGGGCCGCAGTCAACCGGGGGGTCCCACGCCTGGTGGACGTGCTTCCGAACGGCCCGCGCAACCACCCAACCATACAGGTGTTCCTTGCGGGTGGTGTGCCGGAAGTGATGCTGCACCTGAGGCGCGCCGGGCTGCTGGAACTCGACGCATTGACCGCCTCGGGGGAGACACTCGGAACCATGCTCGACTGGTGGGAGCATTCCGAACGCCGTGCGCGTTTGCGAGCGGTATTGAAGGAGCGTGACGGAGTCGATCCGGACGATGTCATCATGGACCCCGACACCGCCCGCCGGCGCGGCCTCACGTCCACCGTCTGTTTCGTCGGCGGCAACCTGGCCCCCGAAGGCGCGGTAATAAAAGCCACAGCGATAGATCCGGATGTAGTCGACGAGGATGGCGTATACCGCAAGACCGGTCCGGCTCGTGTGTTTACGACCGAACGGGACGCCGTCGCCGCCCTCAAGTCGGGCGCTATTCAAGCAGGAGACGTGCTGGTGCTCGCGGGCCGGGGTCCCATGGGCTCCGGCATGGAGGAGACTTACCAACTAACCTCCGCGCTCAAGCACCTTCCGTTCGGCAAACACGTGGCGCTGCTGACGGATGCCCGCTTTAGCGGCGTTTCGACCGGCGCTTGCATCGGGCATGTATCTCCGGAGGCGTTAGCCGGCGGACCGCTGGGGAAATTGCGGGATGGAGATCGCATCGAGATCGCCGTCGATCGAAACCGCCTGGAAGGCTCCGCCGATTTCACGGGCGATATGCGCCACCCGATTGCGAAAGAAGAAGGTGCGCGCGTTCTCGCATCCCGACCGCCCAACCCCGGACTTGCGCCGGATCCTGCGCTTCCTCCCGAAACCCGGCTATGGGCCGCGCTTCAGGATGCCAGCGGTGGAACCTGGGGTGGCGCGGTGTTCGACGTGGATCGCATTATCGCTCTACTTGAGGCCGGGAAAGAAGCCTCCCGGAATTCTACTGTGCCCCATCAGAACATGAGCCGGTAAAACCGGAAGAACATGTGGTCCACCTGCAAGATCTCTATCTCCTTGAAACCGGCAGCGCGGGCATAGCGCTGCAACGTGGCAGGCCGCATAACGGTGCCCGTTCCCGCTCCATCGCATATCATGCCCGACGGCAGACAGTGCAACACGCTCCAGCCGTACATCAATCGCTCGACGTCGCCCGCGTCCGGCCGGAACTGCTCGCTCACACGCTCATCCATCACCAGTACAAAACCATCATCCCGAACCAGCCGGCGCATGTTCCGGAGCGCCTCCACCGGATTAGCCATATCGTGCACGCATTCCAGCGCAACGATCAGGTCGTAAGTTCCCGCCAGGTTCGAATCGCCGGCATCCCGGCACTGGAAGCTGACCCGGTCCGTCACGCCGTATTGCCGCGCATAGGTCTGTGCCAAGGCAATGGAAGAGGGATCCATGTCGAATCCGTCCACCAGCGCTTTTGGATAGTGCTTTGCGATGCCGATGCTGGACCACCCCACACCACAGCCAATGTCCGCCACTCGCGCCGGCGGATCGGCCTCCAGACGGCGGGGAAGATCCGGGATTGCGGCGAGCCACTCCGGACCCAGTTGCTGCAGGAACATGGCA
>CAADGY010000035.1 GCA_900696665.1 uncultured Acidobacteriota bacterium
CCGGATCCAGGTATCGAGGCTGGACGACGCTTGGAAATTGGGAATTCCTGTGCGCCAGTATGGACCCAAAATCCAGATCGTAGGTCAGGATCGTGTAACCGTGCGTGGCAGCGAATTCGACGATTTCCTCGTCTTTGGCAGAGGGCAGGCCGGTCGCGGACCAGTGTTTCACCTCGTAGCCGTGAGCATGCAAGAAATCGGTCCAGGCAGGCGTCAGGCAGACATCAACCAGGATCTTCATGCGGCCGGAAGGGGTGTTTCCATCTCGCTGACCCGCCACGCCGCGTAGGCCAGTGCCTGCCGAATGTCTTCTTCCTCGAGGTACGGATAGAGGTCCAGGATTTCAGCCCAGGAATGGCCCGCGGCCACAAGCGTCACGACCAGACCGACAGTGACACGCATCCCCCGGATGCAGGGCTTGCCGCTCATCACGGCGGGATCCCGCGTGATTCTGTCGAAGTCGGGCATCAACTTCAGTATACGGCCTAGGATCGCCAGCGCCGGCCCAAATCCAGCACTTTCTTACCGTAGGCGATGCTGCGTTCGAGGTGTTCTTTTTGCTGCGCCTGGACGAGCGGAACGATCCCGGCGGGTTTACCGGGGGCGTCTTCGATGAGCATGTATTTCTCATACGGTCCGCCGGATTTCGCGAGTTGCAGGAACTGCGCGTACTCGCTTGCGCGGGCTTGGGGATAGGAGTCCCAGTAGGCGGAGTCGTTCACCGGGAGGATTGCCGGCAAGCGCCCGGTGATGGGCTTGATGATGACGCTGACCTCGCGCGGGCAGAGTTCGCGGAAGCGCTTCAGCAGGGCGGGGAAGTCCACGTTGCCCTCGCCGAGCGGCACCCATTGGACGGCGATGCCCTTTGGGTGTTCGTAAACCACCGAATCGCGCAGGTGGAAGGTGACGGCGTATTCGGCGAGGGTCTCGATGGTGGTCATCGGGTGCTCGTGGACGAAGACCGGGTTGCCGGTGTCGAGGTAGATGCCAGCGTAGTCGCGCCCCGCCGCCTCGATCATCTGCTTGAACTCCCAGGCCTGGAAGTCCTTGTGGACTTCGATGGCCGGGCGGACGCCGAGGTCTTCGACTTGCGATTTCGCGGCCTTCAGGAGCTTCACCATCGTTTCGAGGTGCCGCAGCGCCGGGCCGGGAGGCATGGACGAGCGCTGGCCGAAGCAGACCATGCGGATGATCTTCGAGCCCATCGCCGCGGCACGCCGCGCGTTGTAAACAATGTTGTCGACAGATGCTTGAAACAATTCCGGCGATTTTGGAAAAACGCCGCCGCCGCCGGTTTCCAGTTTCAGCCCCAGTTCTTCGGACCAGCGCTTGACCTCAGCCCAGTGCGCCTGGTCCTTCGTGCGCGGATCGAGGGAATCCTGGAGGAAGATGACGTCCATTTTCTGGGCGGCGGCGTAGTCGAGCAGCTGGCGGTCGTTCCAGCGGAGGGAGCGGAGGCAGTAGGTATTCAGACCAATGGGGAGCGGCGTTGCCATGATTACTGGCAGTGTAGCTTAACTGTCCGATTGGCGGCCGTAGAGAACAGCGGCGGCAACGTCTTCGCGGGTCAACTGCGGATACTCTTCGAGCAGGTCTTCCACGGTGGACCCGTTGGCAAGAAAATCGAGAAGCAGTGAAACCCAGATGCGGGTGCCCCGGATACACGGTTTGCCAAAGCAGACATCGGGGTTCGCCGTGATTCGGCTGGGAAGTTCGCCGGCCATGCCTACGAGGCTAGCACTTCGTCAACCAATTTCCTGTTGTCGTGCCTGGTCGCGAAAAACCCATGCGGCCACTTCACCGCAGCCGCATGGGCATCCTGCGTCTACTTGCCGTAGAGCTTGCTCAACACCTTCCCGATCTCATCGTCCTCGAGCACGGGAACAATCCGAATTGTCAGAACATCCGCCCACTGCGCAGCATGCTCATACAACGGTGCTGGATTGTCCGCTTCCACGAGGTGGAAGCCGCTGCTGATGTCTACCGCGTGATACCGGCCCAGACTTTTCACGCCTGCGGGCGGAACCGCGCCAGTGGCAAGAAAACGGCTTACCGCCTCCCGGTACGCCGCGGGAGGAATTGACCAGGTCACCATGAACTTCATGGGTTGCATCCTTTCTTCGGCGGCACTCTGACTGCCGCCTCCTGAGGCGAAAGTGAACCACAAAGGGACAACGGAAGCAAGCGCCCCTCCGCCGCAATAGAATAGGGAACGATATGCCTACAACGCGCCGGAACTTTCTTGCGGGCAGCGCCGCTGCCGCTTCTCTTCTGCAGGCTCAAAGCGGGGCGCCCGCTGACGCGAGCGTGCCGCCGCTTAACCAGATGCTGCCGCTGCGGTTCCGGCAGGTGCATCTGGACTTCCACACCAGCGAGCAGATCGAAGGGATCGGCGCGGCGTTCGATCCGGAGCAGTTTGCCGCCGCGGTCGAGAAGGCGCGGGTGAATTCGATTACGTGTTTCGCGCGCTGCCACCACGGGATGATCTATTACGACACGAAGACGAATCCCGAGCGCCGCCATCCGCACATGAAGCGGAATCTGCTGAAGGAGCAGATCGAGGCGTGCCACAAGCGCAACATCCGCGTGCCGATTTACACGACCGTGCAGTGGGATTACTACTCATCGGTCCACAACCCCGAATGGTGGGTGCTGGATGAGAAGGGCCAGCCGACGGGGACGCCGATCAATGAGCCGGGCTTCTACCGCAACATGTGCGTGTTCACAGGCTACGGCGAATTTCTGAAGGCGCACGTGAAGGATCTGTTCGATGCGGTGCCAGTGGACGGAGTGTTTTTCGATATTGTGCAGCCGCGCGACTGCCACTGCGCCGTCTGCCGGGTTGCGATGCGCAAAGCCGGCGTGGATCCGCGCAACGAGGAGCGGCGGCGGGCGTTCGCGGTGGAGCGCATCAATCAATGGAAGCGCGACACGACGGCGTTCGTCCATGGCATCAACAAGAACGTGTCGGTGTTCTACAACGCGGGGCACATTGGGCCGCGGCACCGGCCGGTGCAGTCCGCTTACACGCACTTTGAACTGGAGTCGCTGCCGAGCGGGGGCTGGGGTTATCTGGATTTTCCGTTGAAGCAGCGGTATGTGCGGAAGCTGGGCATTGAGGCGCTGGGCATGACGGGCAAGTTTCACACGTCGTGGGGCGATTTTCATTCGCTGAAAAACCAGGCGGCGCTCGACTTTGAATGCAGCCTGATGCTGGCGCTGGGGGCGAAGTGTTCGATTGGGGATCAGTTGCACCCGTCGGGACGGCTGGACGCGGCGACGTATGAACTGATCGGGCACACGTTCGCGCAGGTCGAAAAGAAGGAACCGTGGTGTGTGGACGCGAAGCCGGTGAGCGACGTGGGCGTGCTGAATCCGGAGGAGTTCATCACCCCGGGCTCGCGCGCGCTGCCCGCGGCGTGCTGGGGCGCGGTGCGGATGCTGACCGAGTTGCGCGTGCAGTTCGACGTGTTGGATTCAAAGTCGGATTTTGCGGGCTACCGCGTGCTCGTGCTGCCGGACCGCATTCCGGTGAATGAGGCGTTGGCGGCGAAGCTCGAAGCCTTTGTCCAAAAGGGCGGCGCGCTGCTGGCGAGTTACGAATCGGGGCTGGATCCGAAGGGCGAGCGTTTCGTGCTGCCGTCATTGGGTGTGGACCTGGTGGGCGATGCGCCGTTCAGCCCGGATTTTCTGGTGCCGCGCGGGGCCTTCGGCGTGGAATTGCCGCAGACTGAAATGGTCATGTACCTGAAGGGCAAGCAGGTGAAGCCGCGGCCTGGAGCGATTGTGGAGGTGGATGTGCGCGCGCCGTACTTCAACAGGACGGCGGATCATTTCTGCTCACACCGGCACACGCCTTCGTCGGGCAAGCCGGCGGGGTATCCGGGCATAGTGGGCAACGGGAGGAACATCTACTTCATGCACCCGGTGTTCGAGCAGTACCAGGTGAATGCGCCGCGGTGGGTGAAGGCAATGGTGGGGGCGGCGTTGCGGAGGCAGTTGCCGGACCCGGTTCTGCGCGCGGAAGGGCCGTCCACATTGATGGCGATGCTGAACGAGCAGCCTTCGCGATACGTGGTGCACCTGCTGCATTCGATTCCCGAGCGGCGGGGGCAGACGCTGGACGTGATCGAAGACGTGATTCCGCTGCATGAGGTGAAGGTGTCGGCGAAGGTGGCGCGCGCGGTGAAGCGGGTGGTGACGGCGCCGGAGGGCGCGGTGCTGGCGCACACGGTGCGCGACGGGCGCGTGCATTTCACGCTGCCGAGGCTCGAAGGGCATCAGATGATCGCGCTGGAGGTGTAAACGCGCACGCGCGAGAAGCCTTCGGCCACCGAGGGTGGAACGAGGCGCGCGGCCATGGCCCGCATGGCGGCTTCAGGTACCACGCGTTCGCGCGCGGCATTGCGCCGGAGGCATTCCTCGAGAGGCACGTCGAAGAACGCGCATTCGATGTCGCAGCCGTGGAGTTCTGCCCAGCGAATCCAGCAACGGCG
>CAADGY010000036.1 GCA_900696665.1 uncultured Acidobacteriota bacterium
AATGTTCTGGACTCTCCGGGGCGCCAACGCCATCCTGGCCCTCCGCTGCTGTCACCTCAACGCTCGCTTTGAAGACTATTGGGAGGGCCGTCGGGCAGCATGACTTCCACTTTCATGTCGCGCACCCGTCCGCTTCGAATTTTGTACCGGGACAGGAAAGAGGTTAGGATGGGCGAATGGCGAATTTGGCACGACGGATCATCCGGGGGCTTGCATTCGCTATGGCCCTAAGCTCCGCGGCCGTAGTCGCGGAAGCTCCCGCCTCGAAGAAGGGAAACACGCATCCACCGCGGACTTTCATCGCAACCGCACATTCGCAGGACGGAATCTCGGCGTCCGGACTCGAATCCGAGGAGGGCACTGTAGCAGCCGATCCTGATGTGCTTCCGCTTGGTTCCCTCATCCGTGTGACCGGTGCGGGCAGCTATTCCGGCACCTATCATGTCATCGATACAGGCGCGAGGGTAAACGGCCGTCACATCGATATCTATATCCCCGATTCGAAAGAAGCGCGGCGCTTCGGCCGGAGGCGCGTTATCGTCCAGTTGCTCAAGAAGGGCGAAGTAATAGAAGCGCGCCGTTAACACGGAGGAACTGGACAGCTTGGCTACCAACGAACAGCAGGGCGAGCACGAGTATATCAAAGAGAAATATGGACTGGTCCGGAGTCTGGGATTACTACAGGCGACCGCGTTGAACATGAGCAACATGGTGGGGATCGGGCCGTTCATCACGATCCCGCTGCTGCTGGCGTCGATGGGCGGGCCGCAGGCGCTATTGGGCTGGGTGCTCGGCGCGGTGCTGGCGCTGTGCGACGGCCTCATCTGGGCTGAACTCGCGGCGGCGATGCCGGGTGCGGGCGGCACTTTTGTCTACCTGCTGGAGGCGTTCCGGAAAACCAGGCTGGGGCGCGTTCTGCCGTTTCTCTTTATCTGGCAGTTCATCTTCAGCGGACCGCTGGAGATCGCTTCCGGCTACATCGGGTTTGCCCAGTATTTCGGTTACTTCTGGCGCGGGATGGATCCTTTGCATACCAGGATCGTTGGTCTATTGGTGGGCGTGGTAGCCGTCGTTCTGCTTTATCGCGGCATTACAGCAATCGGAAAAACAGTCGTGGTGTTGTGGGCGGGAATGCTCATCACCGTGGGATGGGTGATTGTCACCGGATTGTTTAATTTCAACCCGGAGTTGGCATTCGAATTTCCCCCGAACGCTTTCGGCTTCTCGACCGGGTTTGCGATGGGCCTGGGCTCGGCCATGCTCCTTGCCATGTACAACTGCCTCGGTTACTTCGGAATCTGTAACGTTGGTGGTGAAGTTCGAAATCCGGAGCGCGTGATACCGCGCTCCATCATCATTTCCGTGGTCGCGGTTTCATCCATCAATTTCTGCATCACGCTGAGTGTGATCGGCGTGATCCCCTGGCGGGAGGCGATGAACTCCAGTTATGTGGCCTCCGAGTTCATGGAGCGTATTTACGGCGGTTGGGCAGGCAGCGCCATCACGGTCCTGATTTTATGGTCCGCGTTCTCCTCCGTATTCGCCCTGCTGCTGGGCTATAGCAGAATTCCGTATGCTGCCGCGCTCGACGGCCATTTCTTCCGCGTGTTCGCAAAACTGCACCCGCGCAGCGAATTCCCCTATATTTCGTTGCTCGTCGTTGGCATTCTGTCGGCTGCGGCAAGCCTGTTGGACCTGAGCTCGGTGATCTCCGCATTGATGACGGCGCGCATTTTGATTCAGTTCATCGGCCAGATTTTCGCCGTTCACTACATCCGGAAACACCGCCCGGACATTGAACGCCCGTTCCGGATTTGGCTGTATCCCATTCCGAGCGTCATCGCTCTGCTTGGTTGGGTCTACATCTTCGCAACATCCGGCATCACATTCATCCTGTATGGATTCGCGACCGTGCTGGCGGGTTTGATTGCCTATGCGATCTGGTCGCGGCAGACCACGGGGCGGCAAGCGATTTGATCCGGATGTCCTCCCGGTAGCACCGCGACACCAACGTTTCCCGGGAATTCGCCACAGGTTCCAATGCCTGATGTCGTGGCAGAAGATCTTGAAAGTGGAAAGAGTAGGAACCGCCGGGCAGCGCTCCGGGATGCCCCCAACAGCCAGCCTCAGGAGATTCGAACTGTGCCTGCTCTTTGATCCCCGGCAGCAGTTCCTGCCGAATCATTCCAATCATGGCTACATTACATGGCCGTCTTGGGCGCGGTGCTGCGGTACTTGGCCCGGAGCGACAGGCGGAATTGCGCCCAGTAGAGTGCCCGCTCCATCAAGGACGGACACCGCGGGACTGACTTCGTGGATTTTGACGTCTCCGCTTGCGGCGGCATTACTGACCAAAACGCAAGATACCGATCGGTTTGCCAGTGGGACATGAATCTTTCACCCGGCTGGCGGAAGCTAGTGGGAGTCGAACCCACCCGCGACACTCGTCGCGCCGCACACTGGTTTTGAAGACCAGGCCCGGCACCGGCCAAGGCTAGCTTCCAGGAGAGATTCTAACATCAGAGAGATGCGCATCTAGCCTAACGGCTTTACGCCCGCACGGGATTCCGCTGCAGCGGCACGCTGAGCCTTCCGGCGTTTCCGGGCGAGTTCCAACAGTTCCCGCCGCCGCCGCGCTTTCACTTGGACATCCACTTTTCGCCAGAATTTGCGGAAGTAATCGGCTGCCGAGAGTACGGCAAAGATTACTACGGCCCACATGGAAAGACTGGCGGCTCCGCTGAGAACTGGCCACTGTACGCTCAGCATTAACAAAGAGATGGCCACTACCTGGGTGGCCATCTTGGTTTTTCCGAGCTCGCTCGCCCGAATCGTGTAGCCTTCCGCCGCGGCGATGCTTCGTAAACCGGAAACGGCGAATTCGCGGCCAATGATGAGGATGACCATCCAGCTTGAGACAACCCGCACTTCCACCAGGGAGATCAAGGCTGAGGACACCAGAAGCTTATCAGCGACAGGGTCCAGCAGAGTGCCGACCGTAGTGATCTGCTTCCAGCGGCGCGCTAGATAGCCATCCAGCATATCTGTGGCGGCCGCGGCCAGGAAGATCCCCAGCGCCAGAAAGGCATTTGTTACTGGTACTCCCAGGATTTCGTGTGTTCGGTTCTCCTGAACCAGCGCCGCTACCAACAGCGGGACAAAGAAAATTCGGAGCAGCGTCAGGAGATTCGGCAGATTCATCCGTCCACTCAACTATAAACCCCGGTGCAACTGGTTTGCTAACCGTCGCGTACCGGTTTTACATTGAAAACGCATCGCTTTCATTCCGGGACCAAATAACGCTGCAGCCGCTGGCGCACCGCCGCTGTGACGTCCGCTGTAATCTCGCAGTAATCGTCTGTGTCCTCCCGGCCTGTCACGCGCCCATGCTCATACAGGTAGTTGATTCCGGCGCCTTCACTGACCGGAAACCGGAACAGAGCGCGAGAAACGGGGTCGCCCGGAAGCGCCTCGTCGATCGTCGCGATCAGATCCGGAATGCCCAGGCCGGAAGTGGCGGAGACCGCAACGGCAGGCGCGGAAACATCGCTGCCTGTAATGCGCCGCGCGGCTGCGGCTGCATTGGAAACGGCGCCCCCGAGGCGATCCGCCTTATTCAGGACCACAATCTGGGCAGTGGCTCCGGCGCCGATATCAGAGAGAACTTCAAAAACGTGCTGTGTCTGCTGGGCAGCGTGCACCGACGAGGCGTCGATCACGTGTAACAGCAATGCTGCTTCGGTGACCTCTTCGAGCGTGGCGCGGAAGGCCCGCACCAGAGTTGTCGGTAGATTGCGGATAAAACCGACCGTGTCGCTCAGCAGCGCGCGCCGGTTGGACGGCAAGGCAATCGCGCGTACCGTAGGGTCGAGCGTGGCGAACATTCTGGCATCGGCCAGCACTCCCGCTCCGGTTAATCGGTTAAACAAAGTCGATTTACCGGCATTCGTGTATCCGACCAGGGCAATGGTGGCCAGCGGCACCGATCGCCTTTTTTGCCGCTGCGTGGAACGTCCGGCACGAACACTATCGAGATCGCCCTCGATTTTCCGGATGCGGCGAAAAATCCGCCGCCGGTCTGTTTCCAATTGTGTTTCACCGGGCCCCCTGGTTCCAATGCCAGCGCCGAGGCGAGACATCTCCGTGCCGCGGCCGGCCAGGCGCGGGAGCAGGTAGTTGAGCTGGGCCAGTTCCACCTGCAACTGCCCCTCACGGGTGTGTGCTCTTCGCGCAAAGATGTCCAGAATCAATTGTGTGCGGTCCACAACCTTAGCCTGCAGCGCCCGTTCCAGGTTTCTCTGTTGTGTGGGCGTCAGTTCCTGGTCAAATAGGACAACGCCGGCTGAATACGCCCGGACGAGCGCGGCAAGCTCATCAACTTTTCCTGAACCGACGAGAGTGGCCGCATCCATGCGCGGACGCGATTGAACGACACGTTCCACTACTTCGGCCCCGGCACTGATAGCCAGCGAAGTAAGTTCGTCGAGCGATTCCTCGGGTGTGTAATCGAGTACACTCGCGACAGCCTCGGCACGCCGCAACTGGCGGTCCTTTATGTGGAGGCCAACCAGTACTGCTCTCTCCTTAGCCGGGTTCGCTGCCGCTGAAATTCAACCCTCCACAGAATCTGCTGGTGCGCCGGGTGAGGGAGCGTGGGGAACACCCGTTCCGGTGGCCACTGTTGTATGGGAGCCGGCATGGGTGGGCTTGGAGATTACAACGGTTGAAATTGCATGTTTGAAAATCAACTGCTCCTGGCTATTGGACTCCAGAATGAGCGAGTACTTGTCGAAACTTTTAATTCTGCCGGACAGCTTCACACCGCTCATGAGATAAATGGTCAGAAAGATCTTCTCTTTGCGCGCATTGTTTAGAAAAGCTTCTTGTATGTTTTGCGCCAGCTTTTCCATCTGTTTTCCTTTACTCGGCGGAATAGGCCAAAGCTCCTCGAATCCTTTGGCGTTCCAGATTGTACAACATATTCCCGACACGGCCCTGAGCATCGGCCGGCAGGGAACTCACCGGCGCGATAACCGGCTACAGGCATTTGCCGCTCCCGTGATGTCGATAGCGGCGGAACCTTCTTCAATGTGTTGGATGCGGCCCTCTTTGTCAATCACAAAGGTTGCCCGGTTGGCAATGCCGCGCTCGGGCATCAGGACCCCAAACTTTCGCGAAACCTCACGCGTGGCAAAGTCGCTCAGCATCGGGAACTTCACCTTGAGGTCTTCCGCAAAGCGCCTTTGGGATGGAGTATTGTCGGTGCTGACACCGAACACCTCCGTGCCGGCGCCGGTGAACTTGTCCAGGCCTAACTGATAGGCTTGCATCTCCCTCGTGCAGCCACCAGTGAATGCCGCCGGGTAGAACGCGAGGACGACGTTCTTTTGACCGCGGAAGGCCGACAACGTCACTGGTTTACCCGTGGTGGACGGCAGGGTAAAATCCGGGGCCATGTCTCCGACCTTCAAATGCGTCTTCGGCGGCGTTTGAGCGAACAGCGCACAGGCAACGGCAACGCCGATGGCGATGGTTTGTGAGTGCTTCATCGTCCCTCCAGCTTGTGACAATAGTCTAGCAGTCTGTGGCGGAAGCTGCGACCCGCACCGCATTTGATACGATCCTGAGGAGTCCGGGGAACTCATTATGGAACGTAGAGACTTCTGGAAAGGGATACTTGGCGCGCCCGCGATATCGGCCGCCGCGGCCCAACAATACGAAAAGAACATCCGTGGCCTTCCCGCGCTGACGATCAAAGACGTGAAGGTAATCCCGACGAGTGGCGGTGGAAGGTACCGTTGGGTGTTCCTGAAGATTATTACCAGCGAGCCCGGCCTGTATGGCATCGGTTCGGCAGGCAATCACTACCAGACTCATGCCGTGATCGCCGCGCTCGAGAAGCACCTGAAGCCGTGGCTCATCGGAAAAGATCCGAACCGGATTGAGGATCTGTGGCAAAGCGCGCACGTACGCACGTATTGGCGTAACGGCCCGATCAACAACAACGTATTGAGCGCGATGGACATGGCGCTATGGGACATCAAGGGCAAGCGTGCGGGAATGCCCGTCTATGAATTGCTCGGCGGTAAAGCGCGCGACGCGGTTCCCTGCTACGACCATGCAGCAGGCCCAGACAGGGAGTCAGCCGTCGAGGGCGTCCGCAAATCCATAGAAAACGGCTACCGTTTTATCCGTGTTCAGTACGGAGGAAACTACGGCGGCGGAGGCTTTATTCCGCCCGGGGAAGGCAGCCGCCCCGAGGGAGGCTACAGCGGGCCTGCATTTGACGAAGAACTCTATGTGGAGACGATTCCGCCCCTCTTCGACTACATTCGATCGAAGGTTGGCTTCGGTCCCAAGCTGTGCCACGATGTGCATTCTCATTTGACCGGGACAAATGCCGTCGAGTTTTCGCGGCGCATGCAGCCTTTCCAGATGCTGTTCATCGAAGACGTGTTACCTCCCGAACAGATCGCCTGGTACAAGAACATTCGCAGCGTCTGCTCAACACCCCAAGCCGTGGGCGAAGTCTTCTCGCACCCTTATGAATACCTGCCCCTGGTCTTCGAACGGCTGATCGATTTCATCCGGTGCCGCGTGTCGGCGATCGGCGGGATTACAGCGGCGAAAAAAATAGCCACGCTATGTGAGATCTGCGGCGTGAAAACGGCTTTTCAGGAGGGCGGCGAAAACGACCCGGTGAACCAGATGGCCAGCTACCATGTGGACATCTCCAGCACCGGTTTTGGAATCCAGGAAGAGAACGGGTTTCCGCCGGTGGTTCACGAGATGATGCCCGGCACGGCACAAATAAGGCGTGGCTATTTGTACGGCAGTGAGAAGCCAGGTATCGGGGTCGATATTCAGGAGCAACTCGCGTCTAAATACCCACTTGGCGAGATGAAGAACGGCGGCGCATATGGGACTGATCGGGCCATGGACGGCTCGGTGGTTAAGCCTTAGCAACTTGACTTCCAGATATAGCGCCCTCGATGATGGAAGAGATTCAATCTATGGCTGGCCAGCGCGAAAAGGGGGTGAAGACATTTGGCAGAAGTCCATGTGCAGGATGGTGAAACCCTCGAAAGCGCCTTGCGGCGGTTCAAACGCAAAGTTCAGCAAGAGGACATCATTAAAGAAATCAAGAGACACTCGTTCTACTTAAAACCGGGTGAGAAGCGCCGTGTAAAAGAGGCGCTCGCGCGGAAGCGGAATCGCAAGAAGCGAAGCCGCGATATTGAGTAGTACGAGAGGATCCAAACCGGATTACAACGAAGGGGCAGGTTTCGGCCTGCCCTTTTCTTTTGTGCTCAGGCTAAGACAACCGGGGACGAGTCAGGCGGTAAAGCAGTACTCCGGGTGTGAGTCTTGCCAGAAGCGAGGGAACGCCCGCGGTAAGAACCCGCCGGAAGATGGAAGAAAATTCGAAAGGCCGGTTCAGCAACCCGGCGCATTTTTGCAAATAGTCACGCACCGGCAGGTTCTGTGCCGCCGCCGAGCCTGCCATGCTCCCGGTTGTGACGGCGATTAGCATACCAGAGCCTGTGAATGGGTCGATAAACGCCAGGGCATCACCCGCGGGGTAGAGTCCTTCAACCGGGTTTTTGCGCGACTCCGTTCGGAATACCAGGGGTCCGGTGCTCAGCCAGCCCATCTCGCGAGTTAACGGCGATATTCTCCGGTTTAGCGTTGGAACCGATGCCACGAGGTCATCAAACCGAAAATTCCAATTTCGTAGAATGTCCTCCGATGCCAGTCCACAAATATTCGTCAGGCCTGATTCAACGGGGCTCACGCCCACGTAGCCGCCTCTGAAGAAATAGAGTTCCACGGCGTCGCCAACCGGTCCGCGATAGTGTGACTTAAAGCCGAAAAGCCGCTTGCCGCGGGGTGCGACCGCCCGCCTGCCGGTGGCCAGAACCACTGGTGCCACGCCCGGCGGGGCAGATGCGCCGGCCGCTTGCGCGCCTGCCGATACTGCCGCGTCGTAGAGCAGTTTGTCCAGTACGAACCGGCTCAGGCCGTATGCGGTGTCTGGCAGCTTTGCTGTCTTCTCCACACGGCCGTAGTTCAGCACCATCCTGTGGATACGAGCCGGTTCCGCAGCCAGAAAAGATTCGAGCAGACCGAGTTGCTCTAGTTGGGGGAGGATGCCGGGCGAGAGAAACTCGCCGCACACCTTATGGCGCGGCAGCGCGGAGCGCTCATAAAGCCGTACCTCTGCGCCGGCTCTACATGCTGTTAGCGCGGCGGCGCATCCTGCCAGCCCTCCGCCGACGACATGGATGAGCCCGCCGCTAATTTTCTCCTCCTAGTAAAAGTACAGAATGTCCGGGCGGATGCCGCCGTTCGCCTCGGCGCATGGACCACATTCCATACGGTATCCCGGCCACGCGGCGGTGACCAGCGCCGGGATTTTTTCGGGGTGATCCGGGGCATGATAGGCCGAGAGCGCCAGGCGAGGATGGAACTTCGCCAGAGTCTGGCGCCCGCCGATCAAGGCATTCGGTTCCGCGCCCTCGATGTCCATTTTTATGAAATCGACCCTGCTGAGCTTCAGCTCCTCTACAAGTTTGTCGATCGTGGTCAGGGGCAGCCGTGCAACTTCCACGGAACCTTCGCGCTCGATCAGAAAACTGTCGGCGGCCGAGTTGTGCGGATCAACGTGCATCGTCAGGAAGTCGTCTTTATGCCAAACGCCCTTTGGGTAGACGATAACGCGGCCCGCCGCAATCTCCACCCTGAAATTGCGATTCAGACACTCGATATTTTCGGGAGCCGGTTCGATGGCTATCACTTTGGACGCCCCGGCTTCGAGGGCTTCCCGGGTGTAGACGCCGATGTTTGCACCGCAATCCAGGACAATATCGCCCTTCTGAACGCCGCGTTCTCCGGCGCCATAGATCTGGCGCTCCTGCTCGGCCAGGTTAAACGGAAGGACATAATCGCTTCCCTTGGGAATCCAGTAGCGGCCCTTGGGCGTCTCCCACAGGCGGTATCCGTCAGGGTCGGTTTCGAGCAGCTTGCTTGCCCCCAGGATGCGGTCCTTAATCGCGATCTGCCGTTTGAGGTTATCCGCGCTCTTGATTGCCTGTGCAAATGGGCAAACCGGGCTGCGGCCGGCTACGACCAGCGCAGCGAGCCGGGCAGGAGGATACAGGTATATGCCCAAAGCGATCGCGGCCAGCAGCAGCCCGAAGATAGCAAGACGGAATGGCTTCACAGGCCGACTATAGCGCATTACGGGCGCGCGCTCATCGATAGCCGGAACCAGGGCAAATGGCGGCGCACCTGCACCTCCCGCAGCCCCGCCGTGCGCGCCAGGTCTGAAAGCTCGTCCGGCAGGAAACCCGATTCAACCGAAACCGGACCATCGTGCAGCGTAATTTCATGCCAGGAAAAAAAGATATTCGTCGCGGGCAGGAAGCGGCGGGCGAACCAGTGGCGCTCCAGGTCGACGGCGACCACCACCTTCCGCGCGAGGGCGCCGAAATTCTTCAGAAGCTCAAGAATCTGCGCCTCATCGAAATGATGCAGAAAGAGAGAACAGAAAACGACGTCAAAGGCCTTCGGACGGAAAGGAAGCAGGAACGCACTGGCAACCACCCTGAGCCCTGATGCTAATCGCAGGTGTGAAAGACGGTAGTCGAGCGAAGCTACCCGGGCATTCGGAA
Organism: uncultured Acidobacteriota bacterium; assembly: GCA_900696665.1. GTDB lineage: Bacteria > Acidobacteriota > Terriglobia > Bryobacterales > Bryobacteraceae > CAADGY01. The sequence continues at coordinate 9,675 of CAADGY010000036.1, forward strand.
AGGCGGATTGGATCGCCTCCGCGCTGTCTCCCGAGCCGGCTCCCACATCCAGCACCGAAAAGGAATCCACCGGCTCGAAAAGCTTCCGGAGTGTGCTCCGGATCGTCCGGTGTCCGCCGAAGTACCGGTTGATCCGAACCAGATCCGCCAAGCTGCGGGAAGCGGCGGCGGCTCCGGCATTGTCGAGGAGTTCCGCCCGCGGCAACCGGGCAGAGCGCGTTCCACGCATGATTCAGGACGAGATGGCCGCTTGGCGTGCGGCGAAATACATATCCAACGCGGCGCCGATGGACGGCATCGAACCCATACCGAGCTGCTCGAGCCGTGCGTTCTTGAGAGCGGAATACTTCGGACGTCTCGCCGCTGTCCGGTATTCGCGCTCGCTGGTGGGACGAAGGGGCGCATCGGAAATTCCGGCCGCCCGGAAGATCATGGCTGCAAAATCAAACCACGAAATTGGCGTTCCACCGCCAACGTGAAAAACCCCGCAATGACCGCCCTCCGCCAGTTCGACAGTGCACCGGGCAAGCTGAGGGGCATAGGTGGGGGATGCGATATGATCTGCCACTACCCGGATGGGCCCCCCTGCCGAATACAGCCGTAACATCAGTTCGACAAAATTGCTCCGTGCCGTATGCAAGCCACCGGGACCGAATACTCCCGAGGTCCGGATGATGAGCGCATTGTCGAGATAAGCCCGGGCGTACAACTCACCCGCCAGCTTCGAAACGGCATAAGCCCCCAGCGGATGGGGACGGTCCTCCTCACTGTACGGCCGCTTCGCGACTCCATCGAATACGTAATCCGTGGAGAAATGAACAAGGGGGGCATCGATTTGCCGGCATGCAACGGCGATATTCCGGACTGCCAGGGCGTTCACGAGAAAAGCTGCTTGAGGTTCCTGTTCGGCAAGATCCACCTGATTGTAGGCCGCGGCGTTCACCACCAGTTCCGGATCGGCCGCCGCTATCTCCCGTTCGACGGCTGAGCTGTCGGTGATATCAACCGTAGCCCGATCGTACCCCATGACAGAATAATTCTTTCGAGAAAATTCGCGAACCAGCTCAACGCCGAGCTGTCCCGCACTGCCGAAGATCACGACGCGCTTTGCCATTCACGCACGAGAATAGCGCGAATGGAGACTTATTTCACGGCTGAGCACCATTTACACAAGCGGACTTGATTTCCCGCTTGCATTCTGAAACCGTTGCGCTAAGATCGTCGTCAATAGGTAGGACGCTGGGAGGGGATATGAAGCGCCTCATCCAAAAAGACATAAGAAGAGGTAGATTTGCCGACCGTATCGGACTGCTGCTGTTAATTACCCTACTTCTGGTTCTGGTGGTGTCCGTCTTTAAGGGCGTGAGCAGCCTCGGGGGAGTTCCCTCCTGAAGAGTCTCGAGGTGTTTCTCCGAGCAGTGCCTCGTTGAGCCGAAGCAGCGACTCCAGTCCGTTGAGGATCTGGTCCACCTGAATCCCCACGGAGTATCGCCCCTCTGTAGGTTCGCAATAACAAATTTCACCCAAGGCCAGAGTGTCGTCAAGATCGATGCGTACCGGGACATCGACAGGCAGCGGCTGTTCGAGCGAAACGTTAATGCCCCTTCCTGAAACGTTGACAATGGTGCCGCTTCTTTTCAGACACGGCTCCGTAAGAGTAGTCAGCAGGGCGGCTCGATTTGCCGCCAGTCTGGGTTCGCGCCTTCTGTCCACACAGATGCTATCGGCAGATGCGAGAATAGCTTTACAGGCCGCCGGAAAACGAACCACTCGGCTGCCGCAAAGTTGAGTAAACCGCAGGCGGCGATAGCAATCAGATTTGCTATCAGATAGTTCCAGCGCAAGCCGCCCACCAGAAGGCGCATTAAGAGTGCATTTCCGGCAATCGAGATTAACCCATTACTGGTGTGAAATCGTACGAATCGCCCCCAAAAACCGCCGGGAGCGCGTGTGCGGTCGGCCCAGGTGTACCGCTCGTGCCAGGCGAAGTTGTGCAGCACTGCCGTTTCCACCGCTATGATCGTGGCGGCAAGATAATTGATGCCGCACGCACGCGCCAGAAGCGCCAGCGCTCCAAGCTGAACCCCAATGCCGAGGCCCCCCACTGCATTAAACTTGAGCCAGCGCACGAGAAGCATCAGGGAAGCCTCTCGGCGTTATACAAAGCTCGGGTATGACGCAGGGCGGACGTGACAACCATCAACGCTATACCCGCGATTCCGCAGATTCCACCAATATCGAACAGCAGATACTTGCGCCCGAACACTTCGACTACCGGCCGGAATAGTAAAGCGACATTGCCGATGGCCAGCAGAATGCGTAGCTCCGTGGGACTGAACTTCCAGAAGGAGAGATGGAAAGTGCCAATGGTGTAGGTGGCCAGATAGACCTCAATGGAAAGCAGGAAGTATGCAATCAGCAAACCCAGGGCAATGAGCGGGCTCATATAACCGGAGAGCGCCAGTCCGCCCAGCAGAAAGAAGGTGCCGAACGCATCGGTGATGTGGTCGACGTAGAAACCATAGCGTGGACGTTGCCGGTCGCGTACCCTCGCCAGCGTGCCATCCAGGCTGTCACCGAACCAGTTGATTGCCAGCCAAACCACGACCAGCAAAAGCGCGTAGGAGTTCCACTTTGCTGCCCAGTATGAAAGGCCTGCCAGCAGCATCGATGCGAACCCAAGAAATGTCAGATGATCCGAACTCACCCACTCGGGCATGCGTTGCGCCATCCAGACCAGCGCCCTTTTTTCGATAGGAGCAAACAGGCTCAGTTGGGCGCGATCCGCGTGTTTGAATTCTGCCTGGCAAGTGACGGGCATGGCTTCGTCCTGAGTTGAAGACGTGTAGTGTTCCTTGCAGGTTGCTGTCCCTGAACCTGATCCACCCTTCGGGGCTTTGCCGCGTACCAAAATGAGGGACCAATATACACCATGCCGACCTTCAGAACACAAATGCTTCCTTCCGGGCAGGTTCTGCACTATGCGGAACAAGGCTCAGGGCAGGGCAGGCCGATGATTTTCTTACATGGCTACGCGGATTCCTGGTTTTCCTTCAGCCGCATTCTGCCGCTCCTGCCACCTGACCTGCGCGCGATTGCACTGGATTTGCGGGGACATGGAAATTCGGGTACGGCTGACGGTGGATTTACGTTGGAGGACATGGTGCAGGATGTACTCCAGTTCATGAAGACACTGGATCTTACGGATGCGACGGTAATCGGTCACTCCATGGGGAGCTTCATCGCGCAGCGGATTGCGCTGAAGGCTACGGGGCGAGTGGCATGCCTGGTGCTGATTGGCTCCGCTGCCAGATCACGAAACGATGCCGTGCTTTCACTGGCGGGAGTGGTAGCCGGACTCACCGACCCTGTAGATACCGGTTTCATCCGTGACTTCCAGATGAGCGGCATGCACTCGCCCATTCCCGAGGAGTTCCTCGAGCGCGCTATCGCCGAAAGCCGTAAGCTTCCGGCGCGTGTCTGGCAGGCAGCCATCGCCGGTCTGGCCAGCGACACCCCGCCGCTCGATTTCACCGGCATCCGCTGCCCGGTAATGGTTGTCTGGGGAAACCGCGACTCTATGTTTTCACGCGCCGATCAGGAGGAACTCGCGGCGCTACTTCCCCACGCTTACCTCAACGTCTGGGTGGACGCGGGCCATACGCCTCATTGGGAAGACCCCGAGCGTTTTGTACGGGAGCTGCTCGCGTTTGAGCGGGCAAGACTGCTCTCCATGGGAACGCCGGCAGGACTTCCGGTTTCCGCCTGAAGGCCGCTTACATCCAAGCTTTACGTCAAAAAGGTACGAATACCTGTAGAAATTGATAAAATAGCCTCGCTGCGACCCTGCCGGGTCAAAGGTGGAGGTTCTCATGGTTTCATCCAGCGTATCCCGCAGGGCATTTGTCGGATCCGCCATTTCGGCTGCTTCCTATACACGTGTGCTGGGCGCGAACGACCGCGTCCGGCTGGGCATCATCGGAACGGGAAACCGCGGAAGCTATCTGATGCGGGTCGCGAACAAAGTAGGCGGCATCGAGTGGGTGGCTGTGAGCGATGCGTGGGACCGGCGCAGGGATGAAGCGGAGAAAACTGCGGGCGCACCCGTGAAAAAGGATTCCGACTATCGCCGGCTCCTGGACCGGACGGACGTGGATGCGGTGATCGTGGCCACCTTCGATCATCTGCACACGCCGATTTCTGTCGCCGCCTGCCAGGCGGGTAAGGACGTCTATGTCGAGAAGCCGATGACATCCCTGCCAGAGCAGGGCCACGAGCTTGTCAAAGCCGTACGCGGCACCAGGCGCGTGCTCCAGGTAGGTGTGCAGCAGCGGAGTATGCCTGTTTTCGAGGAGGCAAAACAGAAATTCTTCGATAGCGGCCTCATAGGGCGCGTCCACATGGTTCGCACCATCTGGAACGCCAATGGAGGATACCTTACTCCCGTTCCCCCGGACATGGACCGGAAACCCGCGGGTCTAGACTGGGATGCTTGTCTAGGCTGGCTGCCAAAGCGTCCCTGGGACCCCAAGCGTTACTTCAACCGCTTCGCCTATTGGGATTTTTCGACTGGTGGGCAGACTGGTGGACTGTTCGTTCACATGGTGGACGTTGTGCACTGGTATCTGGGCCTCACGCACCCCGATTCCGCGGTCGCCCTCGGCGGTATCTACCAGCACGATGA